>JBDGQU010000064.1:0-1277 GCA_042218715.1 Bipolaricaulia bacterium | reverse complement strand
TTTCTGGGAATCTTCCTTAATTGCAAACCTAGCTAATTCTACGTATGGTTACTTATTGTGAAGCAATAACCCTACAGGTGGCAGATTATGACCGGAAATAAAGGTCGCCACGACAGCCAAGTCTCGTTCGAGAAACTTGCCGAAACGAGCCCTACAGCCATTACAGAAGTGAATAAACAAGGCGACATAGTATATGCCAACAGTAAAGCAGAAGAGGTGCTAGGGCTTAAAAGAACCAAGATAACCGAAAGGAGTTACGATGACCCCGACTGGAAAATCACTGACTTAGATGGTAATGACTATCCACCGGAAAAGCTCCCATTTGAGTTGGTCAAAGAAACCGGCGAGCCCGTCTACGACGTAAGGCACGCAATAGAATGGCCTGATGAGGAACGGAAATTACTATCAGTAAATGCCAGCCCTCTGTTCGATGAAGACGGAAACTTCGACGGGATGGTAGCGGTGATTAAAGACATCACCGACCAGGTCAAAGCGAGAGAAGAATTGAAGCAAGGCAGGGATAGATACCATAAATACTTCGAAGAACTCGGAGACGCTATCTTTATCCTTGCAATGGGAGGAGAGGCGCACGGGAGGATACTGGAGGTTAATACTACTGCGGTTGAGCAGACAGGATATTCCCAGGAGGAGCTTGTGGGGATGAATATGATAGAAGATTTGTCATTGGAGCCTCCTCCTGATATGGACTACGAAGAGGCAAACGAGAAACTGTCCCGGGGCGAGATCGTCAGTTTTACCGAGAAGAAAGAAAGAAAGGACGGCACTGAATACTGGACCGAGGTAGTGGCAACCCCGATAGATTACGAAGGAAGACAAGCCAACCTGTCAATCAATCGAGACATAACGGAAAAAACACGGGCTCAAAGTAGACTAGAAAAGCAGAGACGGGAGAAATCGATACTAATAAAAAACCTCCCGGGGATGGCATACAGGTGTGACAACGACAGAGAATGGACAATGAGATTCGTCAGCAACGGTTGCAAGGAATTGACTGGTTACGAGCCCGAAGAGCTAATAGATAACTCTCTATTGTCCTACGGTGACCTTATCTTGGAAAAGGATAAAGAGAAGGTTTGGAAAGAGGTCCAAAAGCACTTGAACAACAAACAACATTTCAGGCTGGAATACAGAATCAGGACCAGAGAGGGAGAGGTAAAATGGGTTTGGGAGCGAGGAAGGGGTATATTCGATGAAGATGGCCAGCTAAAAAACATCCAAGGGATCATTACCGACATCACCAAGCGGAAAAACATGGA
>JBDGQU010000063.1:0-21913 GCA_042218715.1 Bipolaricaulia bacterium | reverse complement strand
GTATTTTACAAAACGGGACCCAGAAGTTAATCGGTAGTCGGTTTAATCGCTCGGATATTAGAACTCCTCACTTGATTTCATCACCCGCTTAAATTAACATCTCAAAAGATTAATCCCTTAGGGAAAAAGAGGTGAAGCACAATTCCAGTTATAAAATCGGCAAAGAAAAGATTAAGGCAGAATGAGAAGCGAAGAAAGCGAAACGAAAGACGGAAGGAACGGTTAAAACAGGTTACTAAAAAGATGGATAAGTTACTAGAGGCGGAAGACGAAGAAGGTGCCAAAGAACTACTCCCCGAGCTAATGCGGGTAGCGGACAGAGCGGCAAGTAAAGGTCCGCTCCATGAAAACAAAGCAAGTAGAATAAAGTCAAAATACGCTCGGCGCGTTGACAACCTAGGTTAATCCCGTAAAATATACTGAAGTTATCCGTTAACCGGGGCGGATGGAAGCCGATAAGATTAGAAAAGCTTCTTTCATTAGGAGGCCCAATGAACTTCGATCTGGATTTATTGAGCAAGGCAAAGTACTGGTCTACCCTGTCAGTAATTGTCGTTATAATTGGTTGGATAATCTTAGCTACTCCGTTAGTCAATTCCGGGTTGAGAGACTCGAGCTGGCCCTGGTTGAACCTGGGAATTGATTTTCAGGGAGGAACAAAAATCACCGTTCCTTTTCAAGAAGAGGTCTCAATAGCCCGAATCAGAAAGTTTCTGGCCTCGACTGAAGGACTTTCCGAGTTGAGAGATAGCCAACTGCAGAGTGCGGGAAAATCAAATACGATCTATATTGACACCAAAGCGGACGTGGGTAGTAACGAGGTTCTGGTGAACAAATTACGAGAATCTCTGGCGAATTCCTTTAAAGTTCAAGAAGAGGAAATTAGTCTAAACTCCGTGGGCCAGCAGATCAGCCGCGAATTTCAGGTTAAAGCTCTTCAGGCTATCGGCCTTGCCCTGCTGGTTATCCTGCTTTACATAAGCTGGAGATTTAGGCTTAGATACGCCGTAGGAGCTGTAGCTGCGGTTATACACGACGTCACGATTGCTTTAGCAGTATTCGCAATATTCGGCATCGAGATAAACTTACCGACAATTGGGGCATTTCTTACTATTGTCGGTTATTCTCTCAACGACACAATCGTATACTTTGATAGAATACGAGAAAACTCCAGTAAACGGGCCGCTCGTTCAGAGTCGACCTTTTCACTGATAAACAAGAGCATCAACCAATCTCTATCCAGAACACTGAGTACTTCGACTACGACGTTTATCCCGGTTATCGCCCTCGTATTATTTGGGGGACCTGTTCTGAAGGCCTTCTCGCTGGCTTTACTTATAGGTGTCATCGTTGGAACCTACTCTTCTATTTACGTTGCCGCCCCTATTGTCTACGGGTGGGACAAATATTTAGCTAGTGAATGAAATCCCTCCTCGGCAATGATCGTATCTGGACACCGGGTAAGTCAGATACTAGTCTAGTAAACGAAATAAGAGAAGAGCTGAATTGCTCTCGTGTATTTGCAAACCTTGTAGCTAGCCGCTACGGAAAAAGCTTTCGTAAAACTACCCTTACTAAAGAAGCCGGCGAAGGCGCCCCAGAGGGAGTTTTCCATCCTTCTGAAGAACTTCCTGATATTTCCCGTGCTGCAACCCGTGTAATAAAGGCGGCAGAAAAAGAAGAAGATATATTCATTCACGGGGACTTCGACGTGGACGGCCTCAGCAGTGCTTCTCTGGTTTATCGGGGGCTAAAGAGTCTGGAAAATCTCCCGGGTCCGGGTAAACTCAAAGTCGACGTAGGAAGCAGGGATTCTGGACACGGGATTAGCAAAAAGGTTTCCTCCAGGTTGATCGACGAGGGATTTGACCTGATTATCACTACGGATTGCGGGGTAAAAGGGAACGAGGAAATTTCCCACCTGAACAAATTTGGAATAGACGTAATAGTTACAGACCATCACGAACCTTCTAGCACTCTTCCTCCGGCCCTGGCCATCGTTGACCCTAAAAGAGAGGACTCTAACTATCCAAACCCCCACCTGTCAGGCGCCGGTGTTGCCTATAAACTGGTCGAAAGACTCCTCGAAAAGGTAGATGGAAACTCCGGAACTAGAAGTGACCTGATTCAACTCGCTGCCCTCGGGACAGTATCGGACCTGGTCCCTCTAGTTGTAGAAGGAGAGGACGAAAACCGGTGGATAGTAAAGACCGGACTCGACGAGATGAAACGAAATCCGGTGACCGGTATTTCAGCGCTCCTTGGCGAACTAAGTAGTAAAAGCAAGGATATCAGCCCGGAGACGATAAGCTATAGGATCGCCCCCAAGTTGAATTCAGCAAATAGGGTCGGGGATCCTCAGGTAAGCTTTCTTCTATTAGCTACCAGCAATAGAGCAAGGGCGGAACACCTGGCGCGTACTTTAATTGACTACGATAGAGACAGGTCGAGAATTCAGGACAAACTTACGAGAAAAGCTATAAACCAGGTGAAAGAGGCTGGATTCGAACCGGAGAAAGAAGGGCTGGTTTTCGTAGTCGGGGAAGATTGGAATCCAGGGATTCTTGGCCTGGTTTCTTCACGACTGTCGAGAAAATTTAATCTCCCCGCGGTCACTGTTAGTAAGAGCACGCCAAACTGCCGGGGATCGGTGCGAGGGGTCGGCGGTTTAAATGTGTATCAGGGGCTAAGTCACTGTTCCAGTCATTTAACAAAGTTCGGTGGTCACAAAATGGCAGGGGGGTTCACGGTAGACAGTTCCTCCCTGGACTCGTTGAGAAGGTGTTTAAAAAACTGGGCTACTTCCAGAATTGACACCTACGAAAAGATGGAAAAAAAGACCCTCGAGGCGGAACTGGATCCGATCCAGGTAAACAAGGATCTCTACAGGGAAATACGGACACTGGCTCCTTTTGGTATAGGAAACCCCGAACCGTACTTCTGGATGGAGCGGCTTAAGATCGTCAGTGCCAGAAGAGTTGGAAGCTCGAAAAATCACCTGAAACTGAAGCTTGCCGGGGACGACGAAATACTAGGGTGCATTGGATTCGGGATGGGCGAACACTTGCCGTTATTGAAGGAGCAGGAAAAAGTAAATCCTGTCTTCACGCTCGAGCTGAATGATTGGGGTGGAAGAGAAAAAATTCAGCTGAAATTAAAGGATTTCGTTCTCGAGGATTAATTTCAACTTCTCCCAGTATACTTTGGCCATGAAGTAGGGAATTAATCCGGCCTTTTTCAACCTTTTGGGTTCCAGCCAGATTCGGTAAAGCCATTCTAACCCTTTCTCCCTCATCCATCGAGGCGCCCGGGGTAAATTTCCGGATAGCACATCAAAGCTACCACCAACCCCCATAACGACGTTTGCATCCAGAGATTCAACATGTTTTGTTATCCATTTTTCCTGTTTCGGTACTCCCATTCCCACCAGGAGCAGGTCGGGCTCGTGCTCGTTAATTTCTGAGACTATCTCCCGATTATCTACCGGGATATATCCGTGATGGGTCCCCGCAATCTCGATTCCCCCGTATTTTTCGCACATCTTTTTCCCCGCCTTTTCCGCTACTCCCGGTTCCGAGCCCAGGAGATATACTTTCACGTCTCGACTCCCGTCCAGCACCTCTTCTACAAGGTCGATACCGGCCACACGTTGTGTTAGTGGTATATCGTGGACCCTGGAAGCCCAGATTAAACCGAACCCGTCCGGGGTTACCACGTCAGCCCTGGAAAATGCAGTTGAAAGAAGTTCGTCATTCGTTGCCCGAACCACGGCGGTTACGTCTGGAGTAGCCACGTAACTGGTGGGATGGGAATCGGTAAGTTGTTCAATTTTTCGACTGGCTTCTTGCAGGGTGCTAAAGTTGAATACAGTCCCAAAGATTCTGCCACCTAACCTCGTTTCGTCAAGGCCGGGATCCAAGTTCCGAAGCTTTACCACACTCCTGTGGGCCAGGTAAAACAGTGTGGGTAGAAATACTATGCCAAGCGATAGCGTTGCCGCCTGAACAACGCCGGGATAACGAATAAACCACCAGCTAGCCAGCCCTAGGTAGCTCAAACTTATGTAAATTAGAGCGATCCCAAGAGAACTCGACCCCAGGTATTTTTCCATGGTTCTATCAAGCAAGCTCGGATCTAATTTCGCCAAACCCGCGGCCCTGGTAAAAGCAAAAGAGCCCCTTGCCGCAGGAATTGCCAGTGGTGCTATTGGAACGAGTAGAACGAGTGCGGTAAGCGATTTGACTAATCCAACCAGAGCCAGGCTTGCCAGGATGAAACCTAACTGTCTGAAGATAGCAGAAGAGAATTCTCTTCTGCGCCCGAAAAACAGCAAACTCGTAGACACTCCGATGAAAGACAGTCCTAGATGGAAGGCAGTATTAAGCTTCTGCTCGTGCTGCAAAAGAACGATAAGTAGGAACGAAAGGGCTATAAATAATAAAGTAACGACAAAAAGCCGCCACTTCTTTTTATCTAGTTCTGTGTGAACGAATTCCACCGACCTAGAGATTGACAACAACCAGACCACGGTCAACGGAACACTTAACCAGGTAAAGTAAACGTACCTTCCCGTCAGGGCCATCTGAACAAACTGAATCCTGAAGCCGATAAGTGCAAAAACCAGCCCGGCGACCAGAAACCCCCCGTATTCAAAGAATTTATTACCACCGGACAGTTTTTTTGTCCCACCGATAATTACGAGGCTAACGAGTAGTCCCAGTATCGGAGGGGAAAAACCGGCAACAAATCCTGCGGAAAGAGGAACGACCAGAGGAAGAAAGTCGGCAAACTTACCCAGATCCCCCCAGTTCCTCGACCCCAGGAACAGTGCAGCGGTAAAAACAAACGAAATAACCAGGACAGCTCCAGGAATAGCACCAATCATAGCAATGAAGTATATTATTCGAGGTCATACTTGAAAAGGAATTAATTCGGCTATCACGCGGACAGATGTCTCCTAATGACCAGCTAACGGTCGGTCCTATTAACCTTGGCTAATCCCCTTAGATTGCAGATGGTATGATGATATTGTAAGATTTATACAGTTTTCAGAGGAAGACTAATTATCAACAATATAGCACAAGGGGGTTTTCAATGAAGGAGATTAGATGGCATGGTAGGGGCGGTCAGGGAGCAAAAACCGCCTCTCAATTACTTGCTGACATTAACCTTCAGGAAGGTAAGTTCGTTCAATCTTTTCCCGAATACGGTCCTGAAAGAAGTGGGGCGCCCATAAGGGCTTACAACAGGGTATCCGATGAAAAGATCAGGGTTCACTCCGGTGTAGATAAACCGGAGGTAGTTGCCGTCGTAGACCCCACATTGCTTCAGGCCGCAAATCCGACGGAGGGGTTGTCCGAGGACGGAGTATTGCTCGTCAATACTTCCAAGGGTCCCGAAGAAGTAGAAGACGAAACCGGGTTTACCGGGAAGATTTTAACTTTGGATGCTTCCCAGATAGCCGAGGAGGCCGGTAGTGGTTACGCCAACATTCCTATGCTAGGTGCACTGGTTTCCGTTCTGGGAACGGATTACGGAGTAGCGGAAGCGGAAGTAAAGAAGGCATTATCCAAGAAGCTTCCGGAAGAAATAGTCGAAATGAACCTCCAAGCATTTGAAGTTGGTTACGAGACCTTAAGTTAACTAAAACAGGAGGACATATGGCAGAATTTGAGCTTAAGAAGTACGACGAAATACCTATTGGCGGAGTAATAACTGGTGGAGCTACTCCCGAGCTTAATAAAACCGGAGACTGGAGATCGGAGAGGCCTATTTGGGACGAAGAGACTTGCATTCAATGCCTTCAGTGCTGGGTCAACTGTCCAGATGCTTCTTTCGATATTGCCGAGGAGGAAATACAGGGAATAGATTACGAGCACTGTAAAGGTTGTGGGATATGTGCCGAAGTTTGTCCCGTAGACGCCATTTCTATGGAGCCTGAGGGGGAGGTATCAGAGGATGAGTAACGGTAATAAAGAAGTATTAACGGGTCACCAGGTTGTGGCTAACGCTATGAAGCAAGTAGAACCAGACGTAGTAGCCGCGTACCCAATTACACCGCAATCAGAAATAGTAGAATACTTTTCCCAGTACGTAGCAGATGGAAAGGTCGATTCCGAGGTCATAACGGTCGAATCGGAGCACTCGGCCATGAGCGCCTGCGTCGGTTCAGCAGCGGCCGGTGCCAGGACTATGACTGCCACGGCCTCCCAGGGTTTAGCACTTATGATGGAAATCGTTTATATAGCTGCTTCCATGAGAACACCGATAGTCATGGCGGTCGCCAACCGAGCCCTGAGCGGTCCGATAAACATTCACTGTGATCACTCGGATTCGATGGCGGCCAGGGACAGCGGGGTAATTCAGATCTACGGGGAGGACGCTCAGGAAGCTTACGAGTTTACTCTCATGGCGCAGCGACTGGCGGAAAGCGAAGACGTTTTACTTCCCGTGATGGTGACACTTGACGGGTTTACGTTGACCCACACGGCTCAGGTGGCTGAACTCCTACCCGATCAGGCAGTAAGCGAGTTCGTTGGAGAATACGACGCCCGCTATCCTCTACTCGACGTTGAAAACCCCACCACACAGGGCCCGTTCGACATGCCCGACTACTACTTTGAACACAAGCTCCAGCAGGTAGAGGCCATGAGTAACGTCCCCGACAGATTCCGGGAAGTACAGAAAGAGTTCAACGAACTTTCGGGTAGTGATTACGACGGACTGGTCGAAACTTACAAGCTGAACGACGCCGATTACGCCGTAGTTATTCTCGGGTCCACCGCAGGTACGGCTAAAGTCGTAGTTGATGAATTAAGAGAAAAAGGAAAGAAAGTTGGACTATTGAAACCGTGGTTATTCCGACCATTCCCAGATGAAGAGATCAGAAAAGCCTTAAGGGATAAGAAAGCAGTTGCAGTGCTGGATAGGTCACTGTCATTCGGATCTTCCGGCCCTCTTTACCTGGAAATTAGCTCGGCTTTGTCGGAAGGAAAGACGAAACCACGACTTTATAACTACACGTATGGACTAGGTGGCAGAGATATAAAAGAGGATCAAATTGCCGGTGTATTCGAGGACCTGGAAAACCCGGATCTGGAAGACAAAATGCGCTACATCGGTGCGAGACAGTAATGGGAGGGTATAAATAAACATGGTCAACTTAAAGACCTTAGCAAAAAGAGAAGAGAAGAAGCGAAAATTCGAAAGCGGACATTCGCTCTGTTCGGGCTGTGGTCTGCCGATTGCGGTAAGAACGATCCTTAACTCCACCGACGTTCCGGTAGTTGCTTCAAACGCCACGGGCTGCCTGGAGGTGGCCACAACAAGGTTTCCGACGTCAGCCTGGAATATTCCCTGGATTCACAACGCATTCGAGAACGCCGCCGCGACTATCAGTGGAGCAGAGTCTGCTTATCGGTCCATGAAGCGAAAGGGTAAGATCGACGAAGACGTAAATTTCATTGCTTTTGCCGGGGACGGTGGAACCTACGACATCGGATTTCAATCACTATCAGGGGCACTGGAACGCGGTCACAATTTCACTTACGTTACTCTGGACAATGGGGCGTATATGAACACGGGTATCCAGCGATCAAGCGCTACCCCAAAAGGTGCTTCCACGACAACCGCTCCTGCGGGGAAGGAAAGGTACGGCAAACAGGAAAAGAGGAAAAACCTAACAGAAATCGTTGCCGCCCATGAAATTCCCTACGTCGGCCAGGCGTCTATTTCCCATCTCCAGGATCTATCAGACAAGGCGGAAAAAGCGATACACAGGGATGGTCCAGCATTCTTAAACGTACTTTCGACCTGCCAACTTGGCTGGCGAGTTCCCCCCAAGGACGCGGTAAACATAGCTCAGAAAGGGGTAGATACCTGTTTCTGGCCACTTTACGAGGTGGATGAAGGAGAATACGAGGTAACTTACGAACCCAAGGAAAAGCTACCGGTAGAAGAATGGCTGGAACCTCAGAAGAGATTTTCCGCCTTGTTTAAAACAGGCAACAAGGAAGTTATCGAAGAGATTCAGTCGGACATAGATAACGACTGGGAAAAATTACAGGCAAAAGCTTCCTAACTTTTTTCGGTAATCAAATACCCCGTCGGCACGGCGGGGTATTTTTTTGTTTTACCAAATGTTCGATTTAACGAATGGGGCTGGAGGGAAGGCGGGCTTGGATCCAGGAGCTACCGAGATGGTGAGTGGAACGGGGGATATATACCCGCCTCCCCCAGTCAGCCTTATCTATTAATCAAATTACCTTAGGTTCGTTTCTACCTTCATCAATTAAACGATAAGGGTTTTTCGGTTTCTAAAAAGGACTTACGGTGGGTTGTTTTATCTACCTTATCACCGAGGTTAGTGAATGATGTTTAAACCTCGGAAGAAATTTGTCCTCCGAATCTCGGTAAAACTTTTCAACTCAGTTTTCCGGGGGTAGGTTGGATATTTTCCAGTACTCCTGGACTGTTTCTATTACTTTCCGAAATTCCGCCGGGTTTACCGGTTTGTGAACGTAACTACTAGCTCCGCTATCGTACGCCTTGACGATGTCTTCCTCCCGCTCCGATACAGTCAGAACGATAACGGGGATGCTTTTCAGTGCCTCGTCTTCCTTGACTGACTCAAGGACTTCGTGACCCCCTATTTTGGGAAGGTTCAAGTCGAGTAGAATGAGGTCGGGTTTCGGAACGTCTTCAAATCCTTCTCTCTGGTAAAGGAAGTCCAGGGCTTCCTCTCCATCTCTTACTACGAATAATTTAGACTCCACTTCACTTTTGTAAATGGCCCGCTGGGTTAAATCTATGTCGTAGTCCTCGTCCTCTACTAATAGGATATCCAACCTGTTTTTGTTGCCCATTTTTCCCTCCTGGTCATTCTTTTTAAAATTTTATTTACTTGCCCTAGAAAAATTAACCCCATTGGTCATTTCTCGACCTGAAATATTTTCTCCCATTTGCTCTTTTCTAGCCGGTAAGGTGAAGTAAAATGTCGTTCCTTCTCCCAGTTCGGACTCCGCCCAGATATCACCCCTATGCTCCTCAACAATTCTTTTACAGACGGCTAAACCTATCCCCGTTCCCTCAGGATTTTCCCGGGGGTTAAGTTTTTCGAAAACTTTAAAGATCTTTTCCAGGTACCTATCTTTTATTCCCCTTCCATTATCCCTAACCCAGAGCAGGTATTTATCCGACTTTTCCTCCCAACCTATTTCTACTTTCGGTTCTTCTTTATCGTTGTACTTGACAGCGTTTGTGACCAGGTTACTAAACAACTCTGTTAATAGCGTTTTATTGCCGTAAACCCTTGGTAGGTCTCCGGGGACGACTAAGTCTACTCCTTCCAGGAGGTACTTTAGGTCCTCTCGCAGTTCGGAGACTAATTCGGAAAGGTCGATTTCATCGAACCCTTTGTCTTCCATGTTGATGCTAGAGTAAGTCAGCAGGCTTTCTATTCTGTCCCTGAGCCTCTGTGTCGTATCGGAAAGGGCCTGAAGAGCTCTAATTCCCTCCTGATCAAGTTCGTCTTCGTAATCCTCCAGTAGTATATGGCTATAACCCTCAAGCGTCTGAAGCGGCGCCTTCAGATCGTGGGAAATCCCCCGGGAAAACTCCTCCAGCTTTTCGTTACTTTTCTTTAGCCGTTCTGTCTGTCTCCGTAGATCTTCTTCCAGTTGTTTAACCTCGGTAATATCTATGTAGTGTTCAATTCTCCCACCTTCGTAACGATCCGTTTCTATAGGGATACTTCTGTATTCCAGTATCCGCCGGGTCTTGCCGTATTCGTTCGTTATCGAGCAAACGTGGTTGTTGATCCGGGTGTTCTCCCCGTGCGCCTTCTTCGCAACCTCGGTAAATTCCTCGGACTCATCGAACGAATCGACATAATAACTCATTGCCCGGTCGACAGATAGGCCCATTAACTCCCGTCTATCCAGGTCAAAGAAAACTTCCATGGTCTTATTTACCCAGACTACCTCGCCCTGCTTATCGATCAACATCACAGCGGAATCAAGAGTATCAATGGCGTCTTCTATTAAATACCTGTACCTGGCGCCGGACTCCCGGAGTCTCTTCATTAGCCTATTTATCTTCTCATTATTAGTGAACTCAAGAACTCCCGCCTGTTCGGTGACCTTGCTACCTTTCATCGTCGTGGGAATAGTGTTGGGCGAGTTGCTTCCCGGCGCGGGTTTTTCTACTAGCCTAACGTCTATACCACTTTGCACCCCTCCAGAACGCCTACCTTCTTTTTTGAAAATATTTTTTAGGTGTTTTTTCACAAGATCCAGATCCTCGGGGTGGACAATTTCCGCAAGGTGGAGATTATCCACGTTTTCATGGCTAAGTACTTCTCGTGAGGTTTTATTCGCCTTGAGAATATTACCTTCCGGGTTAACAAGGTATAGCATATTAGAAGAATTGTTGAACAACTTCGAAGCGTATTTTTGTGCTCCCCACCCCTTGAGTTCCGTGGATGTTTTCAGGGAGAATTTTTCGGAAAAATACAGGACGCTCGTAATCAGAAGGGGCACCGAAATTAGTATTCCAATGACGATCGAACTCCTTATCTGGAGTACGAGTACAGCTACTGCTAAAATAACATAACTCAGGCCCAGAACGGCAATATACCTTTTCAACTTAATCACTCAAAAGCCTTGTTTATTTCCTTTAGGTAAACGGGCCCCCTCTAGTAAGGGGGAAAACGTCGCTCACCAAAAATAACACAAAAAATTTCCTTCGACAAGGACAAGGATCACTCAGGCTGGTGAGTGCTCATATGATCAAATTTTGATCGAGAGTGATAGGGAAAGAAGCGGCAAGTTCTTCTATACTGTCTTCGTCGAGGATGTCAATTTTTCTATCCCTCATTTTGATAAATCCCCGGTCCTCTAACTCCCCTAAAGTGCGAATTGCCGTCTTGGAGGAAACCCCGGCTAATTCTGCTAACTCGGACCTAGAAAGCTCGATCCCTTCTCTTCCGAGCCTCAATATAAACCGGGCTAACCTTTCTTTGCTGCTATTGTACGATCTTTCCGCGAGTTTACTCTGAAATGCTTTGAGTTCCTCCGACATCTTCGCGAAAAACCGGAATACGATCTCCGGATGTTTTTCCAGGAAATAAAAAAAGTTACCTCTTTCGATAAATCCTACCTCGACATCTGTAAGTGTTTTAGCGAAGGCTATGTGGGTACCTTTATCGAAAAGCGTAGTTTCACCAATATACTCGCCCGGTCCGGCCAGCTTAAGAATTTGCTTTTTGCCTCGTAGCGTTCGTTTAACCAGCTTAACTAACCCTTCGTTAATGAGATAAAAACCAAAGGAAGGCGCTCCCTCCTGAAAAATAATCTCCTCTGGGCCGTAGTCAATATCTTTTACTTCTCCCTGAAGCTCAGAAAGACTTTGCTCGTCTAAATCACTGAATATCTTAATGTTTTTGAGGTCAGCCATGGGTATGTCCTAAGACTTCTGGTTTAAATGTACCTAAACAAGTCCGGAGTTATCGTATTCCCTTAGCGTAGATAATACCAGTGAAGTATTTGTCGTTTCTATGTGGGGACTCTGGACGAGATCTACCAACTTGTCCGTCATTTCTTCCCTGCTTTTGAACTTTCCGATACCTATAACGTCGAAGTCACCCGTAGTTTCGTAAATATGGGTTAAACAGGGATAAGCTTCCATTTCTTCCAAAACTTTGGAAAGATCATCGCTCTTTGCCTTTACTTTTATAATTGCAGTCAGGGAGTAATCAAGTTTTCCAAGGTTTAATTTTAACCCGAATTTTTCTATTACCCCTTCCTCCTTCATCTTCTGGACGCGATTACTCACTGTTGTCGGAGAAACGTCAAGTTCCCCGGCGATATGCCTTAAGGACATCCTGCTATCTTCTTCTAGATACCTGATGATTTCAATATCTCTATCAGTTAATTTCATACCACTAGAATAGCAACATATACTTGATTTGTCAAGGTTATCCCAGTCAGAGTCTATACCTGGTGGCCAGAGCAATCATTCCCATTCCATAGTCGCGGGAGGCTTATTAGTGACATCGTATACAACCCGGTTTACGTTGCTGATTTCGTTGGTAATTCTAGTTGAGATATCCTCCAGCACCTCGAAGGGTATTTGAGCGAAGTTTGCCGTCATTGCGTCTTCCGATTCCACTATCCTCAGGGCAACCGGATACTCGTAGCTCCTCAGGTCTCCCTGGATCCCTACGCTCCTTATAGGGAGTAAAACCGCGAACGCCATCCATACGTCCTCGTAGAGACTGGCCGATTTCAGTTCCTCTTCGACTATATAACTTGCTTTTCGGACTATTTCGACCCGCTCCGGAGTTACCTCGCCGACTATCCTTATAGCAAGTCCGGGGCCGGGAAACACGTGTCGGTCGATTATCTCATTTGGTAAACCGAGAGAATCCGCGACCTGCCTGACCTCGTCTTTGTAAAGTTCCTTCAACGGTTCGTAGATATCGAGCTCAACCTTCTCGGGCAACCCCCCAACGTTATGATGTGATTTTATCGTGTCCGAATGAGTCGTGGAACCGCTCTCGATCACGTCCGAGTAGATAGTGCCCTGAACGAGAACATCTGCTCCTATTGATCGGGCCTCCTCGGTAAATACATCTATAAATGTTTCCCCGATTATCTTCCGCTTTTCCTCCGGATCCTTCACTCCTTTTAGTTTCCCCAGAAACTCTTCCTTTCGATCCAGGACTTTTATATCCGGAGCCAAATCCTTAAAGGTACTTTCGATTGATTTGGTCTCGCCCTGACGCATAAGTCCGGTATCCACGTAAATAGCCGTCAGGTTTTCTCCAATAGCCTTTCCAACTACGGCCGCAGCTGTAGCCGAATCCACCCCTCCGGATAGTCCAATTATCGCCCGTCTATCACCTATGTAATCCTCAGCCTCACCAATCAGTTTTGGAGCAAGCCCGGTTGGATCCCAGTCTCGTTTCGCTTCACATATCGATAGGGCAAAATTCTCCAGCACCTTTGTACCTTTCTTCGTATGCGTAACTTCCGGGTGAAACTGGACGCCAAATAGCAGGTCCGAACGATCGGAAAAAGCAGCTATCGGGCTGGCTTCTGTCGAGGCCAACGTTAAAAAACCTTCTGGCACTGAAGCCACCCTATCTTTATGATTCATCCATACTTCTTCGCGTTCGCCTAGACCCTGCAATAAAGGGGATTCCGGACCGGTCACTCTCAAGTTAGATGTCCCGTATTCTCCTCCGGCGCTCGATTCTACCTCTCCACCGATCAGGTGAGCGAGTAGCTGGTGACCGTAGCAAATACCGAGTATTGGAACACTCAGGTCCAGAATATCCGGGTCCGGTTTTGGCGATTCGTCATCGTAGACGGAAGCCGCACCCCCGGATAGAATAATACCCTTCAACCCTTCGATTTGGGCGAGGGATTCTTTTGACGTCGCGGGCGAAATAACCTCCGAGTAAACCCCCAGGTCCCTTATCCTCCGGCCGATCAGATGAGAGTACTGACCTCCGAAGTCCATCACAACTATCGTATCCATCTTTTCCGGATCCTCCTTATAACCAGAACTTAAGTTGCCCGATCATCTTTCTCGAATCAAATTTTTAGCCCAGAATGCAGGATGAAATCACTACTGAGTTAAATACAACAATCCCCCGGATAGACTACCCGGAACAAAGATACGCAATTTCTCCCCCAAAGAAAAGAGGCAAACTAAAAGGAGTCAAGACCCCCGCTCCGGGGAGCGGTGAATCTTGTCATGGAATGTAATTGATGAGCCCCACTCAGGCTATCCAGGAAGTTTTCCGCCCAGGCGGGAAGGTCCCTGGTCTTAACCCTTTTCCTGAGCTTACGCCACCTTTTTTCCTTTTCTTTTTCTGACATCTCTATCGCCGTCTTTATCGCCTCGGCTACCTGTTTGGCATCGTAGGGGTTAACCTGGAGGGCCTCTTCGAGCTGTTCGCTGGACCCTGCAAACTCGGAAAGGATCAAAACTTTAGGCTCCTTATTTGCAGCAATAAACTCTTTGGCCACCAGATTCATTCCGTCCAGACCCGGGGTCACAAGCCCCACGTCCGCAGCTCGATACTCCGCTATTAACTTCTCCTGAGGTATCCCACTCCAGAATAGGTTAATCGGTATCCAATCATGGCTCCCGAACTTGCCGTTGAACTCGGAGATTTCACGATTTATCTCACTTTTTTCGACCTCGTATTCTTCTATACCAGTCCTACTTTGGGGCGTCCTCTGGATCAAGGCTATCTCCTCTCGGTAACCCGGGTTGTCCCTAATGAACTTCTCAAAAGCGCGGATCCTTTCCGGAATACCTTTTGTGTAATCCTGTCGATCAACCCCGAGGATCAAGTTTTCACAACTATACTTTTCCCTGATTTTCTTTTCTTTATTACCCGTTTCCGTGCCGTTGAAGAATTCATAGTCTACACCGAGGGGAAAAGCATCTACCTGTGATTCATCACTGCCCAGTTTGAACCGCCCGGCACCAAAGTCGACTTCTCCCTCGATTTCTTCCACACATCGGAGCAAATTCCGAGCATACTTCTCCAGGTGAACCCCGATCAAATCGGCTGCAGCCAGCCCATTCAATATTTCATCTCTGTGAGGGATCTTGCCGAAATTCTCCCAGGGTGGCCAGGGAATATGCCAAAACACTCCGATCTTTGCCTCGGGGATCTCGGATCTTACAAGTCGGGGCACAAGAGCTAGGTGATAATCGTGAATCCAGACGGTGTCTCCCGGTTCGTAAGTCTTGATCACCGCTTGAGCGTACTTTTTGTTGGAAGGTAGATAGCCTTTCGACCAGTATCTATCCTCCTTACGGAGATCCGCCTTTGTCGGGAACGAATGACATATTGGCCAGAGTATCCGATTCGCGTAACCCCGGTAAAAATTATCGTATTGAGAAGACGGGAAATCGAGCCTTTTTAAGGTATATTTATTTTCTTCGGACACGCCCGAGTGATCCGGAACGGAGATCTTACCCTCGGAATTGGTTACTTCGAAGTCAAGTTCACCACGACCGTAAGCAATCCAAACCCCACCTGATTCCCTCATCCGGGGATTCATGGCCGTTGTAAGCCCACCCTCAACTTCTTCACAAACTGGTTCACCGTCGCTTCCTTCTACGTGCTTATAAGGCTCGGCGTTGGAGACAACTATGGTTTTTCCGTCTGGCTCGTTCATCGCAATCACCCCTTATCAAGAGGATCAGCGCAGGATGAAATCCCAAAAGGGTTTTAAGACCAGTTAATATATTGCCTTATACGTCAACGGTGCGGGTAGATAAGTCGCTCCCGTGGAACTTGGTTTAGGTAGGTATTGGGAAAATTGGAGTATTAAGGTTAAAGAATTAAAACGAGCCGGATTAGACCGGCTCGGTGGTTCAGTTATTCTATCTCGACGTCAATAGCTTCCTCTTCTTCCAGCGCCTCACTTAATTCGGCGGTTATCTTCAGGACTCCGTTCTCGAACTTTGCGGAGAGCTTTTCCGGATCCTCAACTCTTTCCGGCAAAGGTAGAGTCCGCCTGAACCTTCCGTAACGACGTCCTCGGCTGATGTAATTTACGTCTTCTTCTTCTTGCTTCTGCTCCACTTCGCCGGTAACTACCAGTTGATCGTCCTTGGCTTGTATGTTTATTTGGTCCTTGGTGAGTCCCGGAAGTTCAAGATCGTAATGTAGTTTCCCGTCCTTCTCGTAGATGTCAGTATTTCCCATCCTAGGGAGGCTACTACCTCCCCCGAAGAACGTATCTTCCAGGTCCTGGAACAGTTCGTCCAACAATCCTCCGCTGCTGAACGGAGATGGGGTTTTATTCCTTCTCCTGTCTCTGTCGGAAGGAAGAGGCATAAATTCCACCTCCTTTAACGGGTACCTTTATTCTGAGTTTTATTAGCAGAGTCACTTAACCTCTGCTAATTTATTATAAAAATCGCCAATTTTTCTTTCAACCCCAACAAGGGTTCCCAGGCTCCAATCACGACACCCCCGGGGATAACCCGGCTGTGTTAATCCTTCAAAAAACCAGTGATCATCTGTTTACCGGTTTACACAGGGTTCCTGGGCGAACCAGTCAAGTTCACGACAACCGAAAACCTATGACTTGCCGCCAGTTCCTCGTGGTTCGAAAAAGTGTAATTTAACCGAACTCCCTCCATATCTAGTGAGAACCCTATTGAACTACTGAGTCCACTGGTGATTCCGGCTCTGGCAGTAACACAGTTAAATAACAGCACTTCGGCTCCAATTTTGGCAAGGTTTGACTCTATACCTTTCTCCGTTAGCCCCGCTCTAATGTCAAGGTCGATCTTAAACCTCTCCCCCTGGTAAGCAATGCCCCCAATAGCTTTTCTGGACCAGGCTCCCTTTGTCGCTTGGTCGGATGTACTATTAGTGGAAACCAGATTCTTTACGATCATTCCTACCTGAAAAGGGTCTACCTCGTAGATCATACCGGGGGACAGGGAAATGCCGAAAGCATTCTCCCGAGCCTCCGGGAAGAAGACCTTTGTTTGAAGTCCTAAAGACAGGGCTCCGAAAGAGTTAGCGTAAGCTCCAACCATTCCTCTACTGGCGAAGTCAAACTCGCCTATTTTTGATCCATAAATATCTCTTTCGGTTAATCCACGGGAACTTAACTGAAGATAACTAATCCCGAAGTTCCTTTTTGACAGGGTTACCGACCCAAAATTTACGGAACCAAACTGGTTGCTATAGAAGGAACTCAAATTTGGCGTGACCACCTGGGTAAGTCCGGCAGGGTTATAGAGAAGGGCATTTCCGTCGTCGGCAAGGCCTACGAAGGCACCCCCTAATCCCAGCGGCCTTGCTCCTTTCCCTATTGTGAAAAGGGACGGAGTTGAAGTAAATGCATTGGATTGAACCTTGACAGCTGTTATTGACGTCGCTACAAGTAAGACAGTTAGAGTTACCAGCAGCCTATTTTTCATTCTCTCCCCCAGATAAACTATCGAGACCTATCTACCACTAATTTATGGATTTCGGACCACCACGTGGAACCGTCGTCATCCTCAACCCGCAACCGGTAAAAGTAAATTCCTGGCCCCAGCTTATTTCCACTATCGGTCTTCGGTTTCCACCTCCCGGAAGACGGGAACCTGTTCTGACCACCATTCAGATCCGCTACGTAAATGGGTTTCCCGGCTACGTCATATATTTTAAGCGTTCCCCCATTGGTGTCACCGGGCAGTTCGATCCAGAATATACAGCCCTCCTCTCCTACGGGATTTGGCCCGTTGGTAACCACGCTATTACTGGCGTATTTATCCACGTTAACGTCCCTGGTCGTACTATCGGTGTTACCTCCCGCGTCAACTACCTGTAACCCCACGGAATAAGTACCAGTGGCTGAATAAGTATGAGTACTGTTAGTCGAGGAAGTAGTGACGTCGTAAGTTCCGTCGCCATTCCAATCCCACTTGTAGGTATAAACGGATCCATCCGGGTCCGAGGAGAGCGATCCGTCAAAGTTTATCGACTCACCTATCCTGGGTTCGGAGGGTAAATACTCGAAAGCGGCGGAAGGTGCCTGACTTCCGGACGCCGTGATAGGACTTCCCGAGAGCTTTGAAACGGAGACTTCCCCGCGGATGACATTTTGAGAAGCATCTACACTTACGTTCTTTGCCTCGGTCCATTCCCCACCGTCATGCACGTATAGTCTAAGCTTATCCTCGACAAACTTTGATACTTCCCGGTCCGTATAGTATAAGCTTATTCGAGCTTTCCCGGACTTAAAATCTATCGCCTTCACGTCCGCGTACTTCAATACCGGTCCGGAAAACTTTTTACTATCAGGAAAGTTCGCATATTCGTACTCAAACCCCCCTAATAGTCCCCGGACAGACGAGTCCATATTTTGTAGGTCAACCTCCAGGTTCGCCTCCTCCCTGAAGTCGACGGAGGTATTACCGGAAGCCTGGACTTTTCCCGAAGCGAGACTGTTATCTTTAATACTATCCGGAGCCCCTGTAACGGTTACCTGAACGGTATCGGAATCGGTATTTTGACCGTCCGAGACAGTAAGTTTCAACTCGTAAATCCCTTGGGAGCTTGTTCCTTTGCTTGTAGGAAAGAAGTCGGCCGTCGCCCCATTACTATTTGATATGTTTTCCTGCACTGTAACAGTATTTGGCTCCTCCGAGGGGTTTCCCGTTATACTCCAGGTGAAAGTCAGGGAATCACCGTCAGGATCGGTTGAACGGGTCCCGTCGAGAGTTGCTACTTCGTGAAGACTCATAGTTGTATCGGAGCCCGCGTCAGCCGCAGGGGGGTCGTTTACCCGGGTAATGGAAATTTGAGCGGAGTTATATCCGGTACCGCCGTCGCTTTCCTTGAACCTAACCTCGTAGTCCTTTCCGGTGTCGGGGTTATTGTCGGTATTTCTGTACATTAAGTGCTCGAGCAAGGTTTGCACCACGGAATCAGTCGGAACTGTATTCCCGGCAAGCTGGAGGTCAATTCCGTCTATGTAGAGGTAGGAACCTACGTCCCCGCTGTTCGTATAGTCGTAACTTCCGTGCAGAAATTTGAATCGAAGATTATTCCCGGCTATCGAAAGAGATGCGCTTACCGTTTTCCATCCCCCGCTATCCTCACCTGCTTCGTGGAATAAAACCTGGTAAGACTCATTCGCCATCCTCCCGTCGCCATCCGAATCCACAAACACGAAACCAAAGACGTCATAGTAGTCACTCGTCCGGGAAGCTTTCCACTGAACTGTCAGGGTATCGCCAGCCTCGGCGGCAAAGGTCGAGCTGGTTACCGAGGGAGCGTGTGCCGTTCCGTATCCACTAGCAACTCCTCCGGAAATTTCCAGGTCCAGCCCGTAATTCCCTTCGTACGCTGCTCCGGAATTTATACTTGCCGTCCCGGAGCCCGAACTTTGGTCGTCGTAGCCGGGACTGGAATCCGCAGTAAATCCAAGTGCATCGGGCCCCTCCGCCCAAGTTTGACCTTGCATCTGATTCCAAATTGTATTTACCGTCCAGCCGGTCAAATCGCCGGACTCGAAGCCCGAGTTTTTGAGCGGGGGATCAGTGAAGTTAATTCGCAACCGGCCGGCCGACCCGTCGTAGTTATCGTCGATCGTTCCTATTAGGTCTCCGTCCATGTATACTTCCTGTCCGCTAACCGTCAGGTCGACGCCGTCTGCGAGTTTTAACTCGTCGGAATCCGTCCCGGCTGTTAACTCTACTTCTACGTATCCGCCGGAGAAGTCATTCGTATCCGAGGTTACCGTGAGTTCAGCATCTAGGTTCTTCCATCCCTCCTGCTCGGTGTACGATAGGTCGTCGAGGGTAGAATTTGCCCAGGGAGGACCGGTATCCGCCGGCACGGGTGAGGAGATAACAAATAGAAAAGTCAGCACAGTAAAGACCAGTGCTATCGGCCTTCCCGCAGCATTACTTATCCTAATTTGAACGATAGTATCTACCATGTTTGCGTTATCAAAAAGGTAATGTCTGGTTTATTTGACCGCGATTTATTAACTACGGTCGGTGTTAATATCTAATAGTAAAATTATAT
This sequence comes from Bipolaricaulia bacterium, assembly GCA_042218715.1. Taxonomy (GTDB): domain Bacteria; phylum Bipolaricaulota; class Bipolaricaulia; order M55B111; family M55B111; genus JAGXLP01. The sequence goes on along the minus strand of JBDGQU010000063.1, from coordinate 2,346 downwards.
CAACTACTATAAGGGAGCTATCGTATATTATCAATCCGTTAAAAATTGTACTCATTTCAGCGGCGAACTAATTTTCCTCGTCTTCATTTATTATTTAAGTGATCGGCTCCCATAAGTTGAACGGATCAATATTCCGGCAGAGTTCCGTTGCCGGCGTCATACCAGCCTAAGCATCTGCGTCTCCTGGACGGACGAGCTCTTCATGTCTAAAACTTTTCTTTCTAGGTATAATATAAAGTAGAAGCTAAGGGAAATGAGCGCGAAAGCTCTTTGATAGTCCAACTTCTCTCGGAGGTGCCAAAAGGTCCCGAGAAGGGTAATCCCGCCGAAAGGTGGGTGCACAAAGTCTACGGGCCCAACCCTCAATATACGAGGCGGGCGGCCGGACTGCCGAAGGACGTGAAAAAACTACTTACAGTCATACTGATTTCTGCGACGGTTATATTAACCGTTGCAACGCTCGGATTTGCCACCAGTGATTCCGCGACGACAACGGTTAGCTGGACGGTTAACGCCCAACAATCTCTCCAGATCAACTCAAGACAATCAACCGGAACCTCCGACACTGTCGAAAGCAACTTCAACATACCCATCCCAACTCAAGAAGATCTCAAGAACGGTCACTCTATCATAGAAGAAAACGCAATTAAGCTAGTCGCTACAAGTAACATCAATTGGTCAGTCCAGGTAGAAGCAAACAACGCGTCACTCGCTAGAGGCGCAGACGGTTATACTCTATCCGTAAGGGGACTGAGAGGGTTCAGACAGGTAAAAACCCACCCCGTGACCATAGCCAGCGGAGAACCGGGCCGGCACGTGTTCGGCGTAGACTACAAAGTTATCTACAACAATAATTACAAACCAGGTAACCACGTGGCAGAGTTAGTTTACACCATCTCCCCCGAATAACCGCTCTCAATAATTGGTATCCAACCAAACATCTAAATAAATTTCACGGTAGTGGGAGCTATGCAAAACCCCGGCTGCCAGGTGAGCGGCAAGAGGGATATCGGGTTAAATACCGGGTTAAATACTAAGTACAGCTGCGTGTAAGTATCACTGTATGAAAGAATTGAGAGTAAGAAAACCTCCTGGACTTCAATTAGTCCTGTAAATCCAGGTCGACCGCCTGCCTCGCCTCTTTTAAATTCCCGACGATTTGATTTTTGTCCAATTCCTCGGCCTCAAGTTCGTCTATCCTGTCCAACCAGGAGTCGATTTGATCTCTAACCACATCCAGCTCCGCGAGAGCTGATTTACGATCTCCCTGGGATTCTAATTTGAGCCCGTTACTTAGCTGGTTAACCATTTCGTTACAGGCGAAAGCAAGGGAGATAAGTCCGGAATCGTTGAAATCAGAGGAGAAGTTATCGTCGAGATTTTTCATGGTAGCTCCTTCGTATTCAGTTGAGGAAAATTCGGGACTTCGGTACCAAATTTTCTACCGGGGTTCAAGACAACTGAAAAAATAAAAAGGCGAGAGGTTTTCCTCCCGCCTGACCACAAAACTCTCGTAATTTTAGCCAAGTGCTAAGGCGAACTGGCCGTAAAAGTTACTGTAACTGTATACTCCCCTGCAGAGAGATCCTCTAAATTACTAAGCTTGTAACTAACTCCTATTCCCGACTCGTCGTCGGTTCCCGTATAAGTCTCCAATCCCTGGTTTACAAAGTTGTTCTTATTCACGTTTTTCCCAAACCTAACTGCCAGCTTATCGGCAGCAGCCGAGTCATCTTTACTGTAGTTGATTTTCCAACTCGTGTTACTCTCCACCTTTAAAGTAGTGGCCTTTATTTTGTAATAAGTCCCTGAAGGGTCTAATCCAGTTCCAAAGTCAACCACACCGTCAGTGGTTAATTCCAGGGATAGCATTGAATCCGTCCCAAAGCTAACATCCGCTTCAGCACTAGAATTCCCTTCGTCTCCAACAACAGCTACCGCCAGAGCACTTACTAAAATTACTACCAAAACTACGATAGAAAGTTTCCTCACGGAAAGCACCTCCTAGTGATGTAGATGAGCATCTAGCAGCTCGTCCACCACTAAGAGCCACGGTAACCCGGCTATCCTCTTACAGGACCCGTAGCTTTGCGTCCCCCGGTTACCCGGGGTTTGCCTTTCTCGTTACTACTCTTAGAGGCCGTAGCTTTGCTCCCCGAGGTTGCCCTCGGTTTGCCATTTATAGATGCTCCCATGAGCTTAGTAGGTAAGTTCGGCGACCCTGAGTCGCCGTTAAAAACTTTTCAGTTGCTGTCATCCCGGCTGTCAAGGACCTTATTCATTAACCTATTTATTCCTATTTTCTTCTATTATATATTATACCTAAAAAGGTGGTTTTTAGACATT
>JBDGQU010000062.1:0-12449 GCA_042218715.1 Bipolaricaulia bacterium | reverse complement strand
GCTCTTCCCACCTGTCAAAGACCTTGGTTTGAGTGCTTAAGAATAATAATCTGAGGCGGGGGGGATTTCAAGTGTTAGTTGGAGATTGGGATTGGTGGGCCCACTAGGATTCGAACCTAGGACCGCCCGGTTATGAGCCGGATGCTCTACCGCTGAGCTATGGACCCAGAGCATAAAAAGGCTAACGATAGAGCGGCGGTCTGTCAAGAGCTGGACAAGCCGAGCCAGTTGACAGTACCGGGTTTGTCTGGTAAATTTACATGCTGCTAAAATTGAGAAGTTACCAGGAAAAGCTTGGCGTAAACAACTAATTCAGTAATAAGTTTTTCGTCTTTAAAGAGGTGACACCTTGAATAATTTAAAAGGATACGAAGTGATGTACCTTCTGGATCCCGAACTGGAAGAAGAAGGTCTGGACGAGAAGAAGGAGAGGCTAAAATCGATAGTTGAGAGTAGTCAAGGGGAAGTTCAATCCGTGGAAGAATGGGGGAAGAAAAGGTTAGCATACGAAATTCAGGGTTTTACTAGAGGGCTTTATCTTTTAGTCGAGTTCAAAGCTTCTCCCGAGGACATAGACGAGATTTCCGATAAATCAAACGTGGAAGAAGGCGTTATCAGGTACCAGATATTCCGGAACGACGAACTGGCCGAAGCTGTATCTGCCTGAAAGTTGGACGGCCGGTTTGTCTTAATAAGAACTACGTTTACAGGGAGTTAATCTGAAAAAATATTAAATGTATAGGAGTGGTTGATCCAAATGGGGCGAAGGCGATCAAATAGGTGTAGTGCCTGTGAGGGCAACATAGATCTGGATTACAAACAGTATAACAAGTTGAAGCAATTTACGAATAGGTCGGGAAAGATTCTTCCAAGGCGGGCGACTAAGCTCTGTGAAAAGCACCAGAGAAAAGCGGCTGAAGCAATTAAGAGCGCGAGGTATCTGGGGTTATTACCTTACGGTGACGAGCACGGCAGCGCCTGGAAGTAGTAGAGTAGTAGCTTTGTTACCCCGGTAAGATTTCTGGAACTTATTTCTTGCCGGGGAAAGTATTTGGTTACGTCCGCTTCGATGAACTGAATTTCGCTGCCAGGGTTGAACAAGTAACGAGTTTGGTTGAATTTATTTGAACTTCACGAGATTACCTCCTTACTCGGTTCTTCTGGCCGTTTAATTAGCCACATGACGTTCCTCACTTTTCCGATAAATTGACTTGGTGGTAATGTTGAAGGAAACTCAAGGAGAAAAGAGGTCGCTGTATTTGAAGTGGAGACCTTCCAGGTTCCAGGAGGTCGTCGGCCAGGAAGGGCCGGTCAGAATACTCCAGAATTCTGTTAAAAAGGATGAAACCTCGCACGCTTACCTCTTCGCAGGTCCGAGAGGAACGGGTAAGACTTCTGTTGCCCGAATACTAGCAAAAGCTCTAAATTGTGAGAATAGTCAGAATGGGGAGCCGTGCAACGAATGCTCCAGTTGTAATAAGATCGACCGGGGGACGGTGCTCGATATCGTAGAGATAGACGGAGCGTCGAACAGAGGTATCGACAAGATAAGAGAGCTGAGAGAGGAAGTTAACTTTGCCCCGGCCGAGTTGCAGAACAAAGTTTATATAATAGACGAAGTTCACATGCTGACAAATCAAGCGTTTAATGCCCTTCTAAAAACGATCGAAGAACCACCGGACAGAGTAACGTTCATTTTTGCCACGACCGAGCCCGAGAAAGTGCCCGCCACGATTATCTCTCGCTGTCAGGTATTCGAGTTCACTGAGATAGCTGAAGCCGAGATAGAAGCAAGGTTGAGAGAAGTAGCTAATTCGGAAGGTATTGAAATAACCGCGGAGGCCTTGACTTTAATTTCGTCTCGAGCTCGAGGCTCGATGCGAGACGGGCTGGTTATTCTGGAACAAATCATCTCTTACGATTCCACCGGTAAAGTAACCAGATCGGACTTATTCGAGTTGTTGGGTCTAACGAAAGGAGAAGTGGTGGAAGAATACTCCAGGTCTTTGTTGGAGGGGCAGCCTAAGAAAGCGTTAGAGGTGTTGGACGAACTGGAGAGGCGTGGTAAGGACCCGGAGTTATTTCTAGATCAGGTGCTCGAAAATCTTAGAAGCCGGATAAAAGAGACTACCGAAACCGCGCAGCTCCGCAAGCTGGTAAGGCTCTCTCGGGGAATACTGGACGCTTCGGATGATCTTAAGGTCTCGTCTCATAAGCGAGTTACTCTGGAAATTGGTACGCTCGAATTACTGGAGGAACTGAATCCGAGCGATTCCGGTCGAACCACTGATCAGAAACGAGGAGAGATTTCCCAACCCTCCGGTAAAGACGAACTTCAACAGCCGAAGAGTCGCGAGACTTCCTCCGAGAAAAACCGGAGGAAATCAAAGTCTAAGAACCGCCCCGAGGAAAACGAGGAGGAGATGTCGGGAGACAGTTTGATAGGCACGGATCGATGGCGGAAGATGATAGAAAAGATAGAAGAGGAGAAGATATCGATCGCGGCTTTTCTGGAGGAGGCAAACCCCGTTTTCCGGAATCAGGACCTTTACCTGGAGTTCGGTAGGGAGTACTCTTTCCATAAGGAAAGTCTGGAAAAGAAGCGGAACTTTTCTTACCTTGAAAAAGCAGTGCGTGAGTGTTTTGATGAAGTGGACGAATTACGGATAATTTATAGTGACCGAGAGGATGAGCCCCAAACGGAGAAAGGAGTTGGACTACTGGATGAAAAGGCGGAATTGGTAAAGGACAAGTTTGGTGGCAACGTGGTCGAAGAAGGCCGATTATAAACTGGAGGTTATACCATGAAAGGCTTTGGCAACATTAACAACATAATGCAGAAGGCACAGGAGATGCAGGAAGAACTGGAGAAGAAAAAGGAAGAGCTGGCGGAGAAAGAAGTCGAGGCTACTTCCGGTGGCGGCATGATTAAAGTGGTCATGGACGGTAACGAAGAGGTCGTGGATATAAAGATCGAGAAGGAAGTCGTTGATCCTGAAGACACGGAAATGCTGGAGGACCTAGTTCTTGCCGCTGTCAACAACGCCAAAGAAAAGGCCCAGGAAATGAAGCAGGAAGAAATGGGGGACATAGCTGGCGGAATGGATCTGCCAAATATTCCTGGATTATGATCGAGCCCCTGGAGCGAGTCATTTCGGAGCTTAAGAAGCTTCCGGGAATTGGCCAGAAGACGGCGGAACGTCTAATTTTTCACTTGCTTACAAGGGACGCAGAAGAGGTCTATCGCTTATCGGAAGCCCTGAAGGGTCTAACTGACGAGGTAAAGAGATGTAAAATATGTGGCAACTTTTCTCTTGGTGACAGGTGTGAAATCTGTTCCGACTCCCGGCGAAATCAGGAGAAGATCTGTGTGGTTAGTAGACCCTGGGACATTGCCAAGATCGAATCGACTCAAAAGTACGACGGTCTATATCACGTTCTCGGAGGCTTGATAAACCCGATTGAGGACGTGGCTCCGAATGATTTATCCATAAGTGGACTTTTGGAAAGGGCAAAGGATGATAAGGTGCAGGAAGTAATACTGGCTTTAGAGCCGAAGACCGAGGGAGAATCTACTTCCATGTATATCGTAAAGAAACTTCGCCCTCTAGACGTAGAAGTATCACGTATTGCCCAGGGAATACCGGTGGGGCGAGATTTGGAATTTACCGATAAGGCAACTCTGGGTAAGGCTTTTGAAGGTAGGCGGGGAGTTGATTGAGTTACTTTCCTATCTGGAATCCAGTAATCCTAAAGCCTTTTTCCGATTCTCTTGAAGGTTTATACCGTTCTTTCGTAATTTTCTAACCCCTCTAGATTTATTATCTCGCTAAATGAGTAAGGAGTATGATGTCTACCCGAAAACAGGTTGTAGAAATACTAAATCATGTGGCCGATTTGCTCGAGATCAAAGGTGTAGAATATAAACCCCGGGCCTATCGTAGAGCTGCAAGAGAAATAGATTCTCTAACCGAGGATTTGGAGGATATTTACGATGAGGATAGGTTGGAAGATATTTCTGCGGTTGGGGAAAATATAGCTCAGAAAATTACCGAAATTCTGGAAACAGGGAACCTGGAGTTTTACGATGAGCTAAAAAAAGAAATACCGATTGACCCCGAGCTTTTAAAGGTCCGAAATCTTGGTCCCAAGAAAACGAAAAAGATTTGGGAAGAGCTGGGTGTGACTACTCTGTCAGGACTGGAGGAAGCGTTAAAGTCCGGGAAGGTCCGGGAACTTAAGGGATTCGGACCGAAGTCGGAGGAAAACGTTCTCAAAGGCCTTCAGATAGTAAAACGGGTTCAGGATAAAACGCATCTTTCCGAAGTCCTTCCGGAAGCACGCCGCATCAGGGAGCAACTGATTGATTCGACTTTGTTTAGTGAAGTTTCGTTTGCCGGGTCTTTGCGCCGTAGGAAGTACGAAATTGGAGACGTGGATATTCTTGCCACTGCTGAAGATAGGGATAAGGCAATGGATCACTTCACCTCTTTGGAGGGGGTAGAGGAGGTACTCAGTGAAGGGGAGACGAAATCCTCGGTAAGAATCAAGTCCGGTTTGAGAGTCGACTTGAGAATTGTCGATGAGGTTAGTTTTGGCTCTGCTCTCCAGTACTTCACGGGGTCGCAGCAGCATAACGTAAGACTGAGACAGCTAGCTATCTCAAAAGATTACAAATTAAATGAATACGGGCTTTACGAGGTAGGACCGGAGAAAAAAGTTGCCGGAGAAAGGGAAGAAGAAATGTACGAGGAGCTAGGTTTGTCCTGGATCCCGCCCGAGCTTAGGGAGGATCGGGGAGAAATCCAGGTTGCCGAAGAAGGTCAATTGCCGAGGCTTGTTGAACGAGAAGATATTAAAGGCGATCTTCACTGTCATAGCGACAGGAGTAGCGACGGCCATATTTCTCTGGAGACATTGGCCCAGGAGGCGAAAAAGCGTAATTATAACTATCTTGCAATCACGGATCACGCGGAAACTTCGGGGATAGTTGGCGGTCTTACGGACGGAGAGGTCTCAGAGCACCTGGCCCGGATCGAATCGGCCAACAGTACTGTCGAAGAACTCGAACTGTTGGCGGGGGTTGAGGCGAATATCCAGCCTGACGGGGATCTGGACCTTAGTCGGGACTCTTTAGAAAAGCTGGACGTAGTTGTTGCAGGAGTACATTCACACTTTGACCAACCTAAGTCCGAGCTGACGGAGAGGGCGGTTAGGGCTATAGAAAATCCAAGTGTAGACATTATCGCCCACCCTACTGGACGTAAGTTTGGTGAGAGGGGAAGTTTTGACTTGGATTGGGGGAGGGTTTTTACCCGAGCAGAAGAAACCGGAACCGCCCTGGAGATTAACGCTTCTCCGTCTCGAACGGATCTCGAGGACAAACTCGTGAAGAGGGCAACAGAAGCAGGTGTAAAATTAACAATCGGCACTGATTCTCATAGAGTTAATCACCTGGATTTCCTGGAGCTGGGGCTAAATCTAGCCCGAAGGGGTTGGTGCGAGAAGGATGACGTTTTAAATACCTTACCACTGCAGGAACTGAAAGCCAGGTTTGCCGATTAAATAATTTTTCGGACGGTTCGGCTGGATTCAACGTAGCTGACGAATCTCCAGGATCGAATTGCCGGAAAATTTCCAATTACAGGTTTGACCTACTACTACCTCCGTCGACGGGAATTGCCGCACCGTTAATGTAAGAAGCTCTGGGTGAGCTTAAGAACGCAACCAGGTTACCCAGCTCCTCGGGATTACCGAGTTTTCCCATGGGAACCGACTCACTCCACTTTTCTAACCCTTGCCGTTTGCTGTCAATTTCTCCCCGTTCCTTCGCTTGATCTATTAATCCATTAATTCTTGACGTGTGGTGAGGACCGGGTAAGACCGAATTTACTCGTATCTCCGGAGCTAGCTCCCGGGATAGGGTCTTCTCCAGTCCAATCACGCTCATTCTGACGGAATTTGACAGGACCAGAGAATCCAGAGCCTCTTTTACCGATCTTGACGTAATATTCACTATCGTGCCTCCTCCCCCCTCTCTAAGAACCGGGACGGCTTTTTTTACGAGCCGAAATACGCTCATTACGAGTAGGTCGAATCCTTCGTACCAATCCTCCTCATTCGTGTCGAGGGTATTTCCGCTGGGCGGACCCCCAGCGCTTGTCACCAGGTGGTCGAGAGCACCGAATCGGTCAAGAGTCTTGTCGACGAGTTCCTCCAGTGTTTCTTTCTCCTTGATATCACCCGGAACGGATAGGACGCTTGAGCCGGTGGATTTCCTTATCTCCTCGGCTGAGGCAGACAGTTTCTGTTTTTTTCTTCCGTTTATCACAACTTTGGCCCCTTCGTTTGCCAAAGCTTTGGCGGACGCCTTGCCCAGGCCGCTGCTAGATGCCGTAATGACCGCTACGTTTCCTTCGAGTTGAAGATCCATTTTTCTCCTCCGTGTTAAAGCTTTAGTTTAAGCTTTCAGTAGTGTTGCTTTATAATGTTGCTTTCTTACTTTCGTAGTTCCGTTTCAACCCTAATATTTTAGCTTAAACTCGAGAACGACTAAACTAAAAAAGGTTTGATTTCTAGGTTGAATAAACTCAGTTCTTTCACCACAATCGGACTTAATATTTCGCTCGTTATTCTCCCTCTGCCGCTTAGCTGGCAACTGTTTTGACCTTAAAATCCTGAAAATACCCTAAATCCGGCAGCCAGGTTAGCGGTAGAGGGAGATAAATTATGAAATTAAGTTACCGCTCATGAACTTCTGCCTAGTTTCCATAGATGGTGAAAGAACTGAGTAAAGCCAAATATTCTGATTTGGCAGTGACGGTTTAGATAGCGGTTGCCTGCCCAAAATTTGTTTGTTATTATAAGTGAAAGTTATTGCTGCTTTGCCAGGAGGGTCGGGGAGCTGATTATAACGGTCGGGATCCTATTGAAATATTATGGCTTTCAAGTAGCCTTCTAATCCAGTACTCGATCTTAAAAAATTTTAGAGAGGATTTCTGCATGGAAAGTAACCAAGACACTAACTTCCGTCTCTCGTATTCACCTCATATACATACGGGCACGAAGACGTCTGAAGTTATGGGGGGAGTAGTTTTAGCTCTTCTTCCCGCTGTAGCTGCAGGCATATATTACTTTCGATTGGACGCCGTATTTCTTCTGCTGACGACAGTTCTGGCCAGCCTTATTTCGGAAGCTTTGATCCAGAAGATTCTCGGCCGAGAAGTTGATTTATCCGACAAAAGTGCCCTTGTTACTGGTTTGCTGGTTGCGCTGATATTACCGCCTGAGATCCCACTTTACGCGGCGGGTCTAGGTAGTGTATTTGCTATTGTTATTGGAAAACAGCTATTCGGGGGTCTTGGAAACAATATATTTAACCCCGCTTTAATTGGAAGAGCTTTTCTCGTTGCGGCATACCCTGTACTGATGACTACCTGGACCAAACCTGCTGGATTTGACGCTGTTACCTCCGCGACGCCGCTGGCCGCCGCTAGGTTTGACAACGTCATGACTCCCCTCTCCAGATTATTCTTTGGAAATATCTCCGGTTCGCTTGGTGAGACGTCGGCCCTTGCGCTGATTCTCGGTGGGGTTTATCTCCTGGTTAAAGGGTACATAGATTGGAGGATACCCTGTGCGGCTTTTCTATCTCTTTTAGGGCTTTCGGCTATAATATGGGCTATAGATCCCGCAAGTTATTCCTCGCCGATTTTCCATGTTCTCGCGGGCGGGTTTCTCATAGGAGCGATATTCATGGCTACTGACCCAGTTACTTCGCCCGTGAGCAAGTCGGGAAGGTGGATCTTTGGAGCCGGAGTTGGGGTTATTACTATATTGATTAGATTATGGGGTGGTTATCCGGAGGGGGTTATGTATTCTATCCTGCTGATGAACGCATTCAGACCCCTAATCGATAGATTCACCGTGCCGGAGCCGTTTGGTGGTGGTACTGGATGAAAAAGGTAGCGAGGATGGTGCTCGTATTGACCGTACTGGGGTTGATTAGCGGTCTGGCCCTCTCCCTGGTTTCCAATTACGCGGATCCGCTGATTCAGAAAAATAAGAAGGAAGCAATAAGGGAGGCTATTTACTACGTTCTCCAACCAACGGAAAACTATAAAACGGACCAGGTCGACGGAAAAGTGATATATAAGGCGTTTGGCTCGTCCGGTGACCTGCTTGGTTACGCCTTTACCGCCAGCGGAGGAGGTTACCAGGGTACTATTAGACTGATGATCGGGGTTGGACCGAAGGTTCAGGAGATAAAGGGGATTCAGGTACTGGAATCCAGCGAAACTCCGGGGTTGGGGGGGAAGATTAGAGGTAAGAGTTTCAAAAGCCAATTTAGAAATCTGTCGGCGAAGGGTGGAATCGGGTTGGTAAAATCCGAAGAACCTGGCAGAGGAGAAGTCCAAGCCATTACCGGGGCAACGATATCTTCGAGGGCCGTAGTTGACATAATTAATAAAAAATTGAATTGGGCAAGAAATAACCTTTCTCCGGGTGAGTAAGTCATGCGAGACTTCGTAAGAGGACTATGGGAAGAGAACCCAGTCTTCGTCCAGGTGCTGGGTATGTGTCCCACGTTAGCGGTTACGACGTCGTTGGTTAATGGTTTGTCCATGGGTCTTGCGACTACCTTTGTTCTGGTTGCTTCGGGACTCACAATTTCTTCGTTACGAAAAGTATTGCCGGATCAGGTTAGAATAGCGAGCTTTATGATCATTATTTCCTCGTTCGTGACAGTGGTTAAATTGCTTTTTGAGGCTCATATCCCCAGCATAAGTAACCAGCTGGGCCCGTATCTTCCTTTGATTGTAACCAACTGTATAATCCTCGGCCGACAGGAAGCATTTGCTTCGAAAAAGCCTGTCGGGAGGTCGCTCCTTGACGCTCTGGGGATGGGAATTGGGTTCGCTCTGGCCCTGGTCGTGCTTGGTGGTGTAAGGGAGTTGTTATACCAGGGAACGATAGGTGGAATTCAAGTCTTGGGTACCTGGTACAAGTCGATGGTAGTTATGGTGATGCCGGCGGGGGCGTTCATTAGCCTAAGTCTATTGGTCGCGCTGTTCCAGCGAATATCGGGGAGGAAGTAATCGTGGAATATTTCTTTATCTTCGTAGCCATAGTTCTTACCCAGAATTTCGTCCTACACTATTTCCTCGGTATATGCCCGTTCATTGGGGTCTCTGACGAGATGGAAGGGGCATTTGGGATGGGAATAGCCACGACGTTTGTCATGACTTTGACGGCGATAATTACCTGGAATATCAATACTTTTATACTAAAAGCGTTTAACGTCGAGTTTCTCGAGTACGTGTCGTTTATCCTGGTAATTGCTTCTTTGGTCCAGCTAGTGGAAATGTTTTTAAAAAAGTACCTGCCGGAGCTCTACGAGACACTAGGAATTTATCTTCCCCTGATCACCTCGAATTGCGCCGTCCTCGGCCTGGCACTTTTTATGGTATTAAGGGAGTATAACTTTCTGGAGTCGGCGGTATTCGGGTTTGGAGCCGGTGTTGGCTTTACCCTCGCCCTGGTCATAATGGCGGGGATAAGGGGAGAGTTAAACGAGGAAGATATACCGAAGCCCTTCCGGGGGACGGCGATTACGCTTCTGATAGCTGGTTTGCTAGCTCTGGCGTTTATGGGATTTTCCGGATTGGTTCCTACCTAGGTGAGTTATATGTTTGGACTGGTAGTAATTATTTCAACTTCAACTATGGCCGGGCTGGGTTTTCTGTTTGCCGGACTATTGGGGTTTGCCCATACGAAGTTGAAGGTTGAAGAAGACCCTGAGGTAACGGAGATAGAAGAGATTCTACCAGGGCTTGACTGTGGTGCCTGTGGTTATCCCGGCTGTCACCAGTTAGCCAAGAACGTCGTCAGCGGCGATGCTCCCCCGGATAGCTGTGTACCCGGTGGCGAGGAGGTTGCGGAAGAGATAGCTGAAGTTCTGGGCCTGGAAGTGCCAACTGAACCGGGCAAGGTTCGGCTGGCCGTGGTCCATTGTGGAGCGGGTAATGCGGAGAAAAAGAGAATAGGGGATTACGAAGGTGTCGAAAGTTGCCGAACCGCGGAATTTACTATCGGGGGAAATCTTAAGTGCGAGTTCGGATGTCTGGGTTACGGGGATTGTGCCCGTGTCTGTCCGTTTGACGCAATTGAAATGGTGAACGGTTTACCCAGGATCGATCCCGATGCCTGTACGGCGTGCGGGGAGTGTGTGGAAACCTGTCCCAGAGATATAATTTCGATTGAAGAGCTGGATCTGGCCGGAGATTTTGTCAAGGTTGCCTGTAACTCCACGGACGAGGGTTCCGCTGTTAGGGAAAAGTGTGACGTGGGATGTATTGCCTGTGGGCTGTGTGAACAGGTTGGTCCCGAGGAAGTGTTTTCAGTAGAGGACAATCTCTCCCGGATGGAATATTCGGAGTACAGCGAGAACGCTAACTTTGATACCGTTATCGATAAATGTCCTACCGGTTGTATAGTGAGGTTTCCGGCCCCAAAAGAGACCTCTGAAACCGATTAATCCTCCCTTATAATTAACCGCTATGGGTTCAAATCTAACCGTGAAACAAGGAGTAGTCTCAGAAAGTCTGGAAAGAAACCTGGTCCGGGTGACTGTACTGAACAAGGAGGGGTGTGACGACTGCGAGGGTACGTGTGGTAGTTCGGAAGGGTTTCTTACCAACAGCTCCTTCGAAGTAACCGCAAAAGACCCTTTGGGTGTAGAAGAAGGAGATATGGTTAAGCTGAAAATAGAACCGAGAAGCTTCGGCAAGCTTGCTGCCATTGTGTTTGGGGTACCGGCTGCGCTGCTACTCGGTGGGTTGGGAATAGGCACCCTGTTGAGCTCCCTCATATTTTCGGGTGGTTACGAAAAGGCGTTCCAGGGTGGAACGGCCGGATTGCTCTTTTTGGTCAGTTTAGTCGGTCTGGTAATGTACGATCGTTATCTCGCCGCTAACAGCGAGGCCAGAGCAGAAATCACCGAATCCCTAACTTAAAAGTAGTGATCCCGGAGGAATATCCGGATAAAGCCGGAATCTATTCTTCTTGTCTTTTCTCTATCTCGCTTTTCCCCTGGACTATCCACTGAACTAGAGGAATCTCGCTCGGGCAGACGTAGGTACAGGAACCGCATTCACAACAAGCGGTTGCGTTTAACTCCTCCGCTTTTTCTATATCCCCGGATTCCACGCTTTTGTATATCGAAGTGGGTAAGAGGTTAGCGGGGCAGACGTCCACGCACTTTCCACACCTGATACAGGGTGAAGGGTCTCGGTCAACGGCCCTTTCTTTTTCCAGAGTGAGCGCCCCGGAAGTACTTTTTACTATAGGTGTGGATTGGTTCGGCTGAGTATCTCCCATCATCGGGCCGCCGTCGATCAATTTGGCAGTTCTTTCTTTTCTTAGTCCTCCGAGTTGATTGATTAAATCTTCCCAGCGAGTACCTATTCTTACTTTATAGTTGCCTGGCTTTTTCACAGTTCCAGTGGCCGTTACAACTCTTTCCGTCAGAGGATTTCCGAATCTTACACCTTCCCAGACCGCTTTTACGGTGGCTACGTTTTGTACGACGGTCCCTACGTCCAGAGGAAGCCCGTCCACAGGAACTTTTCTTCCCGTGATGGTGTGAATTAGGGTTTTCTCCCATCCCTGGGGGTACTTAGTTGTTAACTCGACCACTTGGGTTCGGTCGTCCGTATTATCACGTATGACTTTTACTGCCTCTGGCTTGTTGTCTTCTATGCCAAAATAAATTTGCTCGACCCCGAGGAGTTCCGCTATCAGATTTGCACCCCTGATAATTTTATCGGTTTCTTCCAGCATAAGTCGGTAGTCGCCTGTCAGATAGGGTTCGCACTCCGCCCCGTTTATTATTAGCGTATCGATATTCTTGTCTTCGGGGGGGCTGAGCTTTACGTGAGTTGGGAAAGCGGCTCCTCCCATTCCGACGACCCCTGCTTGCTGGATCCTCTCGAGAATAGCTTCGCTGGATAATTTTTCGGGGTCGCTTTCCTCGAGTTCTACCGAGTCGTCTTTTCCGTCGAGATCAATCCTAATCCCCTCCACCTCGTTTCCGGAAGGATGTCGAAACTTGCCTATTTTGGTAACCTCTCCGGAGGAAGAAGCGTGGACCGGGCAGGAAACGAAACCCTGCGCTTCTCCGATCTTCTGTCCTCGTCTGACTGTCTCTCCTTCCTCTACTACTGGTTCGGCCGGAGCCCCAATATGCTGGCTAAGAGGAATGACGAGACTACCGGAAGGGGATATTTCCTTAATTCCCTCTTCCTTAGTTAGTTTGCTATCCGGAGGGTGAATTCCTCCCTGAAAGGTCGGCTTTCGGGCGAGTAAGCTCAACCCAACCTCCTCTGTAGCCGTGCCTCGTCAACCTCTCCCTTGAGTCCTTCCGTTACCTCTACCTTTATCTTTCCCTT
>JBDGQU010000061.1:0-14833 GCA_042218715.1 Bipolaricaulia bacterium | reverse complement strand
GCGGCTCTGGAAAGAGCCGCCTATCGAAGAATTGAGGTGGTGAAAGAATTGAGTTGAAAAGGAATATAAAAGTAATTATCTTATATTGTCTGCACCACAGTAGAACCAAGCACAACGTCGGAGTTTGAAGAATGATTTATTTCAGCATGGCTGGACCTGCAGTTTCACTTATAAGAGGGCGTAAAAGCTCTCCTTGTTTGAGGTGAACCGGGGCAGTCAAATCTCGGCAGACAGGGAGGGTTGGTTCAACTATGGCTACTGGGACCGTCAAATGGTTCGATGACGACAAAGGATTCGGGTTCATCGAACAGGAAGAGGGCGAAGACGCTTTCGTCCACTATTCGGAAATAGCCGGAGAAGGATATAAGTCCCTCGAAGAGGGTCAAGAAGTGGAATTTGACGTGGAAGAAGGCGACAAAGGCCCAAAGGCTACTAACGTTAAGGTTTTGTAGAACCTAAACCATCAGTGGATTGAAGGTAAATTAACGAGGGCTATAGGGGGTATTGACCGCCTATAGTCCTTTTTATATACCGAGAGGTAAGAGTACAGGGTCGTCGAGCTTATCACTCGGAGACAAATTCGTTGCCAGGTAAGAAGAATCTCAATTGCTCCTCTTCTCCTCGAGTGACTCCGATTCTTCCCGAGGAAGCGACTTTCTCTTCTGTCCGTCTTTCCCCTTCGGACAGCCATAATTCACCGGAGCTTATCAGGTCATCACCATTTTTTCCCTTCCCTACCGCAAACGCTTCGGTCAATTTCCCGGGTCCGTCAGTCAAACTTTCCACATCCGACCTCCCTCGGTTTGTCTTCATAGTTTCCAGCCCCTCCAGAGGCTCTACGGCCCTAATCAAAACCGCTCCCGGAGTTCCCGAAGGCTCAGTTACTACGTTTAACATTAAGTGGACCCCGTAAACTAAATAAACGTAGGCGAGACCTGGCTTTTTCCACATAATTTCACTTCGCCCCGTTTTCCCGGAAAAGGCATGTGATGGAGGGTCCGCTTCCCCGTAATAAGCTTCTGTTTCCACTATCCTTCCCTTCAGGGTTTCTCTCTCCCGAGCCCGAACTAAAACCGCTCCTAGAAGCTCCCTGGCCACCCGGGAACTATCTCGGGCAAAGAAACTCCTGTCCAGTCTGGACATTTCAAACCCCCGCCTAATTTCATCCTAGAAAAAATACAGCAATTACTCCGACGACCACCAGAGATATGATTCCGGGAAGGGCAATTTTTCTCACGTAACTTCCCACCGAGGTCTCGAAGTACTCCACCGAAACCGAGACACAGGGATGAATAGGAGAAATAGCATAGCCGATAAAAATACTGAAATAAGCAATGGCAAATGCAATTAAGGGCATCGTATCAACTCCCTGTCGGGCGAAAAATATGGGAAAAATTATTGACGCCGGCGCCTGTATCCTCCCCGTGGCCAGACCGAGCAGAAAGGCAATTATCACGACCAAAACCGGTAAAGGAAACGCAAGTTTTGCTATGGCTTCCGGAGCTCCTGAGACCTTAAATACATTGAGAAACGTAAACATGCCGAGAACTATCAGGGCATAGCCCCAGGGTTCCATTTTCTTTGTTACCTCCAGGATATCGGACCACCCGTAGCTAGTAACAACCAAGGAGGCGAGAAAACTAACGGCTACCCCGATCAGAGTGGTATACTCGGAAACGGAGAAATTAACAAAGGTCTTCAATAAGATATCGATTATCGGAGCCATAAGGATTATTGTAAGAGGCACAAGCAGTCCTCGGAGCGAAAAATCGCTCGAATAATGCATTTTCGTCTTCGTTTCCCGAAGCATAAAGACGTAACCCAACAGCACCGAAAGCAGAAAAAACGGAGCAAGGTAAGGAATCGTTCGATAAACGTTTAACCGGGCTATTTTCGCCGAGGCAATAAGGGCCGGGCCCAGAGGATAAATCAAGAATAGGATATGCCGAAACCATACGTTGATCACTGCCTTGGTGTTCCCGTCAAGTTCTCCGCCGCTACTCTCGACCATCGGCGCGGACAAAAGGGCGCCACCGGGCATGGGTAACATTCCCAACAACGCGGGCGATGCCCCGAGAAAAGGACGCTTCCCTATTCTCATATTGGTTACCAAATTCTCCATCTCTCCGCTTTCTTCCAGCACTCCTCCAATCATTGCGATTATTCCTACGAGACCGGCAAGAGCGAGTACGGAAGGATCGGAAAAAGTCGCCCACACCTGACCGAAAAACCCGGTCAAGGAAAGAGTGGACAATCCCAGGACGGTAGCTGCTCCAAACATACCCAGCACCAGGTTCCTCTGTGAAATTATCAGTAGCAACAATAACGACGTGCCAAGCGCTAACCAGGTAATCATCTTACCTCCAAACCCCTCGAGGGAAACAATTTATCGACCTAAAATGAACCTTTAAAGAAAGTACGTAATTCGACACTCATCTACAACCTCTACCGGAGAAATTTCTCCTCAGTTCTTTCACCGAGGCCGTTCAATATTAGACCGCTATCCCCCTCTACCGCATGCCTGGCTGCCGGGATTTCGCATATTTTCAGCACTATGAGGTTAAATCAGTTGCCAGGCAAGCGGTAGAGGGGATAAAAACGATAAATTAACTCGCCATTCGTAAATTTCTGCCTCGCCCCCGACATTACATAATGGTGAAAAACCTGTGGTGTTCTCCTTACCCCGTTGTTAAGTCTTTGGCCTTGCATTATAAATTACGGCTTGTTTGAATCAATTCTCATGAGCAAAATCGGAGTTTAAAATCATTTTCAATTTAACCAATAAGGATCGAATAGTATGAAGAAAAATACGTCAAGAGTTGAACAATTAAAAGAAGAAATACTAACCGGGCCGATAATAAAGACGATCCTCGTCCTTGGGTGGCCGGTTATGGTATCAAACGCGCTCCAGATGCTTTATAACCTGGTGGATACCTACTGGCTAGGGAAAATTGGTAAAGTCGCGGTAGCGGCCCCTACGGTAGGATTCCCCGTAGTATTTATGCTGATTTCCCTCGGTTTTGGGTTCTCCATCGCCGGGGTATCCCTGGTGTCTCAGCACACGGGAGCCGGAAGTTCTGAAAACGCTGATAAAGCGGCGGGTCAGGTTATCTCCTTTATGTTCGTAAGCTCTATTCTCCTGTCCGCTCTCGGCTACGCAATTGCTCCGGGATTACTGAAAACGTTGATGGGAGTCCCGGAGAACGTATTTCCGAAATCGCTGGTCTACATTCGAATTATATTCTCAGGTTTACCTCTGATGTTTATCTTCTTTGCTTTCCGGTCTCTGATCAGGGGGATCGGAGACATGGTTACCCCCATGCTGGTAACGGGTTCGTCCGTGGTAGCAAATATGTTTCTCGACCCGGTATTGATATTTGGTATGGGAGGATTACCGGAAATGGGAGTCGCGGGTGCCGCAGTGGCAACTGTACTCAGCCGAGGAGTGGCCTCGCTGGTAGCTATCTATCTTTTATTCTCGGGCAAGCTTGGCATAAAATTGAGTTTTCGGGGCCTGATCCTGAAGTTAAGGTGGATAAAACAAATCCTCAAGATCGGCCTTCCATCCGCTATAGGTCAGGCAGGCACAGCAGTCGGATTTGTATTGCTCATGGGCCTCGTTTCTCGTCTTGGAGTCGTCGCCGTATCAGCTTACGGGATAGGTCAAAGAATTATCGGCCTGCTTAACATCGCGATCTGGGGGCTCGCATCCCCCCTTACCACGATGATAGGGCAAAACATCGGAGCTGAAAACGAAGAAAGAGCTTCTCTAACTGCCAAAAAAGCTTTTTCTCTCTCGTTTACGGTTCTCATGGCTCTGGCACTGCTGGTTTTCCTGTTTAAGCGGCCATTGTTCCAAATTTTTATCGACGACGTGGCAGTCATTAACGCCGGAGCCAGGTTTATCACGATATTCATTTGGTCAATTCCTTTCTTCGGAGTCTTCGTTCTTACCAGTTCTGTGTTTCGGGGCTCGGGCCATACGAGACCCCCAATGGTGATGTCGCTGATTCGACTACTCCTGCTCAGGGTGGGGATTTCTTATCTCCTGGCCTTCGGAATAGTAGGAATGAATATGGGGGCAGACGGTATCTGGCTAGGATTATTTACCAGTAACTTTGTGGCTGGTATCCTCGCTTTCGGCTGGTTTCTAACCGGATCGTGGAAGAAGAAAACGATCGAAGAAACCGGGCCCGAGGAGGTTGCTTCCGAAGAAGTCAAGGAGTCCACGGAAACGGCAAGTCTGAGCGGATCGTCGGTAGAATAGTGCCTAATCGCCCTGCATTCGGGTGGGTCTAAAGACAGAGGAGGGCAAAATGAAAATCCTGGTATTTCAACCGAAAGTGACCGGTAAAAAGTCCGATAATCTGAACAAAATAAAGGAGCTCTTTGAAAGCGACCAAATACGCGATACGGATTTCCTGGTGCTACCAGAGATGTTCAACTGTCCCTACGAGGCGAAAAAGTTCGATCGATACGCCGAAAACATACCCGGCCCGACTACGGACCTTCTTTCCGAACTCGCTTCCGAGCACGAGGTTCATATAGTCGGCGGGTCGATTCCGGAAAAGTCGGGGAATAAGGTGTATAACACGTGCCCCGTATTTGACTCTTCCGGAAAGATAATCGGCAAACATAGGAAAATCCATCTTTTCCAGGTAAATTATCCGGGGAGGATTCAATTTGACGAATCCAAATATTTGAAAGCTGGAAACCAACAGACCGTACTGGACACCGAATTAGGGCGGATCGGAGTCGCTATATGCTACGACCTACGGTTTCCAGAGCTTTTAAGGGGAATGACCAGCTCCGGAAGTAAGATAATTTTCATCCCGGCGGCCTTTAACACGACAACCGGGCCGGCCCACTGGAAACCTCTATTAAGAACTCGAGCGATTGACAATCAGACCTTCGTGGTCGCGGCTTCTCCAGCCAGAAACCGCGAAAGCAACTACAAAGCTTACGGTCATTCTCTTGTAGTAGATCCCTGGGGTGAAGTACTGATCGAGGCCGGGGCGGGAGAAGAAACGTTACCAGTTGAAATAGATCTGGAAAAAGTAGAAGAAGTCCGGAAGAGGTTACCGCTACTGGAAAGTAGGAGGCCCGAGGTATACAACTAAGCAGCTCGATCCAACCAAAACTGGATCCAACTCTAATCCAGGTCAAGAACCCCGCCCATTGATGGAACCTCGGTAAACTGATATCATAATCCCCAAGTCGATAGGTTTGGGCAAATGGTTGGGAGATTACAAAAGACACGTAAGATTATGAATTATGGTCTATTAGAACTTGAGACCCAGTCCAGCACTTATTTGAGGAACCCCGCTTGGATTGTACTTGGTAAAGTATTTGCTCATGGCAGCCAAAACGGGATTAAATTACCGCCACAAATCCAAGTATCGTATCTCAACTAAGTGCTGGCCTGGACAAAAATCAGCCGAGTTCTGCCTGAAGTAATTTTGGGGCTTTCTCGGCTAATTTTGGCAAGGTAGGTGAGAATAATAGATGGAACTACCCAAAACATACGAACCGGAAAAAGTCGAGGATAAAATCTACGAGTACTGGGAAGAAAACGACTACTTCCGTGCCGAGGTAAACGAGGAAAGAGAACCGTTTTCCATGGCAATTCCGCCACCAAACGTAACCAGCGAGTTACACGTGGGACACGCTTTACAGTTCACGCTCCACGACATAGTCATACGATATCAACGGATGAAAGGAAAGGAAGCCTGCTGGTTCCCAGGTATGGATCACGCTGGAATAGCAACTCAGAACGTAGTGGAAAAACACCTAGCTAAAGAGAACAAAACCAGGCACGACCTGGGGCGAGAGAAGTTCGTCGAACGAGTCTGGGAATGGAAAGAAGAATACGGAGGTAAGATAAAAGACCAATTAAAGGCACTGGGAGCCTCGCCCGACTGGAGCAGGGAGAGATTTACCCTCGACGAGGGACTTTCCAACGCCGTGAGAGAGGCGTTCGTTCGACTTTACGAAGAAGGCTATATTTACCGTGACAAATACATAATCAATTGGTGCCCCCGGTGTTCCACGGCTCTTTCCGATATCGAGGTCGAGCACGAAGAAGAAACAGGGAAACTCTACTGGATCAACTACGAACTGAAGGACGGGGAAGACTTCGTAACCGTGGCAACAACCCGGCCGGAGACAATGCTGGGTGATACTGCTCTCGCTATTCATCCGGATGACGAACGATCGAATGATCTTGTCGGTAAGAAAGCGATCCTACCTCTGGTGGGACGAGAGATCCCGGTAGTGGAGGACGAAGTTGTGGATCCGGAGTTCGGCTCGGGAATCGTCAAGGTAACCCCGGCGCACGATCCGACTGACTTCGAAATTGGGGAGACGTTTGATCTAGAAGTCATTTCAGTAATTGATGACGAGGCATCCGTCAGTTTTGAAGGAAAGTACGAAGGTATGGACAGATACGAGGCGAGGGAAGAAATAGTAAAGGATCTGGACGAAGCCGGTCTGCTAGAGGATGTCGAGGATTACGAACACTCGGTTGGACACTGCCAGAGGTGCGATACGGTGGTCGAACCGAGCGTATCCGAACAATGGTTCGTTGAGATGGAAGACCTTGCCGAGCCGGCAATAGAGGCGGTAAGGGAAGACAGGGTGGAGTTGATACCGGAACGGTGGAAGAAAGTCTATTTTGAATGGATGGAAAACATTCAGGATTGGTGTATTTCCAGGCAGTTATGGTGGGGACATAGAATTCCCGCCTGGCATTGTCAGGATTGCGGGGAAATAATCGTCAGTCGGGAAGAGCCCAAAACTTGCACTTCCTGTGGCAGTTCCGATCTGTCCCAGGAAACTGACGTGCTCGACACCTGGTTCAGTTCAGCCCTCTGGCCGTTTTCCGTCATGGGCTGGCCCGAGGAAACGGAAGAATTGGATTATTTTTTCCCGACGAACCTGCTCATTACCGGATTCGACATAATCTTTTTCTGGGTTGCCCGAATGATAATGACCAGTCTTCATTTCATGGAAGAGGTCCCATTTGACCAGGCATTACTCACACCACTAGTCCTGGACGAAAACGGGGAAAAGATGAGTTCCTCCAAAGGGAATATCCTCGACCCGCTGGAATTGAAGGAGGAGTACGGGGCGGACTCAGTAAGGTTCGCCATGGCTTCCTCAACCACGAAAGGTCGGGGCATGAAGCTCTCGGAAGGGGAAATAGAAGACAGGCGCAATTTCCTAAATAAACTCTGGAACGCGGCCCGATTTGCACTACCACATCTGGAAGAAGGAGAAAATCTGCCTTCAAAAGACGAACTGGCTCTGGAGGATAAGTGGATTCTCAGCCGTTATACCCGCACGGTAAACCGGGTAGAGGAAAACCTGGAAGATTACTCCTTTAAAGACGCGACGAAAAGTCTTTACGGTTTCGTATGGAATGACTTCTGTGACTGGTATCTCGAGTTAATCAAACCGAGACTTTACTCGGACGATGAGGACGAAACCGTAAAACGAGTCCTGGGGTACACTTTAAAAGGTACTTTAACCGCTCTTCACCCCTTCATTCCGTTTATAACTGAGGAAATCTGGGACAAACTCTCCGAAACTACTACACCAATAATGCTACAAGATTTTCCGAACCCCGAAGCGGATATGAAAAACGGGGAAGTGGAGGAAAAATTGGCGTCGTTACAGGAAATGATAAAAGCGATAAGAAACGTTAGAGGGGAGATGAACATTCCCGCGGGACAGGATATCAAGGTCCTTATAGACACGGAAAACGAAGAGCTGGGGGATTTGGTAAGGGAAAACCTAACCTATTTCTCCGAACTCGCAAGCGTAGAAGAACTAACCGTGGGATCGGACTTAGACCGGCCGGACAACAGCGCTCGGAGGATCCTGGAGGATTCGGAAGTACTAGTTCCTCTGGCAGGCCTTATTGACATCGAAAAAGAAAGGGAAAGAATAAAGAACGAGCTAACCGAACTGGAAGAGGACCTGAACTCCACGCTTCGGAAGTTAAATAACGAGGATTTTCTGAAAAAAGCACCTGAAGAAGTGGTTTCAAAGGAAAAAAATAAAAAGAAAGAATTCCTGGCTAGAAAAGACCGATTAGAAACCAACTTAGCCGCTCTGGAGGATAATTGATAAAGAACTCCGAAGAAGCATTTGAGCTACTCGACAGTCTACCAAAGTACGACGTAAAACCTGGACTGGAGAGGATAGATTACCTACTGAAAGAACTGGGAAACCCAGACGACAACTACCCCACGATTCACGTCGCGGGATCGAACGGAAAAGGTTCGGTGGCAGCGATGTTATTTGGCATTCTCCACCGAAATCATCGAGTGGGAGAGTTCCTTTCTCCTCCGTTGAGGGGGTTTACTGACAGGATAACGGTCGACGGTAAACCAATAACGCAAGCCTCCATCGTCGAGGGAATAGAGGAGCTTACGGGTCCTATTAGAGACCTACAGCGGGAAAACAATGAACCGAGCTTTTTCGAAGCCACTACCGCCCTGGCAGCGTGGTATTTCAACCGGCGAGAAATCGATCTGGCTCTGCTCGAAGCCGGCCTTGGAGGAAGATATGATGCCACAAACCCCGTAGGAAAACCAGTTCTGTCAGT
The DNA here is from genome assembly GCA_042218715.1 of Bipolaricaulia bacterium. Classification (GTDB taxonomy): domain Bacteria; phylum Bipolaricaulota; class Bipolaricaulia; order M55B111; family M55B111; genus JAGXLP01. The sequence continues at coordinate 6,222 of JBDGQU010000061.1, read as the reverse complement.
AATAACGTCGGTCGAACTGGAACACCAGAACATTCTGGGAAACTCATTGGAAGAAATTGCCTGGGAACTTGCGGGAATAGCAAAACAGGGCAAACCCCTAATCCTGGGACCACTGGAAAACTCGTCAGACGGGGCATTCAGAAAAGAGTGCAACGAGAAGGGTTGCAGGTTGATGTCTTCGGAAGAAAATACGGAGATCAAGCTTAGAGACTTCAACTGGAACAGCTCCCAATTCGAAATAGTGAAGTCCCCTATTAAGGACTTAGAAGGGGAGATTTTGAGACTGGGACTGGCGGGGACCTACCAGGAAAAAAATCTCAGGACGGTTCTAACGGTTCTGGGAGAACTCGCCGAAACCGAATTCGGTGTGAAACCCGATGAAATTAAAGCTGGCCTGGAGGACGCAAGCTGGCCCGGTAGATTCCAACTGCTGGAAAGGGATCCCCATTTACTGGTGGACGGAGCTCACAACCAAGCAGCAGCAAAACTTTTAGCCGGGGAACTAAGACAGTATCTTCAATTACGTCCCCAGGGAGCTAAAATAAAGCTCGTTTTTAGCGGGTTAAAAGACAAAAACCTGAAAGGAATGTTATCGGCTCTGAATCCCGAGGTGGATGAAATTTACTTAACCGAGCTGGATTTTCCTCGAGCTGCGCCACTCAGCGCCCTTGAGAGGTGGTCCAGCCAAGTCGGATTGAACTACAGAGGGATTCGTTTGCCGGAGGAGGCTATCAAGATTGCAAAAGAGGGAGCAAATAAGGAAGATATAGTGTGTATAACCGGCTCCCTTTACCTTGTCAGGGAGGCAATAAGAAGTGAGTCCGGACGAGAGGCTGGATAAAATACTGGAAGCCGAAATACCCCACCACGTAGCTATCATTCCCGATGGTAACGGAAGATGGGCCCACAAACGGGGTCTCGCCAGGACAGAAGGCCACAAGCGAGGAACGGAAAGGGTGGAGGACCTGATAGAATTTACTTCAGAGAAACTTCCAATAAAATTCTTAACCTTCTACACGTTTTCCACGGAAAACTGGTCGCGCCCGGAAAGTGAAATCCAATTCCTGATGTCACTTTTGGGGGATTTACTCGGTGACCGCGGGGAAAAATTGCTTAAGAACGATATCAGGTTAAGAGTTATAGGGAACCTGGAAGAACTCCCCGATAACACAGCGGACATCGTCAGAAGAACCGTGAGGAATTCGAAGACAAACGAGGGCCTGCAGTTAATACTCGCCCTTAACTATGGGGGGAGGCAGGAGATTTTAACCGCGGTAAAAGACCTGGTATCCGAGGCTATCGCGGGGAATATATCAAGTGAAAAAGGAATTACCGAGGAGGATCTCCAGTCTCATCTTTACACTTCCGAAATCCCCGATCCGGACCTCTTAATAAGAACAAGCGGAGAAAGAAGAATAAGCAACTTCATGCTGTGGCAGCTCGCCTACACGGAAATCTGGATAACGGAGGAGTTTTGGCCCGAGTTCACGCCAGGTGACTTCCTCGAGGCAATCTCGGACTATCAGCAAAGAGAACGTCGGTTCGGTCGGGTGGAAAAAGAGGAATACGATCAGTGAACAAGCTAACCAAACGGATAATTACCTCGGTTATCACGGCCCCGGCGGTTCTTGCGCTTCTCTTCTTCGCCAAGCGGGACAACTTTCCCTGGGCCGTAGGACTATTCCTGGCTATTTCCGCAGCCATAGGTACAGCGGAGTTCACAGAATTAATTAAAGAATACGGGATTGAAGTTAGAATTATCCCTACTTCAATACTTGCCGGGCTAGCTTTTTTCGCTTATTCCCTGTTCGGTCCGAAACACGGAATCTTGATAGGCATAAGTACTTTAATCGTTGCTATAATCAATAACCTAGGTTTGAGAAGCAGCCGCGAGAACGTTAAGGCGGTACTTGCAGCTATCCTCGCCCTGGTTTACGTGCCCGGGTTACTTCATTATTTCTATTTAATCTATCTCGCCGAAAGCGGTATTATTCACGCAATAAACCTGCTGTTAATCGTCTGGGGGTACGATTCCGGAGCTTACATCGCCGGGAATTTCTTCGGGAGTAAAAAAATTGCTCCCGAAGTGAGCCCAAACAAGACGATCGAGGGGGTCGCCGGGGGGTTAATCGTCGCATTTCTCGGTGCGTCGCTTTCCCCACTCTGGGTCCCTTATTTAAGGTGGCTTCCCCACATTGCGGTATTGGCAGTTCTGGTAGGATTCGCCACTCAACTGGGCGATTTGACCGAATCCTGGTTTAAACGACTGGCCGGCGAAAAGGACTCGGGTAAACTATTTCCGGGCCATGGTGGGGTTTTAGACAGAATCGACGGCCTGCTCTTCGCGCTCCCCGTTTTCTATTTCTATTTTCACTTTATACTGAAATTCGTTTAAGGAGGTGGTTATTATTAGTATCGAAGACCTAGCGGAAGGAACGTCGGAGTCCGATACACCGATCGCCGTATGGCTGGACGACGAAACCAAGGAGATCATATTCCAGTACGGCTACGCCAGCATAAGTATGCCCGTAGAGGATTTCCGCGACTTCAAATCCACTCTTGAATCAGCCTTTGACAAACTGGAATTCGAATAATCGCGATTTGACTCGCGGGAGTTGACGGATTGCGTCTGGGGGAGAACTCCCGACCGGAATAGAAGCCAGGCAACCCCTGGCCCTCGGCCAATAGTTCATCGGGATACTTAAAATTACAACTGTAGCCTTTACCCGACCAACCTTTAATCTTATCATTCTACAGAGACCGATCGGGAAGAATGTAAAAGTGACTAATTTGTTTTCCGGCTCGACCGGAAGTTTTCGGTTAGAAACGATGCAGAGGTGAATTTAATGGGTTTACAGAGGTTCCTGTTTAGAGTGAAGAACAAACAAATAGAAAGCGAAGCCGAAACAATGCTCTCCAGCCTGGGAATAGAAGACGTCGAAGTGAGAAGGGACGAAACGGTAAAAGAGGCCTGGCTAGAAGACTACGAAGTAGGTAGAACAATCTACGGTCTGGACGAAATCGAGGAGTACCTTGAGGAACTCATAGGTTCTTAATATTGATAGAATTAGAAAAAACCGCTGGAACTTAACGGAGGAGTTAATGCCAAAAATATATTTGTTACTTGGGATATCGCTGATAGCGGCCGGGATAATAATAGGCCTGACCAGCGGCCCGGCGGGTGATTTTTATCAAACGGGGGTCGCTAGCTGGTACGGGCCAAATTTTCAGGGTAAAACTACCGCGAGCGGTGAAGTATTCGACATGAATGAACTTACCGCCGCTCACAAAAGTTTACCGTTCAATACCAAAGTCAAGGTGGTGGATCTTTCCTCGGGGAACCAGGTAGTGGTAAGAATCAACGACCGCGGTCCGTTTATTAAAGACAGGGTCATTGACCTCTCCCGAAAAGCGGCCAAAAAGCTGGGAATTATCGACTCAGGCACGGCGAAAGTAGGGTTAAAGATAGTGAAGTGGGGAGAATAACGGACGAAATATTAACTACGAAGTCGATAAAAGTACCGAGCTATGACTAATTGAAATGACTAATAACGTAACTAACGAAAGGACGTACAGGGATCTCGAATTCGAGAAGCTTAAAAATATCGTAAAGGAATTCTCGGTATCCTCCCTCGGTGAGACGCGAATAGAAGAACTATCTCCCAGCTCCGACCGGGAAGTAATCGAAGAAGAATTAGCCAAGGTAGAAGAGTGTCGAAAGTTACTGGAAAAACCCGAGCCGTTCAAGCTGGGAGAACTTTCCGATTTTAACCCCCTAATAAACCAGGCCGAGGAACACCCTCCTCTAGAAGCGACCGACTTCCTGAAAATCAACGGCACACTAAAGGTCGGTCAAGAAGCAAAAGAGTTCATACTGGATCAACCTCCGGAAGATACTACCTACCTCGCCGAACTGGCGGAAAATATTCACGGCCTGGAAAACCTCCAAACAGAAATCAAATCAAAGATTGATCGAAGGGGGGAAATAAGGGACACGGCTACTACCAGACTGTTCGATTTGCTGAAAGAAAAACGGGAAATAGAAACCAAAATAAAGGAAAAGCTAGAAAGTTTCCTGGAAAAACATAAAAACTTGATTCAGGACAACGTAGTCGTTCAAAAATCCAATCGTCTGGTGGTGCCCCTGATAAGTTCGGCAAAAGAAAGGGTTGATTGCGTAATACACGGGAGTTCTAACTCCGGCCGAACCCTATTCGCAGAACCCTCGGGAGCCGTGAAACTCAATAACAAGCTGAAGGACCTAACTTCGGAAATCATCGAGGAAAAGAAGAGGATCAGGCGAGAATTAACCGAGTTATTCAAGGACCACAAATGGGAATTGAGGGAAAACCAGAAAGTCCTGGGAGAGCTGGATTCAATTTACGCCAGGGCGCAGTTTTCCCAGAAGCGGTCCTGCTCCGCCCCGAAACTTACGAAAGAAGAGGGGTTGGCACTAATCGACGCCAGACACCCCTTACTGGACCAGGAGGAAGTCGTTCCCATAACGATTAAATTCGGTCGAACCGAAGAAGGAGCAACGATAACGGGACCAAACACCGGAGGAAAGACGGTCACCTTAAAAACAATAGGGTTATTTACGCTAATGGTCCAATCGGGGATTCCAATCCCCGCTCACCAGGACTCGAGAGTAGAAATTTACCACCACGTGTATAGCGATATCGGGGACGAACAGAGTATCGAGCAGAACCTTTCAACTTTCTCATCTCACATGGGAAACATAGTTGGAATATTCCAAGAAATGGACTCGGAAAGCCTCGTATTGCTCGACGAACTAGGAGCCGGCACCGACCCGGAAGAGGGGGCAGCACTTGGGCTCTCTATATTAGAAACTCTCCTGGAGGCTGAAACGCGGTTTGCCGTGACCACTCACTTTACGGCAATAAAAAATTTCTCCTTTAACCACCCTCAGTTGGCAACTTTCTCAGTCGATTTCGATCCCGAAGAACTGGTGCCCACCTACCATATCCTGGAAGGGGTGCCCGGAAAGAGTAATGCGTTTATAATTGCTTCCAGATTGGGGTTAGGGGATGAAATAATCTCTCGGGCCGAAGAGTTTCTGGACGAAGGAAAGATTCAGGCGGAAAACATCATCAAGGATCTGGTCCAGGAAAAGCGGAAGATAAGAGAGAAGGGTAAAGAAATAGACGAAAAGCTTTCGGAGGCCCGGGAAGTTAAACAAAAGTACGACGAAAAGCTTTCGGAATTAAAATCCGACCAAAAAAACGCTCTCCGCTCCGATATAAGAAACCTGGACAGGTTCTTGGAAGAAGCAAAAAGAGAAATCGAAAAAGCCATTTCCAGTGCGAGGGAATCAGACGAGGAAGGGGCGAGGGAAGCACTGAAAAAGGTAAAAGAAATAGAGGAAAGGCTCGAAACTGGTAAGGAGCAACTTCGCAAGGAGGAAGCGAAGTCCGAGCTGGAACTGGAGGAGCTAACCCCGGGCCAAAAGGTAATCATAAAAAGCACCGGTCAGGCGGGCGAAGTAGTTCGGATAAAAAACGAAGGAGAGATAGAAGTGTCCGTAAACGGCATGAAGCTCACCACGGAACTCTCCGATCTAAGAAACGCCTCGCAAGAGAGAGATGGAACAGACAAGAAGCACGGTAGCGGAGTAAATTACAGCAAGTCGTCCGGTTCGGTTGGTTTCGAGATAAACGTAAGGGGCATGACCGTCAGAGAAGCTCTCAGAGAAGTAGATAAGTACGTAGATCGACTTATAAGAGCGGACAGATCCAAAGGCCGGGTGCTTCACGGTAAGGGTTCCGGAACCCTCAGAAGAAATATTAGAGACCACTTACGAGCCTCCGATTTGATAAAAAAGTGCTACGGTCCTCCACCGTCGGAAGGTGGGGAAGGTGTCACTGTCTTCGAGCTATAGGGAAAACCCTTCTATTTGGCCTCCCTTGAACAAATAGTTTCCATCAATTATAATCAGTCGAATTTATGATATTGGGTTTATTGGAATATAGATCAAAGGGTTTTTTAATTTTTACGACAGTCATACAATAACCTATAAATTTTTCATAAAATATTTATAGTTACTTGGTAATGTTTTTATAAGAGAAATATCAAACGCCGCATAACCAGAAGAGGGTAAAAGCCCGGATGCGGCGCCGGGAAGTCCGTGACATGGTGTCAACCATACATTAGGGTTCATAGCCCGACGGTCCAGGGTTTGTAGCGCTCCTCAGCCTCCTTGGA
>JBDGQU010000060.1:0-11774 GCA_042218715.1 Bipolaricaulia bacterium | reverse complement strand
ACTGGACCGTAGCTCGGATCCTCGATCACGTCTTTTATCCCTCTGATGGGACGAGTGGGGTTTCCCAGTTCGAAGTTTGGTTCAAACTTATCGTTGAGAACTTCAACCAGACCGGGTAGCTTGGCGCTGCCACCGGTGATCTTGATCCCGTATTCCAGTAATTTGTCGTGACCCCTGTTCCGGGCCCGGGATAGAATCAGTTCGAATATTTCCTCGATTCTAGCTGTTAGAGTAGTATATATCTCCTCGCGGTCCCCTCTATTGTATTTCTGAAAAGGATTAGATGTCTGATCCAATTGGTTTGTCTGGCCTCCTGGTTCCTCTAGCTTAAAGTCGTGCTTGATCCCTCGGGCCTCGGTCGATGGAGCGTTCAATTTCGCCGATAAATCCCCGGTCAGGTTCTTGCCGCCAAGTGAGAGAGTAATGCAGTCAGAGAATTGTCCCTCCTTGAAAGTGATCAATTTGGTCGTGTCCATCCCGAAGTCGATGAGAGCTTTTCCCCGATTTTTTTCCTCCTCTGTCAGCAGAAGTTCTCCTGTACAGAAAGGGGTCGGTACCAACTTCTCTACGGTAAGACCGGCTCTGGTGGCAACCTTATTATAATTCCTAATACATTTTTCATTCACTAAAAACAGGGTAGCTTCGACCTCGAGTCTCCTTCCCTGGAGGCCGATGGGGTTGATTATGCCTTCCTGTCCGTCAAGCGTGAATCTTTGAGGGATAGTAGATACGATCTTATTATGTACCCCTGTATCGATAGAACTTACTAAGTCTTTTATCCTGGTTACGTCCTTCTGTTTGACTATCCGGTCACCCGAAGAAATCGTTATGGTGGCATCGTTCATCGAGAAACTTAGGAGATTTCCTCCTACCCCAATGTAAACCGAGTGAATTTCCTCGGATGCCATTTCCTCGGCTCTATCCGTCGCCTCTCTCAGGGATTTCGCTACCTGATCGGATTTCACTATCCGGCCGTCACTCACTCCTTCACTTGAGCTCTTGCCTATCCCCGTCAGGTCGATTAGACCTTCATTTGACTCTCCTATAACTACTTTTGTTGAAAACGTACCGACGTCGGCTACGGCTATTTTACCCATTTTAAGCCCTCGTTTTTGCTGGGTTTACGTTCTCGGACCCGGATAATTATCCCGGCGCAATGCAGTCTGTCAACCGGTTGGCAGAAGTGTTTAGTTTTTTGGACCAAAACGAGGCTCGTTGCAGTACTGACGTTTCATCGATTATAATAATTTGTCCGAGATCATGGTTTTTCACTTCTAAAATTTCTTTAATAAAGGATGATAGTATGGCCAAGATAAGAGAAGTAATAGGAAGAGAAATTCTGGATTCCCGGGGCAATCCGACTGTAGAAGCAGAAGTGGTTCTGGAGAACGGTGCCTGGGGCAAAGCTGCAGTACCTTCTGGTGCATCAACGGGGAAATTTGAAGCACTAGAACTGAGAGACGGTGACCCTGATAGATACGGAGGTAAAGGAGTCCGGAAAGCAGTCGAAAATATTAACGAGGAAATATCTTACGCATTAGACGGTTACGATCCCCTATGGCAAGAGAAAGTAGATAATCTATTGATTGAGCTCGACGGGACTGAGGACAAGAGCAACCTGGGTGCAAATGCGATTCTGGGAGTATCTCTTGCGGTAGCGAGGGCCGCAGCAAACGACCTTGGGGTACCTCTATTCAAATACATCGCGGGCGTGACACCTGCCAGCCTTCCGATTCCTATGATGAATTTGGTTAACGGAGGCGAACACGCCGACAACAACATTGACCTCCAGGAATTTATGGTAGTACCTGTAGGTGCGGATTGTTTTGCCGAGGCCGCTCAGATTGGATCGGAAGTTTTCCATAAACTTCAGGAGATCCTGACCGATAGGGGAATGCCGACATCGGTGGGAGACGAGGGTGGCTTTGCCCCTGATCTTGACGGCGAAGAAGAGGCGTTGAACCTTCTCGTCGAATCTATAACAGAGGCCGACTATGAGCCGGGGAAGGACGTCTCCATTGCCCTGGATCCCGCCGCGAGCGAGATATATCGTGATGGAACTTACCATCTTGGAGGGTCGAGTCTAACATCCGAGGATATGGTTGACCTGTACTCCGAGTGGGTAAATAATTTTCCGATAATTTCGATCGAAGACGGTTTGGACCAGCAGGACTGGGACGGATGGAAAGAAATGACCGAACGACTTGGAGACAGTATCCAGATAGTAGGCGACGACCTTTTTGTTACAAACGTTGACAGGTTGAACAGGGGAATAGAGCAGGGTGTAGCGAATTCGATATTGATCAAAGTTAACCAGATTGGTACGCTAACGGAAACAATACAGGCTGTCCGAACTGCTTTAAGAGCTGGCTATTCTGCCGTTATTTCGCATCGTTCAGGTGAAACCGAGGATACGTTCATCGCCGATCTTGCGACTGGATTACCAACTACGCAATTAAAATCCGGATCATTATCCCGCAGCGACAGAATAAGTAAATATAACCAGCTACTTCGAATCGAGGAGGAATACGAGCTACCGCTGGCCGAGTGGCCTAAGTCAAGAACCCCGACCACAGAGCGGGACACATAAAATGACGATGGTGGAGTTAACATCGGACTTGAAAAACGTAAGATTGCCCCAGCACTCAAAACAGCCGATTCACCCCCAGGGCAAGCCCTGGGGCACTCTCGGCTAATTTTGGTAGGTTAACTATTACTATTTTATCTAAGGCGGATCGGTAATAAATTGCCATGGGAGCTACTTCGAACAGAAATTCGTTATTTAGAGAAATTCTCGGTAATCGTACAGTTTCTATCTTACTCGTTATTGCCTTACTGGTGGCGGGTTTTCTGGGTTGGGTCTACTGGAATAGATTTCAAAGGATATTCTCTCTCCAGGCTGAGGTCGCAGAGTTAAAAGCAAAACGGGAAGAGTTGAGACGAGAGATCTCTAAACTACTGGAGAAGAGGAATAGACGGAACGACCTGGATTATATAGAAAAACTGGCAAAGAAAGAGCTAGGGTTAGTATATCCTCCGGATAAAGGGTCCGGTAACGACAATTAGACGGAAGGAGAAGTATGGATTTTGTCCATTTACACACCCACACCGAATATAGTCTCCTGGACTCTACCAATACCATCAAGGAATTACTGAAAAATACTAAGAGCCAGGGTATGTCTGCAATTGCCCTTACGGATCACGGTAACATAAGAGGTGCGGTGGAATTTTACCGGGAGGCAAAGAAACTTGGGATTAAGCCGATTATCGGTTGCGAGCTGTACGTGGCTCCTGGAAGTCGTCACGAAAAGCGCGGGAGTAATCAGGGCAAGGATAAGTACTTTCATCTTGTCGTTTTGGCTAAGAATAATCAGGGTTATCAGGATCTGGTAAGGCTTTCGAGTAAGGCGTTTACCGAAGGTTTTTACTACAAGCCCAGGGTTGATAAAGACCTACTTGAAAAGTATTCTGACGATTTGATTGCTTTGAGTGCTTGTAAGAGCGGCGAAGTGCCGAAGAAGTTGCTTCAGGGGGATTTCGAAGGCGCTGTTGAGTCCGGGAGTAAATACGCCGATATATTTGGCGAGAAGGACTTCTACCTCGAGTTACAAGACCAGGACGTAGAAGGGCAGGATGAACTTAACGATCAGCTGATAGAGGTTGCCGAAGAGCTTGACCTGGATCTGGTCGCGACCAACGACGTTCACTACCTGGAGCCTGAGGATCGGCTGGCTCACGAAGTCCTGTTAAATATAAAAGCGAACAAAAAAATAACGGACGAGGACAGAATGAGGTACGAAGGGGAAGAGTATTACCTGAAGGACCCGGAAGAAATGCAGGAGCGATTCTCTCACGTACCTGAGGCATTGGAGAATACCGTAGAAATAGCTTCTCGGTGTGAGGTTGATCTAGATTTCGGGGACGACTACCTCCTCCCTCCATTTGAGGTCCCGGACGGTTACGAATCTTCGCTTGATTACCTGAGGGAACTGGTAGAAGAAGGGGCTAAGGACCGGTGGGGCGAACTAACGGAGGAAATTGAGGAACGGATAGATCACGAACTCGGTATAATTGATGATATGGGGTATCCGACCTATTTTCTCATTGTCAGAGATTTTATCGAGTTTGCAAAGGAGAACGACATTCCCGTAGGCCCGGGTCGAGGCTCGGCCGCCTCAAGTGTTGTCGCGTATACACTGGGTATCACTGATGTGGACCCACTGGAACACGATCTGCTGTTTGAGCGATTCTTGAACCCGGGCCGGGTTAGCATGCCCGATATAGACATCGACTTCTGCATGGAAGGCAGGGACGAGGTCATCGAGTACGTGGTAGACAAGTACGGGGAAAACCAGGTTGCTCAGATATGTACCTTCGATACCATGGCCGCCAGGAGCGCGATTAGGGATGTAGCCCGGGTCCTGGATATCCCTTACGACGACGCGGATAAAATTGCCAAGGCGATACCCCCTCGAACTTCTCTAAACGAGGCTCTGGATACCGTCTCGGAACTCAAAGAAAAATCAGAAGCTAATCAGACTTATAGAAGGTTGTTCGAGGTGGCCGGTAAGCTGGAAGGGTTAATGAGGAATGCTTCAACACACGCAGCTGGGGTCGTGATTGCTCCGGGTGAGTTGACGAATTATACGCCACTTCAGAGATTGAGTGATGGCGAAGTCGTTACTCAGTACGATATGGAAGTGTTAGAAGAAATTGGTCTACTCAAAATGGATTTCCTCGGGCTCAGAAACTTAACTATAATAGAGAATACGTTCGAATTAATAGAAGAGGTTGAAGGTGAATCTCTTTCGCTCGGGGATATTCCCGAAGGGGACGAATCGACCTTCGAGTTGCTCCAGGAGGGTAGGTCTGTCGGAGTCTTTCAACTGGAGAGCGAAGGAATGCAGGGACTAATGAAGCGCCTTGAGCCAGAGGAGTTCGAGGATATAGTCGCGGCAAATGCTCTTTACCGGCCCGGTCCGCTGGAGAGCGGAATGACGGAGGACTACATTGAGCGGAAACACGGAACTCAGGAAGTAACTTATCCCCATCCGGCGCTGGAAGACGTGCTGGATGGGACCTACGGTCTGCCGATCTATCAGGAACAGATAATGAAGATGGCTCAGGAACTGGCTGGATTCTCGCTCCCGGAAGCGGATACCTTGCGAGTGGCAATGGGGAAGAAAAAGAAAAAGGTAATGGACCAGCTCAAAGAGAAGTTCGTTCAGGGCTGTGTGGAAAACGGGATATCGGAGGAGAAGGCCAACGATCTGTTTGCGGACATAGACAAGTTCTCCCGCTACGGGTTCAACAAATCGCACTCTACTGCATACGCACGAATTTCCTACTGGACTGCCTGGTTAAAAGCTAATTACCCCGCTTCTTACATGGCCAGCCTTCTTACCTCCGTGGGAGGAAACGAGGATAAGGTAGAGAAATACATCAAGGACTGTAACGAGATGGGGATAGAGGTTCTACCACCTTCCGTAAACGAAAGCTACCTTGGTTTCGCGCCGACCGAAAACGGGAATATACGGTTCGGATTGGAGGCGGTTAAATACGTGGGGTCCAAGCCGGCAAAGGCCGTCGTGGATAAGCGCGAGGATGGTTACTCTTCTTTTCTGGGGTTCTGTCAGCGGATAGGCGGAGACCTGAATAAAGAATCGCTGGAGAGTCTTATAAAAGTTGGCGCGATGGACGAGTTCGGCACGAGGAAGTATCTCCTAAAACAGATGGATAAGGGTCTGGAGGTAAGTGGAATCTCGGCCGATCAGCAGAAGAGTGGTCAGCGGTCTTTCTTCGACCGGGGAATATCTTTTCAGGAAGACGATACACCGAAAGAGGAAATGGAAGAACTTTCCCGAGGGGAGAAACTCAGACTGGAGAAGGAGTTTCTTGGTGTCTATATTTCCGGGGACCCGCTGGAGGAGCATAGGTTTGAAATAGATTCGTTTTCCTGCTGTCAACTTGACGAACTGGAGGGAGCGCCGCTCAACGGCTCCACCTGGCTTGCGGGCAGGATAAGTGAAATTAATCAGATTAGTACTCGAAAAGGCGATCCAATGGCTTTTATAACTATCTCCGACGGATTTGGAGAGCAGGAATTAGTTGCATTTCCTAACGTGTTTGATGACTCCGCTTCCCTTTTGGACGTCGACAATATTTTATTGGTAAAAGCTGAAGTGGGGGAGAGGAATGGCGACAGGCAGCTGATTGTGCAGGAAGTACTACCTATAGAACAGGCATGGTCGGAAGTGGAGACGGAGATGGAAATAGTCCTAAACGCAAATCTGATTTCAGAAGACACGCTGGACAGAATTAAGGAAATTCCTCGTGAAGGAGATACACCTGTTTATTTCACCCTCGCGGACGATCAAGCTGATAGTTACAAAGTTGTAAAAGCGGGTAAAGACTTCAGAATAGAGACGGATAAAGAATTGCTGGAGACATTAGAAGGGTTTGAAGAGGTAATGGATGTGAAATTGAATCCGAAGGATTGAGTATAAAAGATGAACTGGGATAAATTTTTGAAGTGGTTATTCCCCGGATTGCGAATCAACCAATGGAGTCTCCTTGGAATCTTCTACGGGCTACTGGTTGTGTTTTCGCTGGTTCTATTAATTGGGGGAAAGAGGATAATCGTTCTGTATGGCTGGCTAACTTCCAATCCCTTCTACTACTACCTTACGGCGGGGGTCGTTCTTTTAGGAGGGGTAATCGGATTGGTGTGGGAGATGAGAAGACTTGGTTCGCCCGTAACGGCTCCCCTGGATTTCCTTGATAGATCTCCGTCAAATATGATCTGGAAGAATAGGCTGCTGGACCGGGGTCCGAAAGTAGTTACGATCGGCGGGGGAACCGGTATGTCCGTACTCTTAAGAGGCCTTAAGCTGTACACTTCGAATATAACTGCGATTGTAACCGTAATGGATGACGGTGGTAGTTCGGGAAGATTGAAACGCGAAATGGATATGTTGCCTCCGGGGGATATTAGAAACTGCCTTATTGCCCTGGCAGACGACGAATCCAGAATGAGTAAGATATTTCAGCACCGGTTTGAGAACGGGTCGGAGCTGGAAGGGCATTCTCTGGGGAATCTAATTATTGCCGGAGCCGAGCAGATGGAAGGTAGCTTCGATAGGGCCATTGAAGAAACGAGCAAATTGTTGAACATAAGGGGCAGAGTAATTCCCTCGACCCTGAAAAATACGAGCCTGGTAGCCCGACTTGAAGGGGGCGAGGTTCTTTCCGGTGAAAGCAGTCTGTCCGACCACCCCAGGAGAATAGAAACGCTCGAGCTAGAGGAAGAGGCCCCTCCTTATTCCCCGGCAATAGAGGAAATAAGATCCGCAGACGTCATAGTACTGGGTCCGGGAAGCCTGTTTACCTCTCTGATCCCTAATTTGTTGGTCGAACGGGTTGGGAAAGCTATTGAGGAAGCGGAGGGCAAGAAGTTTTACGTAACGAATATAATGACGGAGCCCGGTGAGACCGACGGGTTTTCCGCGACCGATCACCTAGAAACTCTGGATTCATTTTTTGACATCTCCTGTCTGGACTACGTAGTCGTTAACGTGGGGAAAACCAGTCAAAGTTTGTTAAATAGGTATGCCCGAGAAGGAGCTGAACTTGTTGAACCGGATTTCGTCGACGATAATAAATACGGGATTAAGCCTCTGCTGGACGATCTGGTTGATACGGTGGAACTACAGGGTAAGAAAACAGTTAAGCACGACCACCAGAGATTGGCGAAACTCATTTTGTCGACGCTCAACTGATTGTGTTGGTCGTTTTTTCCGGGATTGGTTGGGGTCTAATAACTAATTGATTGTTGAACCAGCACCCTGGTTTGTCTTTCTTACCAAAAAGTGGTTTCGTGCTGATTGCTTCAAAGATTGACTACGACTTTTAAATTGGCCAAATTGAGTGGATTAAATTATTATACGGAGAGATATGGTAATGAATGAAGTAAAAGAAAAATACGTACTGGATACGAGCGTAATTGTGGACGGTAGAGTCACCGACCTATTAGCGGAAGAGAAGATAGACGGGGCAACAATTATTGTACCCGAGGCGGTAGTAGCGGAACTGGAAGCTCAGGCCGCCAAAGGCAAAGAAACAGGGTATAAAGGGCTAAACGAGATGGGAAGGCTAAGGGAAAGATGTGAAAAGGACGAAGTTGCACTCGAGTTTAAAGGTCAACGGCCCGCCAGGTCGGAACTGGATCTTGAAAATTCGGGCGAGATAGACGCAATGATAAGGGATTTAGCTGAGAAGGAAGGGGCGACACTCGTAACGAACGACAAAATTCAGGCCACTGTGGCGAAGAGCAAAGGATTGTCCGTAATTCTCGACGAACCCCAGGAAGAAACCGCGACGCTCAGTTTAACCAGGCTGGGCTTACTGGAGTACTTTGACGACCAGACTATGTCCGTCCACTTGCGTGCGGATACCGTTCCGAAGGCGAAGAAGGGGACTCCGGGTGAAATGAAGCTAGAACCTATTGGGGAGGAAAAAGTAAGCGCGTCAAAACTGGAGCGTTTTGCAGAAGAGATAGTAGAGGTTGCCGATACCCATCCTTCGGGATTCATAGAGATGGATTCGGGAGGCGCGTCAGTTGTTCAGCTTGCTGATTTAAGAATTGCAATTGCAAAACCTCCGTTCTCGGATGCGGTAGAGATTACCGCAACCAGACCGGTGAAAAAGACGGAAATTAGTGATTATTCCTATTCGGATTTGCTTGAAGAACGGTTGAATGAATCCCATCGCGGGGTTGTAGTCTCGGGAGCGCCGGGCATGGGTAAATCCACTTTGGTTCAGGCCCTGTCGGAATTTCTCCGGACTTCGGGCTGGATAGTAAAGACAATGGAAAAACCCAGAGATCTGGACGTATCGCCGGAGATAAGCCAGTACAGAGATCTGGACGGTGAGATGGCAAACACAGCGGAAGTACTTTTACTAACCAGACCCGATTATACGATTTTCGACGAAATGCGGCAAACTGCCGACTTCGAAGTATTTGCAGACCTCAGGATGTCCGGCGTCGGGCTCGTAGGTGTAGTACACGCGACGAAGGCAATAGACTCGCTTCAACGGTTGATAGGTAGGGTAGAACTGGGAATGATACCTCAGATAGTTGATACTGTTGTTCATGTCGACGGAGGGGATATAAGCCAGGTTTTTGACGTGGAACTTACAGTAAAGACTCCGTCGGGAATGGAACAGGGTGACCTTGCCCGGCCGGTTATAGAGGTAAGAGACTTTGATAGTGGAAATCTTGCTTATGAGATGTATACGTTTGGTGAACAGGTTGTGGTAATGAGGGTGGAAGGTTCGGATGATAAACCCATGTGGAAACTAGCCCGAAGGGAGCTGAAATACTATCTCGGTAACCAATTTAACTTTAGGTTTGATCTGGAAATAAAGTCCGACAACCGAATAGCGATCTACGTAGCGGATAACCATGTACCCGCAGTCCTAGGTCGAGGTGGAGAAAAAATTGACTCTCTCGAGGATGAACTTGGACTTAGTATTGACGTCCGGAGTTTTGAGGAAAGAGAGACCGACCAGGAAACGCTAAAGATAAAAGAGACGGACGAGTATTTGATATTGAATTTTAATTCATCTCTTAGAGAAGAGGAAGTAGAAATCTCAGTAGACGGCAAGAGGGTATTTTCGGGGGCAGTTTCGAAGCAGGGGCGGATAAAGCTTGATAAAGGAGCTCCTCAGGCCAAAAGGATCAAGAAGGCTCGGGAAAAGAGCGCGAATATTACGGTTAGCTCTACTTGAAATACTTATGGTTTAATCAGCTTATCGACTAAGTCCCGGGCTGGTAAGTAGCACTTCGAAGTCATCCTTTTACCACTATTAGTGGCTTAAGCTTTGCGACTCCAGGAGTAAGACCGCTGCGATGGACTGAGGAAACAATTCGATCTACGTCTTTGTATGCTCCCGGTGCTTCTTCTGCAAGCCCGGGATAAGAATGAGTTCTGACAGCTATCCCTTCTTTGGTTAGCTGCTTCTCGACGTCCTCGCCCCAGAACTTCGATTTTGCCTTTTTCCGGGACATTGACCTGCCCGCACCGTGAATCCCACTTCCGAAAGTTTCTTCCATGGATTGTTTTGACCCGCGAAGTACGTACGAAGCAGTTCCCATGGTTCCACCTACCAGGACGGGACCACCAACGTCCCTATAGGGTCCGGGTAGTTCCTTTCTATCGGGTCCGAACGCTCGGGTGGAACCTTTTCGGTGAACCAGCAGTTCTTTTTCCCGGCCCTCGACCACGTGTCGTTCAAATTTTGCCGTGTTATGGCCAACTTCGTAAATAGTCTCTACCTCCCGTGGATTTAACCCGATTGAACTATCCAGCGCGCGCCTCGTCAGTCCGGAAAGAGCCTGCCGGTTTGCAAAGGCACAATTTATCCCGCATCGCATAGCGCTGAGGTACTTCTGACCTTCCGGACTGTCAATCGGAGCTGAGACTAGCTCCTTTTCCATTATCGGAAGATCGTATTTCTTGCTCGCTTCCTCGAGTTTTTTCAGGTAATCCTGACCTATCTGATGCCCTAAAGCCCTTGAACCGGTGTGAATCGAAATTACCACTTGGTCCTCGTTCAATCCGTATGCCTTGGCTGTCTCGGGCTCGTATATTTCCTCGACCTTTTGAACCTCCAGGTAGTGGTTACCGGAACCGAGAGTTCCGATTTGTTTGAATTGCCTTTGTTTGGCCCTTCGACTTACGTGATCCGGGTTGGCTTCTTCAATCTTTCCCGTCTCCTCGATAAATCTCCGATCCGCCTCGAATCCATAGCCTCTGTCTATCGAAAATTGTGCTCCTTCTCTCAACGCATGGTTTATCTCGTCCACCGAGAGGTCTATTTCTCCTTCGGAACCCAAACCGGCTGGTATGGTTTCGTAGAGTTCGTCAGCAATCCTTTCCTTTGATTTTTCAAGTTCCCGGGTCGTTAGAGGAGTTCGAAGCAATCGTACGCCACAATTTATATCGAATCCCACGCCGCCGGCTACGGCTACGCCAGAGTCCTTTTCGAAAGCGGCAACTCCGCCTATGGGGAAGCCGTAACCCGGATGGATGTCAGCCAGTCCAATCGACGCCTTTACTATACCCGGCAGAGACGCGACGTTTATAACTTGATCCAGGGCGTTCCAGTCCGCGCCACTCCGGGCTTCGTTGACCAAATCCTTTGCAGTATCCTCGTCTACGAAGAGGCGGCCGGGGACTCTCATATTGTCCGTTTCCGGCACTTCCCAGGTATAATCGTCGATTTTATTGAGTTCGTATTTTCTTTTATTCATAATAATGACCTCTAGTGAAAGCCTTTATTCAATTATCTTCAAATTTACCCAGTATAACAAATATTGTCTTCAGCCCCCTAATTTATCTTGTTGTTGACCGTTCAGGAAAATCCTATTGGGGATCTAACGGGCACGGTCTCACCCTTTCGGAGGGCTTTGTTTTCGACCTCCGGGCTTCCCGGACCGAGAAATTTCCGACTAGCGTGCTCAAACCGGTGCCTTAACGATAGTGGTTCTTACTACAGAAAGTACTATGCATAAAGATTTAATATAATTCGGATACGGCAATATCCCTCACCAGCACCCAGATTGCTATTGGCGTCAAAATTGCTATCGATCTACAGCTAAGATCGAAATTGAAGGTTGTTTCCTATCTTGTTTATCCATAGCAATCTAGGTGCTGGTCGGTCAGACATACCCGCCGCGTCGCTGGAATTTTCTCGGCCCGGAGCCCTCGACA
>JBDGQU010000006.1:11376-15252 GCA_042218715.1 Bipolaricaulia bacterium | reverse complement strand
TCAAGATAAAATCCAGTTCGGAACTTGAAATTATGAGAGAAAACGCTAGTATTTTAGGGACAATTCTCGATAAAGTAATCTCCAGAATAGAACCTGGTATAACTACCAAGAACTTGGATGATTACGCGGAAGAGCTTATTCTCGCCGCGGAAGGAAGTCCTGCCTTTAAGAACTATCGTGGTTTCCCCAGCTCTTTATGTACGTCTTTGAATGAGGAAATAGTCCACGGAATACCTGGAGAAAGGGAACTTGAGTCGGGAGACCTGCTTTCTCTGGATATCGGAATAGAGAAGGGTGGACTTTTTGCCGATTTTGCCACTACGGTTGCAGTGGATGTTGTATCTGAAAGAGCCAGGGATTTGATGGAAGTTACGAATAGAGCGCTTACCAGGGGTATAGAACAAGTTACCGTGGGTAATCGGATTGGAGATATTTCTAACGCCATAGGTTCTTTTGTTAAAGATGAAGGCTACCACGTGGTAAAGGAGTTTGTCGGACACGGAATTGGCAGGGATATGCACGAAGATCCCCAGATTCCAAATTACGGAGAGCCGGGTACGGGAAAGAGAATAGAAGAGGGGATGGTTTTCTGTATAGAACCGATGGTAAAATTTGATGATAAGAAGGTAGAAGTTTTGGACGATGGATGGACCACAGTAACGGCAGATCGTGATTTATCCGCTCACTTCGAAGGGATGGTTGCAGCTACCAAAGCCGGACCTGAAGTTCTAGTCAGAGGTGGTTTATAAGACCATGGCTGAAGAAGAAGACGATGACATAATCAGAAAGCGAGGAGAGATAGTAGAGGCATTACCCGATTCGATGTTTAAGGTCGAATTGGACAACGGCCACGAGGCTATTTGCCACATATCAGGTAAAATACGAAAACATTTTATCAGGATAGTTCCTGGAGACAGGGTTTTAGTGGAGTTTTCACCCCACGACTTGAGCAAAGGACGAATAGTATATCGAGAGTCGTGATTAAGGGGGGTTAATATGAAAGTTAGAAGTTCGGTTAGAAAAATATGTGACGATTGTAAAATTATTAAGCGGAACGGAAGAGTGGAAGTTATCTGTAAGAATCCGAAGCATAGACAACGACAAGGTTAATAGATAGGTGATAGAGGATGCCTAGGTTAGCAGGTGTGGATATTCCGGAAGACAAAAAAGTTAAGATTTCCCTTACTTACATAAAGGGTATAGGGAGTCACCGGGCCAAGAAAGTAGCTGAGTCCTCTGGAGTGGATCCAGATGAGTTCGTTTATGACCTTACTGAAGCCGATATTGCAAAGTTGAGAAACGCTATCGACGAATATCGCGTGGAAGGAGACCTGGAAAGGAAGGTCGAGGCGGATATCCAGAGGTTAAAGGACATTGGTTGCTATAGAGGAGAGAGGCACGAAGAAGGTTTGCCGGTTCGGGGGCAGAAGACCCAGTCGAACGCGAGAACTTGGAAGGGTCCGCGAGAATCCAAGGCGGGCAAATAATGTTCGGATATGACACAGGGAGAGATTTAATTGGCACGAAAACAAGTAAAACTGAATAAAGCGCGCGTCCACGTTAACGCATCGTTTAACAACACGATATTAACTCTCACTGATACAGACGGGGATGTAATTTCCTGGGTAACCCCGGGTGCCGTGGGCTTTAAGGGGTCGAGGAAAGGTACCCCTTACGCCGCACAGGTCGCTGCAGAGAACTTGGTCGAAGAATTACGAGATTACGGGGTTAAGTCCGTTATCGTCACTGTAAAAGGTACGGGGTCCGGACGAAACTCTGTAATTCAGACAATCGAAGGAGCCGGGATCGAGGTAACCAAGGTAGCTAATATAACCCCCAGGGCGCATAGTTGACAGGAGGATATTAAAATGGGAAGAGATACCCAAGCAAAATGTAAGAAATGTAGGCGTGAAGGCACAAAATTGTTCTTAAAGGGAGATAAGTGTTATACGGATAAATGTCCCGTGACAAGGAAATCGTATCCCCCTGGTGAAGCCGGGGAGAGCAGATCGAGATGGTCTCAATATAGAATTAGGTTACGGGAAAAACAGAAGGCCCGACGTATTTACGGGGTTCGAGAAGAGAAGTTCCGAAATTACTTCGAACAGTCCAACGCTAGTAAAGAAATTACGGGTGAAGCCCTCCTAAAGACTCTGGAAAGCCGGTTGGACAATGTTTTGTACAGGGGTGGTTTGGCCGAGTCCCGTGATCAGGCTCGTCAGTTGATAAATCACGGCCACATCGAAGTAAACGGTCGATCAGTCGATGTTCCTTCTTACATGACGGAGGAGGGAGACGTGATCGCTTACAAGGAATCTTCCAGGAGCAAAGAAGGTCTGCGGAGTTTGATAGACGAAGATAACCCCCGTATTCCTTCCTGGATAGACGTCGAATTTGACAATATGAGAGCTTCTGTTTTATCCGAACCCGCTATTGAGGACGTTGAGGAGTCACTTCAAGTCAATAGAATTGTAGAGTTCTACTCTAGATAGAGTATTAAAAATAGCGGAGGGCTAATGTTAGAATATATTGAGCCAGAAGACGTTCATTTTGAAGAGTTAGATAACACATATGGTCGGCTTGTTGTCGGTCCATTGGAGCGAGGTATGGGAACGACCCTCGGAAACTCTTTGCGCAGGGTACTAATGTCGATGATTCCGGGGGCGGCTGTGACCAGGGTTCGGTTCGACGGTAAGTACCACGAGTACGATACTATAGAGGGAGTTAGGGAAGACATTATAGAGATCATAATGAACGTAAAGGAGATCTCCCTCAGGCTTGATCGGGCGGAAGGGAGAAAAATGTACCTGGAGGCATCGGGCTCGGGAGAAGTCGTTACCAGTGACCTGCAAGTCGAATCCGGCATAAAAGTCATTAATCCTGACCACGTACTGGCCCACCTATCCGATGGTGCAGAGCTGAATATGGAAATGGATGTAGAGGCCGGTATGGGGTACCGCTCTGCAGATGAAAACAAGATCGAGGATTCTCCTCTTTCCGTGATCCCGATTGACTCGAATTTCTCTCCGGTCCAGCAAGTTGATTTTGACGTTGATAACGTAAGAGCTGGAGGGAAAGAGGACTGTGATAGGCTAGAACTTGAGCTGGAAACGGATGGAGGAATAAGACCGGAAGAAGCAGTAGGTAGAGCTTCCCGGGTACTTGCCCGGAGGTTTGAGCTGTTCTCTAATCTGCCGGAACATCCATTTGGTGAGCTAGGAACTTTACAGGAAGTCGAGGAGGAAGTACCGGAAGAATTCGAGGAGAGGCTTGAGGATCTCGGGTTCAACCAGCGAGCCTGTAACCTTCTTCAGGAAAAGGGTGTGGAGACACTTGAGGACTTGCTGGACCAGACCTCGGACAAATTACTGGACATCCACGGTTTTGGAAGTAAAACACTACAGAAGGTCGAGGACAAACTTGATGAACTTGGATATTCGTTAGCCGATCAGGAGGAGGGGGATAATGGATCATAAAACTAAAGGGTGGAATATCGCCAAATCAAGCCACCAGAAACAAATAGTTGCTAACCTGGTGAAGGGACTCATAAAGAATGGGAAAGTTGATACTACTTTGACCAAAGCCAAGGAAGCAAGTAGATTTGCGGATAGAATGGTTGGGCTAGCCAAGAAGGGAGATGAATCCGCAAGGAGACGAGCCTTTAGCTTCTTAACCGACAAAAAAGCAGTCACGAAACTGTTCGACGATTTTGGAGAAAGGTACGAGGATAGACAGGGGGGTTATACTCGAGTACTTCGACTGCCTCCCAGAAAAGGTGACGGTGCCGAAATGGCTCGCCTTACTTTCGTAGAAAGTAACTAACCAACTGAGCTTATTAATCAGCTTATTAATCGGGGAGGGGCCTTTTACCCTCCC
>JBDGQU010000006.1:0-11276 GCA_042218715.1 Bipolaricaulia bacterium | reverse complement strand
TTTTCTCTAACTCCATTTAGTTAGTTGCTGCTTAAAGCCCCAGTTGATCCTGAATGTTTTGCATGCCTTCCAAAACGAGATCGAAGAATTCCTCGAGTTCAAATCCCAGGTCCTCACAGCTTGCTATAGCTTCTCGATCCACCGATTTTGCAAAACTACTTTCCTCGTACCGGTTTCGAATGAACTCGGCATCCATTTCACTCAGACCCTCTGGATGAACTAGGGCGCCGGCCACGATAAGGCCTGTTAACGGGTCCGTGGCGTAGATGGATTTCTCCATCCTGGTCTCTGGCGTCTTCTGCCCTGCGTGAGCCTTTATCGCGTTTAATTGCTTCTCAGTTAAATCCTCGTTTTGCAACCTGTCCACAGTTAATAGGCCATGACGATCGGGATCTTCTTCCGTCTCCTCGTAATCGAGGTCGTGGAGTAATCCCGCAACTCCCCATTGGTCCTCGTCTTCATCAAAGTATCGAGCTAGTTCTCTCATTCCCGCTTCCACTGCTTTCATGTGTTTTATTAAGTTCTGTTCCGATATCTCTTCCTCGATGAGTTTCAGTGCTTCCTCTCTTTTCAAGTTTAATCACCTGGTTGGAGGTATATTGATTATTGGTTAGTTTTCGAGTCCCACATTATGTCTACTACCCGGAGGCAGGAAAGTGATGCAAGGAATCCAAGGACCAGTCCCAATAATAGCGACCAGACAGTTATTAACAGAAGAGAAGTATCTGTGGGCAAGCCCGGGAGGCGCTGAATCAGCCCTATTCCGTTATCTGCAAGGGTCGATAGTACAAATAGTAGGACAACACTCAGAGCAGACCCCATAAGGCCGAATAGTGTCCCGAGCAGGGATAAAGGAAATTTAATCGAAAACCTTGACAGCCCCGAATACTTAATTATTTGAAGCTCTCCTTCCCAGCTTTCGAGGATGTCTTCCGTAACGGTCCTTAGCAGGTAGAAAGCAAACCCCGCAAAGGTTACCCCAATGGCCAGAATTAGAATTTTTAACCACAGGGGAAAAGATCCGCCTCCCTTTTGTCGTATTTGCCCGGAAATGGTGGTCACCATATTTATCTGAGGTTGGGTTTTTAGTTCTTCCAGTAGTTGTTGCTTGTCCTCCGTTTTAACCAGAAAGAAGTTCGATTCTTTGGAAACTTCAGGAGGAACATTGAGAATTCCCTGTTTTACTTCTTCCGATAAAACCAGTATGAGATTGTCTACTGAGTTGAACTTCCTCAGTGATAGGTACAGTTCGTTAATACTATTGGAAGAAAGGCCCTGTTCAATCTGGGCTAGAACATTGTGACCGGGAGGAAAATTTTCCAGTCCGGATGAAACTTGAAGGGGTTGACTTTTTGGAAGTAAAAGTGCGTAGATTAGCAGAGTGAAGGCGAATATACTTAATACTGCACCGAGAACCTTCGCCAATTTATTTCCGTCCAGTAAGCTTCCAAATTCTCTTATAAAATAAAAGCTTTTAGTCATTTTACCCTAACTTATAACCCTGCTGTCCAGATTGGTTTCAATTTCGTTGACCCCTTCGAATCCATCGCCGATCTCGTCCGTCAACAGAAGCACGGTTGAACCTTCCTGTTCATTTATCCTTGTTAGGTTTGTCATAACTTGCTTTATACCTTTTGAGTTTAAGCCCGGAAACGGTTTATGGCAAACTAGTAAGTCTGGTTTTGTTACTATTGATATTGCTATTCCAGCTTTTGCCCGTTCAATTTCGTCCATTTCCTCGGGCAAACCCGTTGATTTTGAGTTTAACCCGGTGAGTTCTAAAACTTCGTTCAACCTTTCCTTTGTATCCAGGTTTTTGCCGGTAATTTTTAACTTGAATTTCAATGATTGGGAAATTGTTTTTTTCTTGGGGAGAATGAAATCGTGGGGAAGAAAACTCACTTCGTTTTGAAACATCTTTTTTTTGTTTTTGCGGCTCAGTCGAACGATATTTCTATCGACGAGCACTACCTGGCCCGAATCGGGAGAAATGTCTCCTGTCAATACGTGGAACAGCGTTTCGTATTGAAGGTCGGAAAATCCCTGAAGCCGAGCGATCTCTCCTCGTTCAAGGTTGAAACTTAAGTTCTCCAGTAACACCTCGTCATCGTCACCGTAAACGGATAACTCGGCTATTTGAACTATTTTGCCCATAGCTATGCCTCCTTGTTTCCGCAAAGAATCCTGTCAGTCCCCTGAGAATCCTCTATAAGCCTAATATTCTGGAGGTTCTGGGAAGTGGCGTAGTTCTTAACTTCTTTTCCTTGTTCGTGGCCTATTTCCAGAAATACTGCACCTCCCTCTGTCAGGTATCCCTCTACCTGATCGAGAATATTCTTGATTTCCTTTAATCCCTCTGCTCCACCGTCCAGAGCTTCAGCGGGTTCGTAGTCCTTTATCTCCTCTTTCAACTCTTTAAGGCTCGAACTTGGTACGTAGGGCGGATTAGAGACAATTACATCGTAAGTCTCGGAGACTTCGGAAAACCAGTCGGATTGTCTGAATTCTATTGAGGTTCCGAGATCGTTGCGTCCAGCGTTTTCTTTGGCAAGCTCTAGGGCTTCGGGGCTTTTGTCAACTGCTGTCACTGTGGGTTCAACGAGAAACCTCGCCAATGCGATAGCAATTGCTCCCGACCCTGTCCCCAGGTCCAATACCTTAACCCCTTCGAACTGCCTGAATTCCCCAAGTATTTCCTCGGTCATTTCTTCCGTCTCGGGACGGGGTATCAGCGCCCGGTCGTCTACCTTTAGGGATAGACCCATAAACGACACCTGGCCCGTGATGTACTGAAGAGGCTGGCCGGATTTTCTCTTTTTTATCAAGGGCTTGAAGCTTTTTAGCTCTTTCTCGTCCAGCGGGCGGTCGGGATTCATATATAACTGAATTCGGTCTACGTCTAACGTGTGGGCTAAGAGTTGCTCTGCCTCCAGACGTGATCTTTCGATCCCGGCCCCCTTAAAATAATCCCTGGTCCAGTCTAAAATTTCTTTAACTGTCCAAGTCTTTGACAGGATATATCCCTCGTTTTCGTAAGTTTTATAAGTGGTTTCCGAAGCGAATTTAAGGATATCATAACATTGCAAAAAGGTCAAGTCGACCCTAAACTTTGCTATTGCCTTTTGAAGCTTTCGCGGATTAAAAAAGAGAATATCTGTCAGGGGATTTTCTGACAGTATGGCTATTAGATTCTACCGGCCGGATTTCCGGTTGGGTGTGTGAGGTGGAGGAATCAGGATGAAGAGACTTGTGTTTTTGAGCTTGTTGATTGGAGGGTTGGTTTTTTTACTGTCCGGGTGTTCTATGTTTAACCAGGGCCCGAAAATTCAGAATTGGCAACCGTCTGTTTCTCCGAACTCGGATGAAATTGTATTTTCCAGTAAAGATGGAGATGATTTCGAGCTATATCTTATGGACCCAGAGACCGGTGAGAAGACGCGTATTACCAATAACAAACATGACGACTGGGGCCCGGATTGGGGGCCTGAGGGGAAACGGTTAACTTTTGTATCCAAACGCGATGACAACACGGATATCTATGTAATCAATGCTGATGGAGGAAACGAGATAAGATTGACCAAGAACAAGTCTCAGGATGTCAATCCAAGGTGGATTAACTCGTCCGAAGTTATTTTTAACTCCGATAGAACCGGTTCGTGGGAAATATTTACAGTAAAATTACCCGGCAACGAACTTACCCAGTTGACCAGCTCTTCGACTACTAAAGCAGAGGGTTAATTTCCTGAAATGTATCGGGAGGGGAAAGTAGGCGCCGTAATTTTGGCTGCCGGCAGGAGTAATAGGATGGGGAACGGAGTGAACAAGGTATATCGAGAAGTACTCGATAGGCCCGTCCTGGTTCATTCAGTTAAGTCTTTCATCGGATCCGGAATTGTAGACGAAATAGTAGTAGTCTTTAATGAAGGAGAGGAGAGCCTTCTTCGGGGAAGAGTGCTTGAACCTCTGGAGGAAGAGCTAACTGGACTGTCGGTAAAGTGTGTCGAGGGTGGTGAAAAAAGACAGGGCTCCTCTCGGGCCGGGTTGGAGGTTTCCGATTCGGTCTACGTATGTATTCACGATGGGGCAAGGCCAAACTTTAGCTCCGATTTAATTGTCAGGTTATTAGAGGCGACAGTTGAGCATGGAGCCGCTTTCCCCGGGATTAAGCCAGTGGACACGATTCGGGCCGACGATGATGGTTTCGCGGGAGAAACGGTAGATAGGAACAGTCACGTAAAAGTTCAAACACCTCAGTGTTTTAAAAGAGAATTACTTCTCGATGCCATTTACGAAGCAGAGGAGCGTAACCGCTACTTTACTGATGACGCGGGGGTAGTAATGGCACTCGACAGAGTAAAGCCAAAAATTGTACAAGGGGAAAGGGGTAATATGAAGTTAACCACCCCCGAAGATGTCCAATTGATTAAGGTGCTTATGAGTGGTTAGTGGAGCTGTTTTTCTAAATTTGCGAAGATCTAGTTTAACCAATAAGATAACTGGGAGGTAAGATGATTGCAATAATCATTAGAGCTGTTTTTTATCTCAGCTCTCTCGGGCTTATAGGTATAGTTTTGGTGCAGATGAGTGAACACGCAGGTCTTGGGGGAGCTTTTGGTGCTGGCGGTTCCAGTACGGTATTTGGTAGAGACGAGCAAACTGATCCCAAGAGGACTGCTACTTCTGCATTGGCGGCCCTGTTTATGATTGCAAGTTTGCTCCTATCTATCATTTGAGTTAAAACCTATTTCTGGGGGATTTATGCCATTAATTGAACTTAACGACCTTAAGACCTATTTCTATACGGAGGAAGGTGTAGTAAAGGCCGTAGATGGAGTAAGTTTTGACATAGATAGGCAGGAGACTCTAGGGGTCGTGGGAGAAAGTGGTTGCGGTAAGTCCGTTACGGCTCTTTCCATAATGGGGCTTGTTCCAATGCCACCAGGAAAAATAGAAGGGGGGCAAATCCTTTATCATAGGAACGGTGAGGATCTCGACCTAACCAAGCTCGATCCAAAGGGTAAGAAGTATCGTTCTATCCGGGGTAACGAAATCGCCATGATATTTCAGGAGCCGATGACCTCGTTGAACCCCGTGTTTACGATAGGAAATCAAATAATGGAGGCCATAACCCTGCACCAGGATGTGGGAAAGAAAGAAGCAAAGAATATCGCGATTCAGATGCTTGAGGAAGTAGGCATACCTCTGCCCGAGCAGAGGGTCAATGAGTACCCTCACCAGCTATCGGGAGGAATGAGGCAGCGGGCAATGATAGCAATGGCATTATCTTGCAACCCCACTATGTTAATAGCTGACGAGCCTACAACCGCCCTGGACGTGACTATTCAGGCACAGATTCTCGAATTGATGGGCGATCTGCAGGACGAATTCAATACGTCGATTATGTTTATCACTCACGATCTGGGCGTAATAGCGGAAATAACGAGCTACGTTGTAGTGATGTACCTCGGTAAGATAGTAGAAAGCGGTGAAGTTCACGAAATATATCATAACCCTACGATGCCCTATACCCAGGGGCTTATGGAATCCATTCCTTCTCTTGACGTGGACAAAGGTAGGCTAGAACCGATTAAAGGTGTAGTGCCCGATCCCTACGAGGTACCCGACGGCTGTCCGTTTAACAACAGGTGCCCTCACGTCATGGATATCTGCAGGAAGGAAGACCCACCGTTAGAAGAGGTTGCCGAAGGTCATAAATCTTCTTGTTGGTTGCATATTGAACATTAATAGGGGTGAGCGTAGGTGGTAGAAATGGAGCCTGATCGGTTACTTGATGTTAGTGGGATGAAGAAATATTTCCCCGTTCGTAAAGGGGTCTTCAGGAGAGTTGTTGGCCACGTAAAGGCCGTCGATGACGTAGACCTCTTTATTCGCGAAGGAGAAACACTTGGGTTGGTCGGGGAAAGTGGTTGCGGAAAGACCACCGCCGGCCGAACTATTTTACGGTTGATAGAACCTACAGCTGGCGAGATGTTGTTTAGAAGCGAGGAACTCGGAAACGGTGAACGTAGGGTAATAGACATAGCGAAGGCAGGTAAGGGAGAGCTGAAGAGATTAAGGCGGGACATGCAGATAATATTTCAGGACCCTTATTCCTCGCTGAACCCTCGGATGACAGTAGAAGGTATCGTCGGGGAACCTTTGATCGTTCACGGAATCGGGTCCAAGCGCGAAAGGAAAGACAGGGTCAAGGAGCTGCTTAGAGCGGTGGGGCTGACGGAAAATCACATGAAACGGTACCCGCATGAGTTTAGTGGCGGACAGCGACAGAGAATAGGCGTGGCGAGAGCTCTGGCGCTTGATCCTCAATTGATAGTCGCTGACGAACCGGTTTCCGCACTCGATGTATCTATTCAAGCTCAGGTCCTCAACCAGCTTGACGACCTGCAGGACGAGTTCGGCTTAACCTACCTATTTATTGCTCACGATCTCTCAGTGATTAAACACATCAGTGATCGGGTGGCTGTGATGTATCTTGGCCAGATAGTCGAGCTTAGCTCGGTTGATAAACTCTTTTCCAACCCCAAACATCCTTACACGGAAGCATTGATGTCAGCGGTACCCGTTGCCAACCCGGACTTCGAGTCGGAAAGGATAGTTCTGGAAGGAGACGTTCCGTCTCCGGTCGATCCGCCTTCGGGTTGTTACTTTCACCCTCGTTGTCCATACAGCGAACCGAATTGTAGCGAGCAGGAACCGGAATTTAGGGAAATAGCCGACGATCACTACGTTCACTGTCACTACTCCGAAGATCTAGAGCTGGGTGGCTTGGCGTCAATGGAAAGTGAGTAAATTTAGCCTACTGTTAGGAACTAAGAACTCGGGAAAGGTAAAAGAGGCGAAGAAAATACTTTCCGGGATAGGTAATGAAGTTGAGCTTCTATCCTTTCACGATAAGGATTTTCCCGATGTAGAGGAAACAGGAAACACGTATTTGGAGAATTCACTGCAGAAAGCCCTGACGATAAGCAAACATACCGGTTTGCCGGTTATAAGTGACGATTCCGGACTTGAGGTAGTTGCGCTCGGAGGAGAACCGGGCATTCATTCCGCCAGGTTTGCCGGTCCCCAGGCGAACGACGAGGAAAACCTGAAGCTACTATTGGATAAGTTAGAAGGGGCGAAGGATAGGCGAGCGAGATTCGTTACGGTATCAGTTTTGTTTATATCCCCAGATGAAAGGTACGTATCCAGAGGGGTGCTCACAGGGAAAATTATCAATGAGTCAAGAGGAAGTTCCGGTTTTGGATACGACCCGGTATTCGTTCCGGAAGGGTATGAGAAGACCCTTGCTGAACTGGGGGGGAAGGAAAAGAACAAGATCAGTCATCGCAGTAAGGCTTTGAGGAAAATGATGTCCAATCTTCGCGGGGTAATCAGGAAGCTGAGTTGATAGGTGGAGTCCAGAACCTCGCCCACAGGACGGGTTATATAAAAAGACAATGGTAAAGAGAAAATCGGGTTGAAAAACGAAAATTGACCCAGCACTCAAAACAGCCGATTCACCCTCAGGGCAAGCCCTGGGTTGAGGTACTCCCGGCTAATTTTGGTAGGATCTAATAGATACTACCAGCTGGACAGGATCGACGCAGGTGGATTACCATGTCAGTTAGACTGATTTTGCTCTTTACGGCCCTACCACTTATTGAAATATATCTTTTGATTAAGGTTGGAGCGGCTATCGGGGTGATCCGAACTGCTCTGGTGGTAGTGGGCACAGGAGTGGTGGGTGCGTTGTTGGCCCGGAAAGAGGGATTATCCGTATTAAGGAGAATGAGACGGAAATTTCGGGAGGGCAAATTACCCGCTGAAGAACTAATTGATGGAGTTATTTTGCTCATTTCGGGCGCTTTCCTCCTGACCCCCGGAATAGTTACTGACGTAGTTGGACTGGCTGGCCTCATTCCGTTCTTAAGGAGGGGTGTGAGGGGATACGGGAGGCGATGGTTCAAAAAGGAATGGGAGTCAAAACGGGAATCCTATATAGATGTAACGGACAAGGATGGGGACTAAGTTTTCCTCTCGATAGTTTTTAACTTCCGGTAGAACCAGTAAATTAAAACGAAATAAGAGACCAGGGCTAGCGGAGTGGGTGGGGGCAGTTGGATTTGAGCCAGCGGAACATCGGAGGTGTTTTCTATAGCAGTTCGAAATAAGATGATGACTCTTTCTGTCAGGTTGCCCAAACCAGAAAATCCCGCTATACCTTGACCTAAAATAAGGGCTAGAATTCCCAAATAAAGGACCGCGGTTACACCGGGAATTGCCACCAAATTAATAAAAGGAGCCCAGGGGTGTATCTGGCCGAAATGAACCGCCAGTACAGGAGCAACTCCCAGCTGGGCAGCAATTGAAGCAGATAGTATCCCACCAAGGTAATCCGGTTTGATAGACAAGGCTGCCTTAATTCGTTGAAAGAATAGCGCTAAGGAGAACGTAGCGGCAAAGCTTAATTGGAAACCCACCATAGATACGGTTTCGGGGTTTATTACAACTAATACGAGAGCTGCACCCGCAAGAGCCTGATAACGATCGTACCAGTCGTCCAGGATAACCCCGGTCTCCTTTAGCCATAGGTGAGCACCTCCAAATAAGTATATAAGCGCTGCTCTAAGTAGTGGAAGTTTAAACCCGACAATTACTAGGTAACAGAAGACTAACGGCAGGCTAATGAGATAAGTAGTTTCCCGTCCGAGACCCAGACTACCCGCTAGCCACCAGCTAACGCCGAGAATAATTCCCAGGTGTAACCCACTTGCCGCTAGTAAATGAGCTAGTCCCGTTTCCGTGAAAGACTTTTTAGTTGTATCCTTTAAAACGTCCCGAGCCCCAAACAGTAGCGCCTTTAGAAAATTGCCTCCACTGGGGAGAATGGTATCGACTCTCCGGGACATAGTTCTTCTTAGAACCCATCCCAATTCCAGTACCGGATTACCGAAACCTCGCCGGGAGTTAACTATCTTTCCCTCGTAGACTACCCCCCAAATCTCCTTTTTCCGGAGAAATTCTCGGTAATTGAAACCGTCGAAGACTGTGGGAACTTCGAATTTACCTTTAATGGTTAGTATGTCCCCGTAACCAATTCCTGAGTAGTTGTCAGGGTTAAGGAAAACCTTTAATTTACCCCGGTAACTATCCGGCTTTAAGGTAAGTTCAACTCCTGTTTTAGTCTTTAGCGGGTAAGAGCAGACCCTACCACTTACCTTATCAAGTGAGCTCAGGCTGGGATAGAGATTTTCAGGCTCAAAATACTTCGTGCCGTAGAGGACAATACCCAGGAGTACTGCCGCCAGAATTGCTAGCACCGGGCCCCATTGTAGGTCGAAGAACTCCGCAACCGGTATTACTGCCAGGGAAACTATAATACCGGCAAAAGACCAGATTGGCGGCTTCGTGAGGCCCAGCAACCCGGCAAGGATTATTCCCGTAACGATCGTCAAAAAGATAAGTACGAGAGGTCTTCTTTCCATGATAAGTTAACATTTTTAATTATTTTACATTTGCAAGCATAATTTGCAATGGTCCAACGGATGGTATCGCTCCCGGACCGGTTGTTAAGATCGATACCGCTCAATAAGATTAACTGGAGGTTGATTTGGTTGGAAAAGATTGATCAGCTTAGAGATCAGCTGGAAGAAGTTGGTGATTACCTTTGACCTCGAGGAACTGGAAGAGGAACTGGGTGAACTTAGGGAGGAGATGAATGCGCCCGATTTCTGGAACGATCAGGAAAAGGCAAAAAAGAAGTCCAAACTGGCGACCAGAAAAGAAGAGAAGATAGAAACTTACAGGGAGCTAACCGAGGAACTTGAAGAAATCGAAGTTCTTTACGAGCTTGCCTCGGAAGAAGGAAACGATGAAGAACTTGAGGAGTTGGAAGACAGGGTATCCAGGCTTCGGGACCGGATGGACTCCTTCCAGCTCGAGCTTTTTATGGACGGGGAGTTCGACGACAGGAATTGTTACCTGGGAATCAACGCGGGTGCCGGGGGAACTGACGCCCAGGACTGGGCTGGTATGTTGCTCAGAATGTATACTCGCTGGCTGGACCGAAAGGACTTTACCTATCAATCCCTGGAAGTAAGCGAGGGAGAAGAAGCCGGTATCAAAAGTGCCACGGTAGAGGTTGAAGGAGAATGGGCTTACGGGTATCTAAAAGCAGAAGCGGGTGTACACCGGCTGGTCAGGATATCGCCGTTCGATTCCGCGGGCCGGAGGCATACGTCTTTCGCTTCGGTAAATGTAACACCTCAGTTCGAAAACGATCTGGAAGTGCAGCTCGACGAAAATGACCTTCGGGTTGATACCTTCCGGGCAAGCGGAGCCGGGGGGCAACATGTAAACGTTACCGATTCTGCGGTCAGAATAACCCACGAACCTACTGGTCTGGTTGCTACCTGCCAGAACGAAAGAAGCCAGCACAAGAACAGGGAAACGGCGATGAAGATTTTGAAGTCCAGACTTTATCAGCTCAAGATGGAAAAAAGAGCTGAGAAGATCGAAGAGATTCAAGGAGAGCTAAAGGACATCGAATGGGGAAGTCAAATTCGCTCCTACGTATTACATCCCTATCAGAAAATTAAGGATCACCGAACCGAGATCGAAGTTGGAGATACGGAATCCGTCCTGGACGGAGAGATAGATCCTTTTATTCAGGCTTACCTCAGGGAAAAATAACTATTTCGCTTAAAAACAGGTCCCCTTCGAGTCGAGCTTCCTACCTTGCAAACGAGGGGGTCGTAAAATATAATGAACCTCAACCTGACCCGGAAAGGCACATCTCATAAGTTTATTGGTTAATATCCATTAAGGGTGGTTTATTTGGATAGTCTCTGGCAATACATTTTACAGCGAGTAGGTTCGACTATTCCTATGCTGTTGGTTCTGATAACGGTCGTTTTTCTTATCCTGCGAGTTATACCCGGAGATCCTGCCCAGGCAATGCTTGGAGGCAGGAACGTTTCGGCGGAATATATCGAGCGGGTTAGGGAGAAGATGGGGCTAGACAAACCCATTCCTCAACAGTTCGTGGATTACGTAGGAGGGTTATTGAGAGGCGATTTTGGCACCTCCTTTCGAACCGATAAACCCGTGTTGCACGAATTAATGATTAGAGTTCCGGCGACGCTAGAACTTGCATTTTACGGCATGGCTATTGCGTTGATATTGGGTGTCTCGACAGGAGCCTGGGCGGCCGTTTATAGCGATACCTATATAGACCACGGGTTGCGTATATTTCATATCGGGGCATTTGCAGT
>JBDGQU010000059.1:0-13584 GCA_042218715.1 Bipolaricaulia bacterium | reverse complement strand
TTGAAGTCCATATTAAACTGGGTGCTGGACCAATTCCCGTTTATCAAATAAGTTTTTCGGTTAACTCTTCCCTGTTAATTTGCCGGGTCAAAACCGGTTAATTTTGGTGTGTCCTAATTTTAGCCGAAAGTCCGAGAAACTTTTACCCCACTTAATTCCCATGAATTCCGGCATTGCCCGCCAGTCTTAACCAGAGGCTCTCCAGCAAAAGCTGAACGTTCACGTTTGCGGACATTGTTTCCAGGGCGCGATCTACCGCTCTCAGCTTCTCAATTTTACGGTTGTCTTTCGCTGGCGGGTAACTTCCTTCCGCTAGCCGCTTTCTATATTGGTTGCGGTAGATAATTAGACCTTTTTCCAGGAACCACTCTAAGTCTTGCCGGGTCAGACTGACAAGTTCTTCCGCTCCGCTGATTAACTGAAAGTTGTTCGCTTCTTCGATACCTTCGAATATAAGCTCCGTTAATACGTCTCTCTCGACGTAGCTATCGCTATCGACGAAACCCCTGCATTTCTCTAACAAACTCGACTCCCCAAAATCCTCCCGTGCTTTCCCCCTCTCCTCCAGAGGATTTTCTATTTCTTCCTCCAGAAGTTCGTCCAACATCGCGGCCTTTCCATTTACAACTTTGATCAAATATGTTACCTCTTCTTCATCAAAGCCTTTACTCTGTAGCATGTCTTTCATCCCTTCCACGCTCGTGCCACCCCGGGGCAACTGCTGACACCGAGATATAATCGTCGGTAATAGACTATTCGGAGATTCCGTTAACAGGAGAAAATAGACGAATTCTGGCGGGTCTTCGAGAATTTTTAGCAAACTATTGGCCCCTTCCAGGGAAAGATCTTCGGCTCGGCTGATTACGTACAGTTTCCTCTGACCCTCCACGGGGGAATAAGAGGAACTGGAAATGATTTCTTCAACTTGGTTTATCGATATCTTACTATTATCATTCAATACCTTGACCTGGGTAAAGTCGGGATGGGTCTCCCGAACGACTTTTCCTCGGCAGTCTTTATCGTCGGGAGAACAAAGGATGATTTGGCCCAGTTCGGCCGCGTAACTTCTTAAATTAGTACCTGACCTAGCGGGTGCCAGGTAAGCATGAGTTAGATTATTATTTTTTGCAGCCTGTAAGAGAATATCTTTGCTATTCATTTTACCAAGGAGATTATGCAAAACTTGCCATCGAGTTTAAAGACGATCTTACTCTCCGGCCAGTGGGTCACGCTCTGGATTCCGTTTCTGATTACCGGGCTCAGCTGTCCCCTCCTGATCCGGTGGGGGCCCCTTATCAAACTTTCAGACAGTCCTCGGGAAAGTGCTCGTAAGATTCACCACCACGTAAAGCCACTGGGTGGGGCCGCCTTATTGGTCGGCCTCCTTCCCGTGATTCTACTCTACGGAACCGAACCAGTACCTCTGGTTTTCGCGGTTTTAATAGTATTCATTACGGGGCTTACAGACGACGTTCGGGGTTTTAGCCCCGGGGCCAGATTAATCCTTCAGATCGGTGCCGCGGCGATCGTGGTTACTTTCTACCCTATCCCCCCGACCCACTTATTCCCCGGTTTTGGTTTTAAACTAACGGGAACACCAAACCTTCTGTTTACGGTCTTCTGGCTCGTGGGCGGGACAAATGCTTTCAACCTTATAGACGGGTTGGACGGCCTCGCCACCGGTATTGGAATAATATCTTTAGTCCCTCTGCTGGTCCTGACTTTTGGTCACCCGTCGTCTTTACTTCTCGGTGGGCTGGTTGCGGCACTAGTGGCATTCCTGTTTTACAATTTTTATCCCGCGAAACTATTCCTCGGTGACGGTGGATCCTATCTGGTAGGGTTCACGGTCTCTTACCTTGTGATTCACGGGCTAGCATCGATTTCAGGGCCCGGCACCGGTTGGTCCCTGGCTGCAGGAACGTTAATTTTGGGAGTCCCCGTCCTCGACACTATTCTGGCAATAATAAGGAGGGCCGGTTCGGAAAAAAGAATTGTGGAAGCGGATCAGGAACATTTACACCACAAGTTTTATAGAAGATTCGGCCACGTAACTTCAGTCCTCGTTATTTACCTGATACAGGCAATTCTAGTCGGGTTTAGCCTACTTGTTATTCTTTAATAGGATAACCCACCAGGGATAGGTCATCGCCTATTCTTTCAATTTTCAGTTCTTCAATCTCTATCCCGTCCCGCATAGTCGCTCTACCTTCTCCACCGATCGCCGGAATAGCCTCTCGTCCACCGACTATTTTTGGCGAATAGAAAAACCGAACCTTGTCAACCAGATTCTCATCGAGAAGGCTCCAGGCAACTTCTCCGCCTCCTTCTACAAGAAAACTGTCGTAACCTCGATCACCCATCCGTTCGAGCAACTCGCTTAGATCCAACCTTTCTTCCTTTTTTTCGACCTGCCAGATTTTAGCGCCCTGATTTTCAAATTCCTTTATTTTGGTTCCGGGTAGGTCTTTCCCGGTGACGATTACGGTAGGAGCAGAGCTGGACAGGGACAATATACTGGAACCGGTCGGAGTCCTTCCAGTTGAATCGAATACGAACCTCGCGCCGTCCGGTCCTTTCGCTTTTCTCACGTTCAGCCTGGGATCGTCCGAGATAACCGTATTTACACCCACCCCTATCGAACTATAACGAGCCCTCAACTCGTGGACCAGTTCTCTGGCGGGTTCGGACGATACCCACCTGGAGTCACCGGTCCTGGTAGCTATCTTACCGTCAAGAGTCATTGCTAACTTTAACAAAACAAAAGGACGACCGGTCCGGACGTAATGAAGGTAAATTTCGTTTAACTTCCTTGCCTCACGCTCCATTAACCCAAGCGAAACTTCCAGGCCTTCTTCCCTCAACCTCTTCACTCCCTTCCCAGATACCTTGGGGTTCGGATCCTCCATCGCGACCAGGACCCGAGCCAACTCCGCTCCAACAATTTTTTCGGTACAGGGAGGAGTCTTACCGTAATGGACACAGGGCTCCAGCGTAACGTATAACGTGGCTCCCCTGGCCGCCTCACCAGCCTCCTCCAGCGCATTCACTTCGGCATGAGGGCCACCGAACTTCTCGTGATAACCCTCGCCAACGATTTCACCGTCCCTAACTACCACTGCTCCGACCTGAGGATTTGGATTGACGTATCCTCCACCCCGCCGCGCTAGATTCAAGGCTTTTTTCATAAAAGCTCTTTCGTTGGCCACAGTCATCACGTCAAGAAATTGAGGCTTTCATCTTTTCGATAGCTTTAATCCTGTCTTCTTCACCAAACACTGCGGACCCGGCTATTATCTTGTCCGCACCCGCCTGGACAGCTGAACCAATGGTTGAGGGGTCCATCCCCCCATCAACGGAAATAGTCGTATCGTATTCGTTCGTTAAAATCCGTTCCTTTAACCTCTCTATTCTACCCAACGACTCGTCCATAAACTCCTGACCGCTAAACCCCGGCTCTACCCCCATTACCAGTACTTCGTCCAGTGACTCCAGGAGAGGAAATATTTCCTCCACCGGACTTGCCGGCTTCTGGGACACCCCTACCTTACACCCTTCATCTTTCAATCTTTCAATCAGCTTCAGCGGTCTATCAGTCACTTCCGAATGAAAAATTATGAGATCCCTCGAGTCAACTTCGAACTCGGGGCCGTACTTCCAGGGGTCGTCAATCATCAGGTGAATACTGAACGGAACTTCTATTCGGTGGGACCGATGGAGAGAGTTCGAAACGACGGGACCGATCGTTAAATTTGGAACAAAATGGCCGTCCATCACGTCTACGTGAATGGAATCGGCAACGTCTTGCACTGTCTCTATCTCATCTACCAGGCGGCCGAAGTCGGCGGACAATATCGACGGTGCGAAAACAACTTTAGACATATTTTTCACCACTCCTCGTTCAAATCGACAAGTACTAGAAATCCTACAGCTAGGTCGGTAAGCCGGGTAAGTATAGCCAAACCAAGCAACTTTTTCAGTCGAGCAACTTCTTCCTCGGACAGCTCACCGTACCTATCAAGATAGATCAACGCTTTTCGAGAAGCATCAACTTCCAATGGGATCTTGGCCAAAATAATAAGAAATATTAATAGGTAAAGGACCAGACTCCCCGGCAAAAGAGGAAAATAAAATGTAAGTCCGAGAATTACCGTGACCGGAAAAACGTAGGTTAGAAGCACTCCCAGTTTTTCCAATAAAGCAGTCACGACTACCAGAGCCCTATTACTGCTCGCCTGGCTCGCGTGAGCTAATTCGTGAGCTGATATACCCAGGGTGAGAAGGGAGCTATTCTCCAGTTCCGGCACCTTCACTACTCCTTCCTTGAAAAGGAATTCCCCTCTTACCCCCCTAACGGACTCCAGGTTAACTTCTAACCCCTCGGCTTTCATCACTCTATCCACGAAATCACGTCCCTCCAGTTCCGAGCCGGGAAATATCCTGTTTAACTTTCGGATATATCGGTCCGCGATCAATCGTCCAACCAACGACGCTCCCATTATGGCCCCGATAACCCCAAATCCTATGGCAATGTAGTTTTCAGTCACGGTCAATCACCTTGTCCCGAACCTATAACCAACTCAGATAAAATAATCGTAAAGTCCTGAATCCCGGCAAGCAACCTGGTACTGATTCTCCTGAGCTATTTAACTTTTCCTCGCGAAAAGAATTGAAAAACTTTCTTCGAACCTTATTATAAAATTGAACTGGAAATACGGGAGTCCGTCCAACGGTTAAAAATGGAAAAAGAAAGAGTTCATTTGAAAATATCAGGCAGGGTCCAGGGAGTTGGTTTCAGAAACAGTACAAGGAGGAAGGCCAAACAGCTCGGTGTAACGGGCTGGGTAAAAAATCTGGCGGACGGTTCTGTTGAAGCGGTAGTGGAAGGAAAAAAGAATGCTGTAGAGAACCTAATATCGTGGGCAAACAGGGGCCCGAGAATGGCAAATGTTAACGAAGTAGAAGTAGAACGGCAAGAACCAAAAGACGAATTCGAAAACTTTTCTATTCGTTACTAACTTCCTCTTGTTCTTTATACAGATAACGTTTCACTTTCTGCGTGGGCGTCTTCTCGAACGGCTCTTCTAATATCTCTATATCCCGTTTGCTCTTTATCCTCATATAAGGGGCGAGGCTTTTTGATTCGGCTTTTATCCTTTCCCATAAAAACGTCTTGATATAATTTTTCTCTTCTATCCCCTTCTCTTCGAGTTTTTCGTAATCGGGATAGATCACGGCGGAAACCACGGCTCTCCCGTTTCTCCTTCCCTCTTTTACCATAACTTCGTCGATAAATGATATTCGGCCAAGCTCGTGTTCCACTTCCTCCGGGTAAACGTTATTTCCGGATTCGAGGACGATTACGTTCTTGGTTCTTCCGTTCAGATGTAACCCTCCGTCTTCGTCTATCCATCCGGAGTCCCCGGTATGCAACCACCCGTCGTCCTCTAAAACTTCCTGGGTCTTCTCTTCGTTCTTGTAATATCCTTTCATAACGTTTGGACCTCTTACCAGGACCTCATTTATTTCCTTGTCGTCTGTTTCCCTGAGTTTAACTTCTACACTCGGTAGTGGTAGCCCCACGCTGCCCGCCTTATCCGTAAACGGATCGCGAGTAAAAGTAAGTACGGGAGACGTTTCAGTCAATCCATAACCCTCCATAACTCCAATTCCCAGATTCCTTAGACCCTTTGCGGTTTCAGGACTTAGCGGCGCGCCACCGGAAGTTATAAATCTAAATTGTTTTCCGGCTAGCTTGGACTTCACCTGGAACTTCAGCAGACTCGGAGCAAGTTTGTACAGCCACCTCGTCCACCAGGTAGAATTGATCTTTTCCAGCGTTTCCTCGTAGAGAGCGTTGAGTAGTTTCGGAACGCCCAGGAGTATCGTACCTTTGTTGTCCCGCAGCACGTTCGGGAGATTCCGATAATCAACTGTGTAAACCATCGAAGCCCCAAACGCAAGTGGAACGAGCAGGGTCGTAGTTAATCCGTATATATGATCCCAGGGCAAAATAGAAACCATGCAATCATCCGGCGTAACCTCCAGCGTTTCCGCAATATCGTGGACGTTCACCAAAAGGTTCCGGTGAGTAAGCATAACTCCTTTTCCGTGTCCCGTCGTCCCCGAAGTATACATCAACACGGCAATCTCGTCCGGATCCTGGGGAGGATCGTCAGTAAATTCTTCTTCGGAGAGAATAGAATCCCACGACTGAAACCCTTCCTCCACCTCGCCTCCGTAGACCACCAGATTCTCCAGGTACGATAACGAGCTGAATTTTTTCGATACAACAGAATGTTTATCGCTCTGGACAATCGCCAATTTTGCTTCCGATTCGTGGAGGACACGCCTAATTTCTTCAGACGTAAAGTTATAGGCAATCGGTACTACAGTGGCTCCGAGACGCTGTGCAGCAAAGAAGGTCGCTGCCCACTTGGGATGAGGTCTCCCAATAATTGCCACTTTGTCGCCTTTTTCGATCCCGTATTCGTCAACCATCGTCCTGGCTAGCCTCCCCACCAGGGAGGATAATTCTTCGAACGTTAAGCTTTGGTACTCGTAACCGTTATCCGGAGTAGGAGACGAAGTCTTAAATTTACTGTCGGGAAACGTCGACGTGGTTTCAGTAAAAAGAGAATCCAAACTCTCGTATTCTTTCATATCTCATACCTCGTGTTAGTACAAGTTTCTCCAGAAAGGGAATACTCGGTAGCATATTATTTTAAAGGTTAAAATCCTCTGCCTCAAAGTTTAATTCACTGGAATCAATCACCTTTTTCAGCCTTAGCTCCGCTTCCGATAACCCCTCTTTAACCTCCTCGGCAAGCTTCACTCCCTGTTCGAACAGTTCAATCGACCGTTCCAGGTCTAGCTGTTCGTCTTCTAGCTCCTTGACAATAGCTTCCAGCTTTTCCAGGTCTTGTTCAATATCTATATCTTTATCTTTCTTCTCGTTCATCCTCATCAACTCCCGTCACCACTGAACGAATAATACCTTTATACAGTTTGGTCTTCAAGCTTTCCCCTTCTTCTACGTCCCTAGAATCGGTAACCATCGAACCGTCTTCCCCGTAAGTCACTGAATATCCCTTTTCGAGTAATCTCGTCGGATTTGCAATCGAGATTCTATCTATCAAAGAGTTCAGCGTCTCCTTTTGTCGGGTCAGAGCAGCCGTTCCATTATCCACCAGAGCTTCCGATAGCTCGTCGAACTCCTGAGACGTATCCTCCAGATTCCTAACCGGTATCCTGAACCCGTAACTTGACGTGATCCGATCCAGCTTTCTTTTTCGGTCTTTCACCAACGAAGTTACTATCTCGAGCGTCCTTGTCAAATGTTGGTCGACGTTAGTTAAGATTTCTTTTTTATCGGGAACCACCTTCTTTCCTGCCGCCGTGGGTGTAGGGACCCTCACGTCTGCAACGAAATCCGAGATGGTGAAGTCCACTTCGTGACCGACGCCCGAAACTACCGGAAGGTCCGAGTCGTATATAGCCCGAGCAACTTCTTCTTCGTTAAAGGGCCAGAGGTCTTCAAGCGACCCCCCGCCTCTGCTTACGATAAGTAATTCTAACCCGAGTTTCGACCGAAGACCATTTGCCCGCCGGAGCGACTCGGCAATCTGCCCCCCCGCTTCCTCTCCTTGAACCTTTACTGGGAATATGTAGCAGGTGATAGCGGGAAATAGCTCATTAATAGTAGAAAGTACGTCCTTAATCGCAGCACCCGTCGGGGAAGTTATAATACCTATCGAGCGGGGATAACTGGGCAGTTTTTTCTTCTGCTCTTCATCAAACAACCCTTCGTCCTTCAACCGCTTCTTCAGCTGGTTGAATTTCTTCTGCAACTCCCCTTTACCCTGCTCTCTGGCGTCTCTTACTCTTAATTGGTAACGACCGCGTTTTTCGTAGACTGTTAAAGTCCCCTTGACGAGAAAAGCGACGCCGTCCTCTAACTCTACTCCAGCCCTATTTCTGTCACCCGAGAACATAACGGCGTCGATCTCGGAGTCTTCCTCCTTTAGGGTGAAGTATAGGTGGCCCGCAGAAGACTTATGAAGGTTGGAAACTTCCCCCTCGACCCAGATAGTGCTAAAACTATCCTCTAATAGGTAGCGAGCTTCCCTATTTAATCGGGAGACAGAGTAGATTTCATCCGCCTCCGGCTCGTTCTCGTCGAATAGACCAGAGTCCTGTTGGTTCACGAGATTGTTACCGGTCAAAAGGTCCTGGACTTGCCGGGCTTCGGAAGTTCGCTTCTGTCTACCTCCTGACCCTCGACAAAGACTTCCTCGACATTATTCTCCAGGTCGAAGACGGATCCGTCAGTAACTATAAAATCCCCGTCTTTACCGGGTTCAAGCGAACCAACTCTATCATCTATTCCTGCTATCCGGGCACTGTTTATCGTAATTGCTTTTAACGCCTCCTTTTCCTCCATCCCTTCCCTAACGGCAAACGCGGCAAGTAACGGAAGGTACTGAATCGGGATTACAGGTGAATCAGTCGTTATAGCTACCCTTACCCCTTTTTCTGCCAGGATCCCGGGCGTCCTAAACGTTCTTTCAATTAATTCTCTCTTGCTCCGGGGAGTCATGCTGGGGCCGACCACGGCATCCACATCTCGTTCCGCGAGGAATTCCGCTATTTTATGACCCTCCGTACAGTGGTCAATGGAGTAATCCAGACCGAATTCCTCAGCTATTCTTACTGCCGTAACAATATCGTCCGCCCGGTGAGCGTGGATCTTAGCTCTCAGCTCTCCCTTAATTACCGGTACCAGGGACTCCAGCTTGTAATCCCTCTGGAATGAATTTTCTTTATCGGTTTTTTCCTTTCTCTCCAGGTAATCTTTTGCGTCAAAAAGTGCCTTTCTTAACGTAGCTCCCGTACCTATTCGGGTGCTTGGGATCCGATCCTGCTCATTGTATACCCTTTTCGGGTTTTCGCCCGTCGCCATTTTCATAGCCGTCGGCGCTCTAATTAACAACTCATCCAGAACTATGGACCCAGTAGTTTTTACGGCGGCAAACTGACCCCCAATTACGTTCCCCGACCCCGGACCGGTATTCACCGTTGTAATACCTGCGTTCACGGCGTCCTGAAGCCCCAGGCCGGCGGGATTAATTCCGTCAATCGCTTTTACCTGGGGCGTTACGGGATCGGTCATCTCATTGATATCCTGGCCTTCCCAGCCCTCACCTTCCTCCTGCATTCCTACGTGAGTATGGGAATCTACAAGGCCCGGTGTTATCGTGCGTTCGCCGAAATCCAGCACCTCACCGTTTTCCGGGGTTTTACCGGACTT
This sequence comes from Bipolaricaulia bacterium, assembly GCA_042218715.1. Taxonomy (GTDB): domain Bacteria; phylum Bipolaricaulota; class Bipolaricaulia; order M55B111; family M55B111; genus JAGXLP01. The sequence continues at coordinate 4,274 of JBDGQU010000059.1, read as the reverse complement.
ATAAGGGCCGACATAGTCGATCTTGCCCCCCTCTACTACCAGCAACCCATCGGAAATTTCACCTTCATCCCCCATCGTAATTATGTTTCCGGCTCTAAACGCTTGAGTAATTTTAACCACTCCTCAAGGTAACAATTTTGCCCCGACCAAGTTTAGTTGACTTTTCTCTTTGCCTTCTTTCCATCCAGTTTGCTGCTCGGGTGTTTTTCGGTTATCGGTTAAGAGATTAACAGAAAAATATAACCCAATTGGAACGAATCTTAAACTGTCAACCCCAAACTTTTTCTATTCCGGGTTGAACTCGACATTCAGGTGTCAATTACCTCGCCCTCCCGGGCGCGGCATGTAGAAAAACTCCTTTATACTAACAGCTAAGTACTTCAAAAACGCGAGACCCAGCAGTCAATCAAATTAACTCAGCTCTTTCACCACACTCGGACTTAATATTTCGCCCATTATTCTTCCTCTACCACTTACCTGGTAACTGTTTTGACCGTAAGATCCTGAAAATACCCTAAATCCGGCAGCAAGGTTAGCGGAAGAGGGAGATAAATAATGAAACTATGTCACCGCTCGTGAATTTCCTCCCAGTTTCCATTTATGGTGAAAGGACTAGATTAACAAACACCTATTCCGCAGGTAGCTAACGGTTTGAACAAGTTAAACCTTAAAACGTTCTTGACTTGATACCCGGGACTTAGTTATAATGTTTTGATTTTACATGCAAACTTTAATCAAAAATATGGATATTCATATCAACCCTGTCTCCGGAATTAACCCAGATAATACGGGGGATAGGCTTCCCCTTTAACCCCTACCCTTTTCATCGACCCCTTTTTCATTTAATTCATTTAATTTTTCGATAAGAAAAATTCTTTAGGAGGTGAAGACCCATGCAAACCAATCAACTATCCTGGGCTCGGAACCAGGCCTTACTAACCGTCCGAGAACAACCATGCGAAACTGAAAAAGAACTGCTTCAGAGCAATCCGGCCCAGAACGTGATACTGAAATTCGTGGAAAAATTGAAGGACGACCAATCCCGACTGCTTACCGTTCTACCGGAGGACCTGGCAGAACAACCAGCCCAGACGATAACCGAAAGAATCCATCCGGTTCTGATAGACCTTCTGGATACCCCCCTTGAAAAGGTGGGTCCTAAATCAGAACTGGGAGAAAGAATCTTAGAGCACAGGGGAAAGTTTCACCAGTTTATCGAGAAACTTTACGACTACTGGCGTGAATATACTCGGTTCCTGGTAAAATGGACCGGTTACGGCTCCAGCGAAAAGGGAACCCGCCCTTACCTCCAGTTCAACCAGGAACTAGACGAATTGACAGAACTGGTCCGTTCAGCTTATCGATCAATTGCAGAGAATATTACTAACTCCCATCCGATAGTTTACCGGCAGGTCTCTGCCGGATTCGAGGTCGGACTGGCAGTAGACAAAAAAGATTTCCAGTATCCAGACTTTCTGAAAAAGAAATTCGGCCAGGTTCCCGTCATCGAACAGGTGACGATCGAACCGCCGTTCGTAATCGATCCTCCGATGAACAAAAGAACAGGCAGGTTCAGGGAGACCGACCGCAACCCTTTAAAAGACGCAAAAATCAACCCCCAGAACTGGCTCTGTTACCCGGCCAAGGTCGGCGATCTCAGGATAGACGTATTCTTTCACCAGGAATTTCTCGATCTCGGGGCGTCCTTAGCGAACCTGTTCGAGTTAGAAACCGGGGAAGACCTTGGAAAAAGCCCGGACGCAATCTACGCTTACGGCGTAGATCCTTCCAGTATGAAGGATTACGGAGATCTCCCTACGGTCTTTTATCAGGACAAGGAGCACGATTTACTGTACGGAGCTTTGCCCAGAGAAGATAGGTTCGGTTACTTCGGTTACGTGAAAAAAATGATGCTGACCCTTCACAATATAATAGCAATGAGAAGGGGTCGCCTCCCCCTCCACGGGGCGATGACGCGAATATTTTTCAAAGATCGGGATCCAGTTTCGATAGCCATCATGGGAGGGTCCGGAGCCGGTAAATCCGAGACCCTGGAGGCCTTCAGGGTAATAGCAGAGGACTCGATTCAAGAAATGGAAATAATCTGCGACGACATGGGTTCGCTGGGTATAGACGAAACGGGTAGGGTCCTCGGCTACGGCACGGAAACCGGTGCTTTTGTTAGATTGGACGACCTCCAGAAGGGATACGCGTTTAGTCAGCTGGACAGGTCAATTTTCATGAGTCCCCAGAGAACAAACGCCCGGGCTCTTATGCCGGTAGCACCAATCGAGATGGTTTTAGAAGGCGTACCTATAGATTATCTCTTTTACGCAAACAACTACGAGGAGGTTGACTCCGAACATCCCATAATAGAAAAAATATCTTCTCCCGAAACGGCTCTTTCGGTATTCAGCGAGGGAGCGAGGATGTCGAAAGGGACGACTACTGAGAAAGGACTAAGTCATACCTATTTCGCAAACCCCTTCGGACCGCCACAATTTAAGGAAGTACACGATGATCTTGCGGAAGAATTTTTCGACCAATTCTTTAGCGATGGAGTCTTCGTCGGTCAGCTGAGAACGAGACTGGGTATATCGGGAATGGAAACGAAAGGCCCGGAAGAGGCCGCGCAAGATCTGGTAAAACTGGTAAAGGAATCGGGAAAATAACAGGATTCGGGTTAATCTAAAAATTCCAGCCAAATCCCCGCCCCTCGGGGCGGGGAAATCGGCCTTACACTTACACCCATCCCCTTAATTTCATGGCTTCGGCAACCTTTTCAATCGAGACCATGTAGGCTGCCGTCCTATTATCGACCTCTTCTTCCCGGGCTCTACCGTGAACGTCGGCAAAAGCCTTGGTCATTTTCTTGTCCAGCCTCTCGTAAACCTCGGCTTCGGACCAGTAATACCTATTCCTATTCTGTACCCATTCAAAGTACGAAACTGTCACGCCTCCGGCGTTACAAAGGAAATCGGGAATGATGTAAACGCCGTTTTCGTAGAGTATTTCGTCCGCTTCCGGGGTAGTAGGACCGTTCGCGGCCTCGGCAACTACGTCCGCACTTACGTTATCCGCGTTCTCTTCGGTAAGAACGTTCTCTATAGCCGCGGGAATTAATACTTCTACGTTCAACCCAAGCAATTCTTCGTTGGTTATGGACTCGCCACCGTTGAAATCGGTAACGGAACCGTTTTCGCTCTTGAACTTCTTCGCCGCCTCAATATCGAGTCCTTTCTCGTTGTAAACACCACCGCCGGAGTCACTCACCGCTACAACGTTACAGTCCAGTAGTTCCTCGGCCAGAGTCGCGGAGTAATACCCCGCGTTACCGTAGCCCTGAATTGCTATATCCGCATCGGCAAGGGGTATATCTAACTCTGTAGCAGCTTCCCGGATCGTGTAAATTACCCCTCGGGCTGTAGCGTCACCTCTTCCCAGTGATCCACCTACTTCTACAGGTTTACCCGTAATTACACCGGGAGCGTTAGCTCCTTTTGCCTTGCTAAACTCGTCCATCATCCAGGCCATTACCTGGGGGTTGGTATAGACGTCGGGAGCCGGAATATCTTTGTCCGGTCCAATGTAGCTGGCTATAGCCTGGATATAACTTCTGGATATTCTTTCCAGCTCGCTTTTGGACAGTTCCTTGGGGTTACAAACTACCCCTCCTTTTCCTCCCCCGTAAGGAATGTCCGCCACGGCCGTTTTCCAGGTCATCCACGCGGCCAACGCTTTGACCGTGTCCAGAGTTTCGTCCGGGTGGAACCTCAACCCCCCCTTTGTTGGTCCCAGGGCATCGTTGTACTGTACCCGAAACCCCTTAAACGTCTCCGTAGATCCGTCATCCATCCTCACTTGAAAGTTTACGACGAAAGTCCTCATCGGCTCTCGTAACGCCTTGTGTACAGCACTATCCAAATCCAGTGCTCTTGCTGCTTTGTCCAACTGTTTCTGAGCCGTCTTAAACGGGTTCACTTCCTTCATTTTACTCCCCCTCTTAGGATATTGTTTTACTCCAATAATATTGTTACCTTATTCACAGTAAAATGTAAAATAATATCTCCAACTCAGTTCTTTCACCACAATTGTACTTAATATTTCGCCCGTTATTCTCCCTCTGCCGCTTTACCTGGCAACTGTTTTGACCTTAAAATCCTGAAAATACGCTAAATCCGGCAGCCAGGTTAGCGACAGAGGGAGATAAATAATGAAGCCAAAACTGAGCGGTTTTGATTTGTTAAATTAACAGGGAAGAGTTAACCGAAAGA
>JBDGQU010000058.1:0-9862 GCA_042218715.1 Bipolaricaulia bacterium | reverse complement strand
GCCGGAGTTATTGGGACAGGTATAGCCCGAGAACTATCCAGGTACAAGTTAGACGTCGCGGTTCTGGAGAAGGAGCCGGATGTTGGGTGGGGCACAACCAAGGCAAACAGTGGAATAATACACGCCGGGTATGACGCAAAACCGGGAACAGTTAAAGCTTCATTCTCGGCCCCCGGAAACAAAAAATACGATGAATGGGTAGAACCCCTCTCGGTTCCATTTAAGAGAATCGGATCTCTTGTTTCTACTAAGGATATTGCTCAGATAGATAAGCTACACGAATTAAGAGAACAAGGTGAGCAGAATGGAGTAGAGCAACTGGAGGTAATCGAGGATAAGGAAGAAATTCGAAGTATGGAACCGAACCTCTCTGACGAAGTTGAGGCGGTGCTACATGCCCCAACCGCTGGAGTGGTGGCTCCTTATAAGTTGACTATTGCTCTTTACGAGAACAGCCGGAAAAACGGTGTGGAGTTCCATCTAAATTTTCCGGTTGAAGATATTGAAGTGTCCGGGGGTGCAGAAGAGGAGCCAAAATTTACCGTTAGTTCCTCCGATAAAAAGATATCGGGGCATTACGTAATTAACGCGGCCGGTTTATCCTCCGGAAAGGTTGCTAGTATGGTGGGGGACGACAACTTTTCAATCTTTCCGGCTCGGGGAGAGTATCACCTACTCGATAGTGAATTAAAGGGTTACGTAAACAAAATCAACTTTCCCCTCCCTACCGAGGAAAGTAAAGGTATACTGGTTACGCCGGCCGCTGAAGGAAGTATAATTTTCGGCCCGAACCACCAACCTCTGGAGAAACCTTCTCTTGCTACAACCGGGGAAGGGTTGGACGAAGTGTTCAAGGGAGCCGTTGACCTGTTTCCAGGAGTGGATACCGGAAAAATCATTACGAATTTTGCCGGTCTCAGAGCGAAGGCAGGGACGGACGATTTTGTCATTGGAGAATCGAAAACTGTTAGTGGCTTTATTAACGTAGGAGGGATTCAATCTCCAGGACTCACCGCAGCTCCGGCAATTTCCGACCACATCGTAGGGTTGCTGGATTCGCTTGGGTTGGATTTAATTACGGACCCCGAATTCGATCCGACAAGGGAGCCGATTCCCAGGTTTTCGGAGCTAGCACCCGAGGAAATAGTCGAGTACACCGAGGACCGTCGTGCGGCAAAGGAAATAGTTTGTCGGTGCGAGGAAGTAACTCGTGCGGAAGTAGAGGAGGCAATAGATAGAGGTGCTACCACTTTGGACGGGGTAAAGTTCAGAACCAGGTCAAGGATGGGTAGCTGCCAGGGTGGCTTTTGTACTCCGCGGCTGGTGGAGATAATGGCAAAAGAATTAGGAGTGTCACCTAAAGAGGTAACCAAGAAGGGCGAAGGCTCTTATCTGTTGGCGAAAGAGACCAAACAGGATTAAAAATGAACTCAGAAATAAATAAAGTGAAGAAAGATATCGTAGTGGTTGGTGGAGGTCCGGGCGGGATGGCCGCTGCAATCGAGGCGGACGAAGCGGGTGCAGATGTGATGATCGTGGAACGAGATATTGAGCTCGGTGGTATTCTTAACCAGTGCATCCATAATGGCTTTGGAATAGAGTATTACGGAGAAGAACTTACCGGTCCAGAGTACGCTGAAAGGTTCACTAGAAGGATAAATAAAACTGAGATCGATGTACAGTTAGATAGTTACGTGCTTTCACTCGACCCGAATAAAGACCTCACACTTATGACACCGGAAGGAATATTTGAGGTAGATGCTGAGGCCGTCGTACTGGCCACCGGGGCGAGGGAGAGATCCCGAGGGGAGATAAGAATACCCGGCGAAAGGCCGTCGGGGATAATGCCCGCGGGGACCGCCCAAAAATTCATTAACAAAAAAGGCTTTCTTCCGGGTAAGAAAGTGTTTGTGCTGGGTTCGGGAGATATAGGACTTATAATTTCAAGGAGGTTGACCTGGGAAGGAGCCGAAGTAGTAGGCGTGGCAGAGATTATGTCTTATCCAACCGGGTTAAACAGGAACGTCGTTCAATGTCTTCATGATTACGACATTCCATTACACCTGAACCATACCGTTACGGATATTCACGGATCGAATAGGGTCGAAGGAATAGAACTTTCTCGTGTCGACGACAACATGGAACCGGTTGAAGGAACCGAGAAAGACGTGGAAGTGGACCTGCTGTTACTATCGGTGGGCCTCGTCCCGGAGAACGAGTTCTTTAAAGAAGTCGGGGTAACTCTGGATGAAAGGACTCAAGGAGCCATAGTTGGAGAATGGTTTCAAACTGACGTTCCGGGGATCTTTGGCTGTGGAAACGCAATACACATAGAGGACCTTGTGGATTGGGTTACCATGGACGGGTTCAGAGCGGGGAAAGGAGCAGTAGAGTTTGCAGGGAATGGAGGACTCCCGACCCCTGATAAGGAAGTACTGGCGGGAAAAAATGTCAACTACGTAGTACCCCAAAAAATCAGTGGAAAAGACGAATTTAGGTTTGCACTAAGGGTAGATAAGCCCATGGAGAACGTCAATATTTCTATAAAGGGAACTGATATATCCTTCTTTCAGAAAATAGTTACGCCGGGAGAGATGGAGGTAGAGGAAGTGTCGAAAGACGATCTGAAGGAAATCGAAACACAAGATCAGCTAGTGGTAGAGGTTAAGGGGAGGGCTTAATGCCGGTAAAAGAATACACTTGTGTAGCCTGCCCCAAGGGCTGCACCGTTGAAGTCGAATTTGAGGGTGACGAAATTAAAAATATTTCCGGTTATACCTGTGTAAAAGGAAAAGAATACGTCAAGGAAGAGTTTCACGACCCGCGAAGAATACTTACAACCACGGTAAAAATTAAAAACGCTAAATACCCGAGGATACCGGTAAGGACGGAATCAGGAGTTCCCAAGAACGAACTAGATTGCTGTCTCGACAAATTGACCGAAGTTGAACTGAAGGCTCCGGTAAATATCGGTGATACCGTCATTGAGGACGTATGTTCGACCGGAATATCTATAGTTACCAGCAGGTCACTGGATCGCGAGAGTTAAAATTGTGGGGGCTATATGGGCCTTGCAGAAGAACTGTATGGTGAGGAATTTGATCTCGCCGTAATTGGTGGGGGAATCACTGGAGCAGGGGTGGCGCGAGACGCTACGATTCGGGGACTCGATGTAGTCCTTTTTGAGAAGGACGATTTCGCACAAGGAACCAGTAGCAGTTCCACAAAACTCATTCATGGAGGGTTAAGATATCTGGAGAATTATGAGTTCGGCCTGGTCCGAGAAGCCCTTAGAGAAAGAGAAATTCTATTAAACATTGCTTCCCACCTTGTCTATCCTTCGAAGTTTTTCTTTCCCGTATACAAGGAGTCTCGCATATTTCCCCTCCAGCTCCGAGCCGGCCTCGTGATTTACGATTTACTCGGCTGGGGTAAAAGAATGGGGAGACACAATTTTATCGATCCCGAGGAGACAAAAAGAACTTTCCCGGAGCTTAAAAGAAAAGGTTTAAAATCTACGGGAGTCTACTACGACTGTCAGACGGACGATGCAAGATTGGCGCTTAGTAACGTGCTCGATGCTGCATCTCGAGGAGCTTCAGTGGCTAATTACGCTGAAGTAACTGACCTAGTACGGTCCGGCAACGAGGAAGGATGGAACCTCACGGTAAATGACAAGCTAGAAGGAGACCAATTTGCGATAAAGGCAAAAAAAGTGGTCAACGCGACTGGCCCGTGGTCGGACGATATTGCAAGAAACTGGCGGACCGAAGAAAAACAGTTTTTACGGCCGACTAAAGGCGTGCATCTTATATTTCCTGCACTAGAGACGGATGTTTCCGGATTCTTTCCGTCGATTCACGATGACCGGCTTTTTTTCGTAATACCCTGGGAAGGGAAGACGCTCGTGGGAACTACCGATACGGACTTCTCAGGGTCCCCCGACGACCTGACCGTAGATAGCAGCGACAGAGAATACTTGATTTCTAACGTCAATCATTATCTGGATGAAGTCGAATTTGAAGAGGACGACGTACTGGCAGAATTTGCCGGACTAAGACCGCTTTACTCGACAAGTAAGGGACAAATTGAGGAATCGAAGATCTCCCGGGATCACGAGATTATAGTTGAAAGGGATTCGATATTTACAATTATAGGCGGAAAGTACACGACTTATCGGGCAATGGCAGAAGAAACCCTCGATATTATGGGCACAGGAAAGTCCAGCTCGACCGCTCAAAAAAAGCTATCAGGGGCGTGGGAGGAAGAAGAGCAAAAGGAGGCTTTGAAAGCCCGAATCCTTGGAAACTATGATCTGACTGAGATACAGGTGGATGAACTTTTACATAGGTACGGAAGGAATGCCCAGGTGGTACTGGAGAGCACGAGCCAATTCCCTGACTTCGACGTGCCAGTGGGGGATGGTGAAATACCAATAGGAGCTCAGATCTATTATTCCGTGACCAAAGAGTTAGCCCGGAAGCCCGATGACATAGTAAGACGGAGAACGGGATTGTTCATGGAGGAAGGAACAGCGCGGAAGAAAGTCGTCAAGATGATGAAAAGAGTGGACGATCAGGAAGTAAAATTGAGTAGAGGTTAGTTGGACCAAAATTAAGCGGTTTTGACCTCTTAAATTAACAGAGAAGAGTTAACCGAAGGCTTATTTGGTAAACAGAAATTGGTCCAGCACCCAGTTTAATATAGACTTCGAACGTTAAACCAGTTTACAGAAGACACGGTTTATATTGAAGGTATTTACCACCGGTTGATTATCGATATTAAACTGGGTGCTGGGTGAAAGTGTGGGGAAGAGCAATTTGATTTACCGCTTTAGATATTACCTAACAGGTGAAGACAACTAAGTTTCTCAACTAAGGACTATTTTTCTTGTAGACTGAATTAGAAGTTGGTCTCAGGAGAGAGAATCGCTCGACTTAGGTTGGAATATATGGGCGGTAAAGGCGAGGAAAATAGCGTTCCGGTTGGCGGAAATATCGGAGGTGTAGAAAATTAACAATCGAGAGTATGTGGGGGCTATCGACCAGGGAACAACCGGCACTAGATTTATAATCTTTGATCGTAAAGGTGAGCAAGTAAGTGCGGCCTATAAAGAACACGAGCAGATTTACCCCGAGCCCGGCTGGATAGAACACAGCCCGAGAGAAATCTGGGAGAATTTGAAGCTGATTACAGAAGAAGCTCTGGATAAAGCCGGGTTGACCGCCAGTGATCTTGCGAGCATTGGTATTACCAATCAGAGAGAGACAGTGTTTGTATGGGACGGACAGGGAGAACCCCTGCACAATGGAATTGTCTGGCAGGATCGCCGGACGGCCGACCGCTGTGAGGAACTAGAAGGAACGGAGATTGAAGAGGTGGTAAAGAATAGAACGGGGCTCAGGTTGGATCCGTATTTTTCCGGAACCAAAATCGAATGGCTTCTAAAAAATGTTGACGGGTTAAGAGACAAGGTCAAACGAGGAGAAGCCTACTTTGGTACGATTGAGAGTTGGCTTATATGGAAACTTACGGGTGGAGACGTCTACGTTTCTGATCACACAAACGCGTCTCGGACGATGTTGTTCGATATTGAGGATAAGAACTGGCATCAGAAGCTTCTGGATTTCTTTCAGGTTCCCAGAAAAAGCCTGCCGGAGCCAGTTGAAAACATAAAAAAGTACGGCGAGGTGAACAATTTAAGGCCTCTGGATGGTTTAACCATTGCGTCAGCACTCGGGGATCAGCAAGCAGCTTTGTTCGGGCAAGGGTGCTACCGTCCGGGTGAAGGCAAAAATACTTACGGAACAGGGTCTTTCTTGCTCGTGAACACCGGAAAAAAACCAAGATTTTGCGAAGATTTATTAACCACAATCGGGTTTTCATCGGATGGAAGCACTAGATACGCACTCGAGGGTTCGGTTTATTCGACCGGAGCTACAATCCAGTGGCTGAGAGATGGTTTGAATATTATCGACGAAGCGGCGGAGAGCGAAAGGTTAGCGGAAAGTTTGGACGGAAACGATGGTGTCTACCTGGTGCCCGCTTTTACCGGTCTTGGAGCTCCGCACTGGGATTCTTCAGCCCGCGGAACCATTGTTGGATTAACCAGAGGAAGTGATGAACGACACCTCGCTAGAGCTGGGCTGGAATCGATAGCCTTTCAGGTGGAGGACGTGTTACGAGCGATGGAGAACGAGACCGATCAAGAACTATCTGAACTTCGAGTTGACGGTGGTGCGGCTGAGAACAATTTTCTGTGTCAATTCCAGAGTGACTTGTCATCAATTCCTGTGCTCAGAACTGGAATATTTGAGTCTTCTGCGTTAGGGGCTGCTTACGGAGCAGGGTTGGCGGTCGGATTATGGGAAGATCTGGCTGAATTAAGGAAATTAATCCGTTCCAAAGAGGATAAAAGATTCGAGCCAACTAAGGCTACTGGTGAGAGACAGGAACTGTATGGTAGATGGCAAGAAGCAGTAAAGAGAGCGAAAGATTGGAGTTAGTGAATTAATTCTCATTAATTTTTTTGAAAACTTTCGGTTTTCTTGACATTATATGGTTTTTTTGTTAGATCAAGTTTTAGCTGTGATTTTTATTCTTGGAAATGTGAGGTATCTATAGGGAAAAAGTTTTACAGAGCGCTAGTAAATCGTGTTTTTTACGGAACTACGTTCCTTTAACTGCTTAATTATCGATATCAAACTGGGTGCTAGTTGAAAGTGTCGGATAGTGAATTATCAATTTGGGTAGCACCAAATTGGTGAAGTTATCAGTTTATAAAATAGTGGAGATATTTTCTTGTATACCGTTTTAGAAATTGGTCTCAAGTGAGAAAGAGAGATAGCTTAGGATAGAGTTTGTCAATTTAATGAACTTCTTAGGAGAAGGTTGGAAAACAGAACTCCATTGGAACCCCATGCAAAAAAACATTGAAGGATTTATATTTGATCTCGACGGCACGGTGTATCTTGGTGACGAGCTTCTTCCCGGAGCAAGGGCAATCATAGACAACATAACGGAGGCGGGTAAAGAGATAGTTTTCATTTCTAATAAGCCGCTCCAGAGGAGGAAAGTTTACGCCCAAAAACTTACTCGGCTGGGAATTCCGGTTGACGTGAACCAAATCGTAAATTCTTCCCTGGTTACCGCAAGATACCTGGCTAATAACCACCAGGGAGTCGTGGCTTATGTAGTCGGCGAGCCCCCTTTGGTGGAGGAGCTTGAGAGTCATGGGGTAAGGATATCTTCGGATCCCGAAAGGATAGATTACGTAATTGCGAGTTTTGATAGGGATTTTCATTACGATAAACTTAGGATTGCTTACGAAGCGATAAAAAATGGGGCAAACTTTATTGCGACCAATTCAGATAGAACCTGTCCGGTAAAGGACGGGGAAGTGCCCGATGCGGCGGGGATGATTGGAGCAATTGAAGGAGTTACCGGAAAGAAAGTGGAAATGATTGCCGGAAAACCGTCTAGGTATATATTAAATTCAGCCCTAGATACACTCGGGGTGGAAAGAAGTAAGTGCTTGCTAATTGGGGACAGGCTTGAAACCGATATAAAGATGGCACTTGATAATGAAATTACAGCTGCCTTGGTCCTTACTGGAGTGACATCCAGTGAGGATGAGGAGCGTAGCGTTATCGATCCCGATTTTATTCTAGAGAATATAGGAGAGCTTCAGTCTCTCTCGATTTATTAGACTAAATGATCAACTGTAAGCCTCTGTAGAGCAAGAAGGCAAAAAGAGCAGCCGCAGTGGGAGTAGCGACCCAGCCGAGCGCTATTTCCACTATTTTGCCAGCACTCACTGTACTTACTCCCTTTACCAGGCCTACACCGACTATAGCGCCCACAATTGCCTGTGACGTCGAAACAGGGATTCCGATTATTGAGAAGAAATGAACCGCCACCGCTGCTGACGTCTGAGCTGCTACGGCCGAAAGAGGTCCCAGAGGGGTTATTCCTTTTCCCACGGTTTCAGTTACCCTTCGACCGTAGGTTAGAACCCCGATCGAAAGGGAAACTCCTCCCAGTAAAGCCAGCCAGGTCTGATCTATCCCCAGTACGGTTAAAGGGCCAACGGAATTGCCAACGTCATTTGCACCAAGCGAAAAGGCTACGTAAGCACCTGAAATTATTACCAGGTAGCTCAGTAATTTATCCCAGAAAGTTACCATCTTTACCCGTTTGAGAAAGAAAGCAAGAATATGGTAGAGGGTAAAACTCATTAGTGCTGTGAGCGGGGGAGATATTACCCAAACTTCTCCAATGGTAGCTACCTTAGCAAAATTTACAGAGTTTCCCATGGCCAGAGCCGCCCCTACTACTCCGCCTACTATAGCCTGGGAGGTGGAGACGGGAACTTTGAAAAAAGTTGCTAGCGTGACGAAGACTCCGGCTGCCAACATTGCGGTTAAGACGGCGGTCATGTTGAGCGGATTATCCACTACACCTTCTCCGATAGTTTTCATGACGTTGTGGCTTTGGAGAAGTGCACCTAAAACCACAAAGATGGCCACCAGATAGATCATCTTACGGTAAGAAATCAGGCCTGATCCTACCGGGGTGCCTATACAATTGGCAGTGTCGTTTGCTCCAATATTCCAGCCAACGTAGAATCCTGCTACAATCAACAAAGCTATCATTTTATCCCACCGTAACTAGAACTATTAACGATTGGTCATGATCCTTATAAAGTTGGCCGCGTTTTCAATGTGATCCAAAATATTGTTAGCCTTGAGGGCGATTTGAATTAAATGATACTTTTCTATTCCCTCCATTCCTTCTGCCTCGTAGACGGATTTCACTGCCTTTCTAGTTGTTTTGTCTGCATTATGCTCTAGTTTGTTTATCTTTTCAATTGAGCTCCAAACTTCATTAACCTTTTCCTCTCCACTGGTGGTCCCTTTGATAATTGCTCCGGCATTTACAACTATATCCCTGTATTCTCGAATCGATTTTTTTAGTATTTCCGCCAACCTATCCAGAGAGTCTTGATATTCACTCGGAAGTTGTGATTTGAGCTTTAATAGAGGGAGTAGCTCTGCTACATCCTGCGAATTGTCTGCTATTTCGTCCTGATGCCAAAGTAAAGACAGTAAATCGGACCTCGCCACAGGCATCAACAAATCGCTTCGTGGTAGCTCCCTTCTGATTTCTTGCTTTTTTTGGTCTGCTTCGAATTCGAGGTTGGAGACTTCTTCTCCTTTGATTTCCTGTCCTTGAGTGTATCCATGTAATTCTTCTACCAAAGCGTGAACAGTTGCCTGTACCTCCTCGGCGTGTTGAGACAACTGCTCAAAAGGAGAGGTCTCCGTAAGAAAACCGGTAAAAGTTCGTCTGATGTCTTTAATTTTATTAAAGTTGAAAAGTGTCATACCAGTCCTCCGTTGATCATCATAACAAGCTTTTATTATTAGTATATAGTTTAGTTAGTTATATGATGTTAGTATAACAGAACAAACCTTTCAAGAGGAGGCCGGTTGAGTGAAGAAAAAGAAATCTTATATTCTGAAAATTTCACATTTTAGGCCGCTAATTGGGCGGTAAAGATAATCCTTATAAGTTTATTTTATCTGAGTTGTAACCTCTATTGACGATTTTTTCTTTTGGTTTTTGTCGTTATCTTTTACTTTTGTTAGAAATTATACCATTTGTTTGCAATTATCGGGGAGATTGGTTAGATTAGAATTAGTTTACAGGTGTAGAAGTTCTTTGACAGTTTTTTGGATTAGATATTTGGGGTGTAGAGAACTGAAGGATTGGTAAAAGTGATAGGAGATAGAATAAGGAACTACTCAGAATTTTTAACCGGAGTTTTTATAGGCATAGAGGATAGCTATATATAGTGTAC
>JBDGQU010000057.1:0-3255 GCA_042218715.1 Bipolaricaulia bacterium | reverse complement strand
AGTTATTTCCTTTCGAGGTGAGACAAATGGGTATTTCGGATTGGTTCTCTTCTGGAGGAGAAACGAACGAAGGAACCAAGGATAGTATTGTTCGATACTTGTGCAGCCTGGAGAAAAAATACGAGGATATGGACATCTTTTTGGAAGATTTCTACGAAGTAGTTAACGAAACAATAGAACGTTATAACCAAAACAACCCCGTTAGAGCCGATAAGCTCGATAGAGATCAAGCTTACAAGGCCGGAGGAAGGTGGATCTACGAGGCAAACATTAAAAAACTCGATAAAGAGGGTAAAGAAATCCAGGGTGAAGGCGGGTTTCTGAACAGGAAGTCAACGTTCAAGGTAATTGCCCGAGAACAACCAAGCTTCGAGATAGAACTCAGCGGAACTGAAAGCTTGATAACGCCTTTTTTAACAGAGATGAAATCGGTACTGGAGAAAAAAGGGCTTGACCACGAGGTAGTGACTATTGCTCGACCGGGTCTGGGGAAGGCAAATAAACCGGAGTCCGAGCCCGCCGCCTAGGGTTACACAGGGGAGGTGAATAATGAACTCTTCCGCGACGTTCAATTCGATATGGGATTTCCTGCAGAAACCTATATTCACGGTGAGCGGCCAGGGGATATCGGTAGTTTCGTTCCTGTACTTCATAGTGGTTATCGTTCTGTCGGTAATCCTTTCCCGCCTATTCACTCGGTTCCTCAAGCGTAACGTATACTCCAAGACTGAAATTGAAAAAGGTTCTCAGTATACCCTGTCTCGCCTGGTCAGATACGCAACGGTCACTGTAGGTTTTTTGATCGGGCTACAGATGATCGGATTCGACCTGTCCGTGCTTGCCGTCTTCGGTGGTTTGTTCGGTGTAGGTATAGGTTTTGGCCTGCAGAACATATTCTCTAACTTTGCTTCCGGTCTCATCCTCTTGCTCGAGCGTCCGATTCAGGTGGGAGATATAGTAGAATTGGATGGTATACTTGGAAAAGTAGAAGAAATAAGGTTCAGAGTCGCCGTGGTTAACACTTTCGACAACGAATCAATTATAGTACCCAACTCCGACCTGGTTAGCAAAAAGGTAACCAATTGGTCTTACGGTGGAGACACGACGCTTCGCTTAAGAATCCCCATCGGGGTGGACTACGGATCAGACGTCGAAAAGGTGGAAAATATCCTGCTGGAAATTGCCGAGGAGGAGGAAAAAGTAATCAAAGAACCTCAGCCACCTCAGGTGTTCTTCAAGGAACATGCCGACTCTTCCCTTAACTTCGAATTGAGGGTTTGGATTTCCGACCCGAGAGACAGAATAACCGTCAGGGACAATGTCCGAAGGAAAATAGACAAGAGATTCAACAAGGAAGGTATCGGCATGCCGTTTCCTCAGCGAGACATACACTTTTATCCTCAAGAAGGGTCCCAGGATTGGGTAGCCGGGGAGGAAAGATGAGAGGTTATCTTTACTATCCAGAGGAACCGAATGCCGAGGTCAAAATAGAGGAAAACATCGAGAGTTTTGGCGGAAAGGCCAATCAAAAGGGAGTTTCGTTCTGGATAGATGTCGAAGACGAGGACTTCGAATCCGAGGTCAACCGAGTTAGTGAGGCACTAGACCTCCACCCCCTGACTACAGAGGACGTCATGACCGCGGAAAGCCAGCCAATAGTTGATACATTTCCGAATTACCTCTACATCCTGGCAAGAATCCCCGATCAAAATTGGGAAATAGGCGAGATGGAAACTTTTCAGCTCTCTCTGATCCTGGGAGAAAATTACCTCCTAACTTTTCACCGAAAGGACTTGCCCTCGATAGAGAAGTTGAAGAACAAGGCGGTCGAAGTTCCCGAGCGATACTTTGGTAGGGGAGTAGATTATCTCGGCTATTACCTTCTGGACTCGATAGTGGACGATTACTTCCCCGTGCTGGATCGCCTGGAAGACGAAATCGATCGTATCGAGGAAGAGGTTTTAGCCGAGCCGGACGAGGCACTCTTAGCTGAAATTTCCGACCTCAGGTCCGATCTGATCGAAATCCAGCGAACAGCCGGCCCTCAGAGGGAGATGGCTTCAAAATTATCACGAGCTGATACGCCTTTCATAGCGGACGACCGGAAGATATACTTCCGAGATATTCAGGATAACCTGGCTCGAATCTCGGACCTATTAACCAATTACCGAGAGCTAATCGGCGGAGCAAGGGACATGTATATGACTTCCATTTCCAATCGGATGAACGAGGTAATGAAGACGCTAACTATAGTAGCAACAATATTCATCCCCCTAACCTTCATCGCCGGACTCTACGGAATGAACTTTGAAGTCATGCCCGAGTTGAGCTGGGACTGGGGTTATTACGGATCTTTAGGAGTTATGGGCGCTACGGCTCTGGGAATGGTTTATTACTTCAAGAAGAAGGATTGGCTCTAGGAGAATCCCCTTCGGGAAAGGCTTCGTATTTTGGATTCTCCATCTCAACCCTAAATTTAGGGAACTCTAGTCCCTCCTCCCTGAAGTGATCGATCAACTTCTCTCTAATCTCACAGCGAAGGTTCCAGGCCGAGGGAGGATCGTCAGCCCAGGCCAGTGCCCGTACCTTAATGGTTTTTTCGGTAAAGTCCATTACCTGGACGCCGGGATCACCCTCACCGTTCCAGTACTCACTCTCCTTTACTGCATCCTTTATCCAACCCCGAATTTTATCGATATCGGCTCCGTAGTCCAGATAAATGATCGTGGCCGCAAGTAATTTAGGATCTTTGATCGACCAGTTCTGGACTATCCTGTTACTCAGCACGTCGTTTGGAACTATTATCCTCCTGTTATCCCAGGTTCGGATAAAGGTCTGCATCAGAGTTATCTCTTCCACGTGGCCAAAATCGTCCTCCATGATTACCGCGTCTCCCAGACGAAGCGGCTGAGAGAAAGAAAGAACGACACCTGCAATTATATTTGACAGAGTGTTCTGGGCGGCAAGACCAAGGACCAGACCTACTGCCCCGGCTGAAGCAAATAGCCCCACTCCGATGCTTCTGACGGCTGGAAACTGGGCCACCAGTACGGTTAACCCAATGAACCAAACAAAAATCCCGGCCACCCGTCGGAACACCTCCATTCGGGTGGTTACCGCGGTCGTCCTCTCCTTATCTTTTAGCTGGTTCAGCCGACGATTGGCCCAACGATCGAGCAAATACGTGGTAAGTTTGGCTACAATGTAGGTTGCAACCACGATTATCCCGGACTTTATTAGCGGCCAGAACGGAGA
>JBDGQU010000056.1:18040-45610 GCA_042218715.1 Bipolaricaulia bacterium | reverse complement strand
TCCAGGTTTTGAGGTCCCACGGTATTACCAAGATGCTGGGACAAAAACACTTTTCCTTCCTTGTAAAGCCCTATTGCGTTATCCCGCTCCCCACCAACTGCCAGTAAAGGAGTATTCCCCAGGTCGACTTCAATGGGTTCGGGGACCCAGCCCCGGGATCGTCGAATGAACTTTCTTTTATTTCCGGTAAACCGGACGACGGAGTCGTCCACCCTCGAAATCACTTTTCTGTCGTGCAGGAGATAACCGTCTACGATCCCTTTAAGTTGCTCCTTTATATTGCTATTTTCAACCAGCATAGGCTGGGCAGGGATGTTTGCGCTAGTCATTACGAGGGGAAACTCAAGCTTCGAAAAGATCAGGTGGTGTAACGCGGTATAAGGTAACATAACCCCTACCGTGTGAAGGCCCGGGGCAATTTGCTTCGATAACCACCCGGATTCTTTTTCTCTAAGGAGTACTATGGGCCTTCTGGGCCCTTTGATTGTCTGAAACTCCTCGTCCGTAAATTTGGTTCTTTTCCGGACCATGTCACCGGTAGCCATTATGGCAAATGGTTGGTTGGTCCGTTCCAGCTTGCTCCTTAACCTGGAAACTGGTTTGTCTTCAGTCGCGTTGCAGGCTAGATGGGTACCTCCGACCCCCTTGATTGCCAGTATCTTACCTTCCAGCAATGCTTCGGTCGCGACGTCAATCGGGTCTTCAAATATTTTTTTAGCTTCGTTTGGCGATTCGTACCACAGTTTGGGACCACATTTGGGACAGGCTATCGTTTGAGCGTGATATCGTCTATCCCGGGGGTCAGTATACTCGTCATGGCAGTCGTCGCACATGGGAAAATCGTCCATGGATGTTTTTTCGCGATCGTATGGAAGTTCCCGGATTACGGAAAATCTCGGGCCACAGTTCACGCAGGAGGTCGCCCAGTATCCTTGATATCTCGTATCCCCGAAGACGTCATCCAGACAATCGTCACACGTCGCTATATCTGGCGGAATGGTTCCAGAACCGGACGAGCCCGAACTAGACTTCTTGATTCTAAATGTAGTGAGTGTTTCGTCCCTGTTAGTCGGTTCTAGCTTGATTTCATCGATCCGGGCAAGAGGAGGATTTTTAGCTTTAAGATCTTCGAGAAAGCCCTGGATGTCTGACTTCTCACCCTGGACAAATATCTCGACTCCGGCGTCCCCTAGATTTTTTACCCATCCCAGTAGACCGTGGCTGGTAGCGATTCTGTAAACAAAGGGTCGGAAGCCTACTGCCTGGACTGTTCCAGTAATGGTTACCCTGTAAGTTTCGGTATCATTCATTTACCGTTCATCCTCTATCGTAAGACTTTTTACTGATAACTCGTCTCCCCGGACCACTTCCACCGAACTGCCGCAGCTAGGACAGGAGAGTATCGGGAGAGAAAAGTGGAGTGAAATGTCGTCATCGTAGTCGGGCCTGCCTTCGAATTCGCAATTTTTGCACCGAGCGAGGGTTAATACGTCCTCGAATTCTAACCGGGCATTCTTCAGGACCGTATCCTCTGTTATGATTTCGAAGGCATGCGAAAGAGCTTCTTTGGAAATTACCCTTAGTTCACCAAGTTCTAAATGAACTTTCTCAGTTTTTGTCAACTTGTCTTCGCTTACCTGTTCTGTCAGGGTGCTGATAAGCTCTTTGGCGAGAGAGTATTCGTGCATAATCGGGACTATCCGTTAATTGTCCAGGATATTCAGGGCGGAGATGAGTTCTTCTATCCCTTGACCTCTGGTAGCCGCGGTAAAGATAACTTTTCCGGTGGGATTTAACTGGTGATAATCCTCTTCCGGCTTTTCCGGATCTACTCCTATAGCGTCGGCTAAATCTACCTTGTTTACCACCACAAGATTGGACTGTGAGAAAATCTTTGGGTGTTTTCTCACCATGTCTTC
This sequence comes from Bipolaricaulia bacterium, assembly GCA_042218715.1. Classification (GTDB taxonomy): domain Bacteria; phylum Bipolaricaulota; class Bipolaricaulia; order M55B111; family M55B111; genus JAGXLP01. The sequence continues at coordinate 43,691 of JBDGQU010000056.1, read as the reverse complement.
TCCTTCTGTCACAGAAATTACTACCAGATCCGTATCTGTACCAAGTGGAAAGTCAGCGGGACAGACCAGATTTCCGACGTTTTCCACAAAAACCAGGTCAAGAGCGTCCAAGGGCAGATTCTCCAGAGAGTGCTCTACGAGATGGGCGTCCAGGTGACAATCGGAATTTGTATTGAGGTTGAATGAAGTTATTCCCGCCTTTTCGAATCTATCGTAATCGTCGGTTCCGGCTACGTCACCCGCGACCGCACCGAGCTGAACTTTTTCTTTTATTTCTTCGTTAATAGCTTCTATTAGAGCCGTCTTACCGCTCCCGATGGCTCCCATTACGTTTATCGCCCTTACGTCGTAACGAGCAAGTTTATTTGCGTTTTTTGTAGCCAGTTTTTTATGTTTAGCCAGTATATCTCCTTCTTCGACGTTAATATCGTGCATATTTACCTCCCGAATTACCCCTCTAATGATAGGGTCACCCGCGGTTCTTTCAAGTTGCAGGCGGATAAGAGATGGGTTTCGAAGGAGAAATAGAGGTAACTCCAGGTGGAAAAAAGTACTTGCAAAACGTATAAATAAAAAGGAGTACCAATAAATATTATAAACCAGTTAAGAAGGATTCGGAGTGTAAATATCCGGTAAGATATATACAGTGTTATGATAGTCTTGCCCATTTAGCTGAATTAAAAGCTTTTTGTCCAAACTTACTTACTGATTATTTAGAATTTAACGTGCGGAACCAGGGAGGGATGAGATATGACGATCGAGGATGTTGATGATGAGCGATTAGAAAAAGCCACCTTAGCCGGCGGCTGTTTCTGGTGTATGGAGCCCCCCTTTGTAACTTTAGACGGGGTAGAGGAAGTAGTTGCCGGTTATACCGGGGGAGATGAGGAGAATCCAACTTACGGACAGGTCTCCTCGGGAGAAACAGGACATTTGGAAGCAGTAGAGATTTACTATGATCCTGAAGAGATAACTTTTCGGAAATTACTGGACGTCTACTGGCAACATATTGATCCGACGGATCCCGGTGGACAGTTTGCAGATAGGGGGTCTCAGTATCGGGCGGCAATTTTCTATCACAACGAGGATCAGAAGAAGGTCGCGAAAAAGTCCAAGGAGGAACTCGAGGGGTCCGGTAAGTTTGACGAGCCCATAGTTACGGAAATACTCCCGGCAAAAGAATTTTATCTAGCAGAGGATTATCACCAGGATTACTCGGACAAGAACCCTCAGCATTACCAATCCTACAAGAAGTTGTCCGGTAGGGAAGAGTTTATCAAAGAGACCTGGGAAAGTGAAGACAGTTCTCCAGGGGAAGGCGATGATAGGTACGAAGACTTCGAGAAACCGAGTGAAAAAGTGTTAAAGCGGGAGTTAACCTCACTACAGTACAGGGTAACGCAGGAGGAGGGCACGGAAAAGGCATTCCAGAATAAGTACTACGACAACGAAGCCAGGGGGATCTACGTGGATGTTGTATCGGGAGAACCGTTGTTTAGTTCGACAGATAAATTTAAGTCTGGATCGGGCTGGCCCAGTTTTACAAAGCCGCTTGAGCCGTCGAATGTTGTAGAAGTAAAAGATACGAGCGCTGGGTTAGTAAGAACCGAAGTTAGAAGTAAACACGCCGATTCCCACCTGGGTCACGTATTTAACGACGGTCCCGAGCCTACCGGGAGAAGATACTGCGTAAATTCTGCCTCGCTCGAGTTTATTCCCGCTGAAGAGCTGGAAGAGAAAGGTTACGGTGAGTACCTTGACCTGTTCGAAGCGAAATAGTGTACTACGGTCAGTGGTCTAGTTTTCGACAACTGCTGACCTTGCCTTAGAAACGGCTTCTTGGTATATAACCTTTACCGGTTTCCTCGTTTCTTTAGCCAGACTCTTGCACGAATCGAGTTCGGGAGAAAGGTTAACAATGTCCCCGTTCAGAAAGCCAAGTTTAATATTCACGGGACCAAATTCCGTTTCCACGGTTCTTATCTCTCTATCAAGTTTTTTTCGGTTGACGCTTTGAATTCTAATACCGAGAGTCGTTGTTTCCCGAAAGATTATTTCCATCAACTTGTTCTCTTTCCCTCTGTCACAGATGACGGTTAATCTGACTCCGGGTCGATTTTTCTTCATCTGGACCGGCGTTTTGAAGACGTCCAGTGCCCCCGCTTCCAGAAGTTTCTCTTCTACTACCGGGAATAATTCCGGATTCATGTCGTCAATATTTGTTTCTAGAACCAGTTCGTGATCAGTTGATCTTTCTGAATTCTCACTAATATCGGAGCCAAGAAACGTTCTGAGTAAGTTTCCCCTTTTGTCGACTTTTTTGGACCCGAGCCCGTACCCAATTGCCCGGAATTGCATCGGCGGTCGAGAGAATTCATCGACGAAATTGGACAGAATAAGTGCGCCCGTAGGAGTAGTTAGCTCCATCTCCAACCCACCTGAAGTAGTTGGAGCTTCGCACCTGCGCAGAATTTCAGCAGTAGCCGGAGCGGGGACGGGTAATTCCCCGTGGTCCGACTCTACGGTACCACCGCCGAGGTTTACAGGGGTTGAGTAAACTCTTTTCGGGTCAAGTCTCCAGATCCCTGCCGCGGCCCCTACGATATCGGCGATTGAATCGAGAGCCCCGACCTCGTGAAATTGTATTTCTTTGACATCTACTTCGTGGATACCCGCTTCGACTTCACCTAACAATTTGAACATTTCTACTGCGTGTTTCTTTATTACTTCCTCCAGGTCCGAGCCTTCGACCAGCCGTATAACGTCTTCTAGCTTTCTTGACCTTGTCTCAGTTAGGTTTTTAACCTGGAATCTAGTTCCCGAAATTCCGTTCCGGTTACTTTTCCAAGTTTTAACTGTCGAATTTTCCGGAAGGACCGCACGGATAGTATCTATCAACCATTCTCTGTCAAGTCCAAGATCGATAAGGCTTGCCAGAAACATGTCTCCGCTTATACCCGAAGAGGGTTCCAGAAGCAAAACGTCTTCTTTCTCGTCTGTCATTGTTGCTAATTTCTCCCTTCGTCCGGTGAAGAAGTGTCCTGGTCTGCCTTAATTTTGTTTATCGTCGCGGCAGCGAAGTATCCGGCTCCGTATCCGTCCCCTACGTTTACTACCGTTACACCGGGTGCGCAGGAATTTAGCATCCCCAGTAGAGGGGTGATTCCGCCGAGGTTTGTCCCGTAACCCACGTCGGTTGGTACCGCCACGACGGGAGTATCAACCAGACCGGCGATCACGCTGGGAAGCGCTCCTTCCATACCCGCAATGACTATTGCCATGTCGGCTTCGACAATACAATCCCTTACGCTTATTACTCTGTGGAGGCCGGATACGCCAACGTCAAATATAGTATCGACCTCAACGCCCATTGAGCGAGCCGTTACTTCTGACTTACGAGCTACCGGAATGTCAGAAGTACCGGCTGTAATAACGACAATTTTTCCAGTCGTCCGGGCGGGAAACTCTCCGATAAAAGCGAGGTCCGACTCGGAGTAGATTTTGGCATCGGGATACGTATCGTTTATTCTTTTCAGAACTTCCTGTTGAGCCCGGGTGGCGAGAACATTTCCCTCGGTGACCATTTCTTCGATAATCTCCATAACCTGATCCGCCGATTTATCCTCACAATATATTGCTTCCGGAGCTCCTCTTCTAATCGATCTATGACTATCTATTTTCGTGTGATCGAGATCTTTGAACGGCAACGCTTCGAGCTGATCTACCACTTCTTCTACAGAGATTTCCCCTCTTGTTAACTGATTGAGGATTTTCCGTAAATTTTCTCTATCCAATTGAAGTCACCGCCAGGAATGAAGAATTACAGATTAAGTTCCTCGGTTAAGCTTCCGGACCTGTAGTCTCGGATGGTATTTTGTAGCTCAGCCACTTTTTTCTATCCGTATAGTTAACGAGGGAGTCCATCTAACCTCCTAAGATTTTCCTGCGACGCGCGTCAATTCAAGAGATATTTCTTAAAAACTTTACCTTGTGGGAAGGCAATTCTCAATCGAGAGAGTAGGTTGATAAGGTGGGGGAGGCCGTTAATACGCTCTCAGTTCTTTCACCAGAGTCGTACTTAATATTTTGCTCGTTATACGCCCCCTGCCCCTTACCTGGCAACTGATTTGACCTTAAAATGCTGAACGTATGCGAAATCCCGGCAGCCAGGTAAGGGGCAGTGGGCATAAACGTGAAATTAAGTCAAAGTTCTTGGAATTCTCGTCTAGTTTTCATCCATGGTGAAAAAACTGAGACATTACCATAGAATCCGTTTAATGGTTGAAGACAATGCTCAACCGTAACGGGAGTGGATCAAAATGGGAATTCGGGAATCTAGCTACCTTCGGAAACTTATGAAAAGTCGTCGAAAAGTATGTCGTCCTCGTCTACACCGTAATTCTTCAATAAGTCTATTGTTGCGTCCATCATAGGAGGCGGCCCACAGAGATAACCTTCCATGTCTTTTCCCTTCTCCAGATAATCCTGCATAACTTCAGTAATTAGACCGACTTCTCCGTCCCAATCCGGTTGCGAGGAATCAAGCGCCGGTACGTAGTTAAAGTTATCGTGTTTATCGGCGAGCTCCTGCAAATCCTCGTGGTAGTAAAGGTCCTCCAGGGTCCGGGCGCCGTAAAATAGCCATATCTCTCTATCGGATCCCTGTTCCAGAAGTGAAAACACTATCGATCTTAACGGAGCCAGGCCTACTCCACCAGCTACCCCTATTACAGATGCATCAGAGTCCTGAACGTAAAAATCACCAAATGGACCGGTGAATTCCACCTCATCTCCTTCTTCCAGTTCGTGTAAGTAGGTCGAACCCAGACCGCCCTCTATAAGCTGAACGGTTAACATAACTTTGTCGTTGACGCTTTCTTCCGAGGCGATAGAATAAGCTCGATCAACTGTATCTCCATTTGCCGGTACCTGAACCTGAACGTACTGACCGGCTTTGAAATCGATAGTTTCCGGTTCTTTAAGATCGAATATGATCTCTTTAATTGAGGGCGTAACGTCCTTTGTAGAAATTACTTCGGCAGAATACTTTTCTACTTCCAGGTACTTTTCCTCGATCTCTATCTTCATATCCTCCCGGAGCTTTACCTGGCAACTCAACCTAACTCCATCGATAAGCTCCTGCCTGGATAGCATTGGCTCTTCAGTAGGAAGTACAGGGCCTCCACCTTCTTTTACCTCGGCAGTACAGAACCCACAGCTTCCCTGACCTCCACAGGCTGAAGGTATATAAATTTCGTTATCGGTAAGTGCCTGTAAGAGTGTTGTCCCTCCTTCGACTTCAAATTCTTCCTCTCCATCGTTCACGTCAAGAGTTACTTGCTCGTATTCGGCAAATAGTTTATTTGCTATTACTAAAATTACAGCCAGAGAACCTGCTATAATATCCAGAGCTATTATAGGGGTTAAATAACCCATTTGGATCCTCCTCGTTCGTTTAACTATTGGTCCTAACCTGGGCTACCGATGAAATGTCATCGTGTAGATCGGTAATATAGCCGAGGTTGCTTTAGTAGCCATTTAGTTCTAAAGCCATTATATAACGATTGTTATTACATTTCAACAAGTAGGCTTTTTATGCCTGGATAAGAAGTACTTGACGGACCCTCTGTGCTTGGCGTTGTACGAGGAGAAAAACCTGAGTAAGGTTAAGCTGCCTCTTCAACTTCAATTGCATCCGTGGGGCATATATAGGCGCAAGCACCGCATCCTATACAAGAATCCGATATTTTCCCAAAGGGAGTCATTATTCTTCTTCCTACGCCCCTACCCGAGAAGCTGATAGCCTCCCTTCCGACGACTTCGGCACAGACCCTCACGCACAATCCACACAAAATACACTTTCCCTGGCCGTCCAGATCGAAGCGACTGTCCGTTACTCCGTGTTCTGCGGCTAACTCTTTTAATTCTTCCGAATCCGGAGCTTCTGCCAGTAGAAGTTCAAGGATGATTTGACGCCTTTCCTCAATTTTATCAGTATGAGTTTTAACCTCCATTCCCTCGGTAACCTTGGATTGACAGGAAGGTTCGAGGCTGGATCCTCCGTCTTCGACAATTTCAACGAGACATAGCCTGCAAGAGCCGTAGGGACTTACTTCTTCGTGATAACATAGATTAGGAATATCAACACCTGCTTCCAGGGCTGCATCAAGTATATTAGTTCCCTCTTCGACCTCTAATTCCCTGTCATTTAGCACGAAATTAATCATTCACATTCACCTCTAGAAACATTAACCAGGATTGGTAACTTAAAGACTATCAATTCCATCTCTAATTGGTAACTTTATCTGCTGTTTTGGTTCGAGATACATCGCCTAATCTAACAGCGTCGAAGTTACAGCTTTCCATGCATATTCCGCATTTTACACACGTTTCCAGAGAAATCTCGTGTGGTTCATTGGACTCTCCAGTGATAGCGTCCTGGGGGCAATTTTTAGCACAGACTCCACAGCCTTTACATTTATCCTTATCAATTGAATATTCTATCAATTCTCTACAAACCTTTGCCGGACATCTATCGTTTCGTACGTGCTCTTCGTATTCGTCCCTGAAATATTCCAAAGTAGTCAAAACGGGATTGGGTAAAGTTTGACCCAATCCACACTGGGACGCTTCCTTGATGGTTCGGGACAGTTCCTCGAGTAAATCTATATCCCCTTCTCTGCCATTACCGTTGCTTATTCGCTCAAGGATTTCCAGAAGTGCTGTCGACCCGTCTCGACACGAAGAACATTTCCCGCAGGATTCGTCGTTAGTGAACTCTATAAAGTACTTCGCCGTATCTACCATGCAGGTATCTTCGTCCATCACGATTAATCCTCCTGAACCCATTATCGAACCTGCTTCGGCTAGCTCCTCGTAATCCACGGGTAAATCGGTCAATTCGGATGGGATACATCCTCCCGATGGTCCTCCTGTCTGTACTGCTTTTAGGTCTTTACCTTCTGGTATTCCACCTCCGATATCGTAAATGATTTCCTCGAGGGTAATGCCCATTGGGACCTCAACCAAACCCGTATTGTTTATGTCCCCGACGAGGGAAAAGACTTTTGTTCCCTTGCTCTCAGCCGTACCCAAACTTGAAAACCATTCCGCTCCCCTGTTAATTATCTTAGAGACGTTTGCCCAGGTCTCGACGTTATTAATATTAGTTGGCTTCCCCCATAACCCTGATTGGGCCGGATACGGGGGTCGATGACTCGGCTCGGGAGAGCCTCCCTCAATGGAGGCCATTAAAGAAGTTTCCTCACCGCAAACAAACGCTCCTGCGCCGCGGGTAATATGAATGTCAAAACTAAAGTCCGTCCCAAATATATTTTCTCCGATAAGTCCGTAATCTTTGGCCTGCTCTATTGCTATGTTCAGTCTCTTCACGGCGAGGGGATATTCGTCTCTAATATAAACAAACCCTTCTGTTGCACCCATTGCCTTCGCGCCGATAAGCATCCCTTCCAGCACGGAGTGCGGGTCCGACTCTATGATATTTCTATCCATATAGGCGCCGGGATCACCTTCGTCCGCGTTACAAATTAAATATTTTTCATCTCCCTCTGAATGCCTTGCAAATTCCCACTTCTTTCCCGTGGGAAAGCCAGCGCCTCCTCTCCCCCTTAAACCGGAATCTTTTATTTCTTCTATTATCTCTTCTGGCTCCATCGAAGTGAGAGCTTTTGCCAGAGCTTTATAGCCATCTCTTGCGATGTATTCGTCAATCTCTTCCGGATTGATTGACCCTCTATTCTTAAGAACTATTAGTTTTTGACGTGAAAAGAAATCGACGTTCTCCAGATCAGGTACATTCTCTTTTGTATTCATAATTCCTCCATCATTCAATTAAGGACCGGGACAAACATTAATATGCTTTTTCGCTGCCTTTTGCCAGAGCGTATTCCGCGACGGTGTCTCCTCCTAGCACGTGGTCGGACAGGATTTCCTTTGCCTTATCCGGCGTTAGATCTATGTATTTAACCGGAGCCTCGTCACCTATTTGGACCGTAATCATCGGCTCCCGGCTACAAAGACCTGCACAGCCCGAGCTGGTCAAATCAATCTTCTCAAGATCCCTCTCCTCGAATTCCTTCGATAAGGTATCCATAATTTCTCCAGCGCCCGCGGCTCTTCCACAAGTCCCCATGTGGACAATTATCTTCCCCTTCTTATCTTCTTCCCGACTCTTGACTTTCTCCTTTATTTCATCTAAATCTTCAATATTCAGTTTACTCATGGACTTTCTCCCCGCGATACTTTTCTAGAATATCTGGAACCTTTTTGGGACTCATTTCCCCGTATACCTCTTCATCAATCATTACTACGGGGGCAAGGCCACAGGTTCCGAGACACCTGGCACCTTTAAGAGTGAATTGCATATCTTCAGTTGTCTCTCCCCGTTCAATTCCCAGCCGGTCTTCAAAATTCTGGATAATACTTTCGCCACCCTTCACGTGACAGGCCGTCCCGAGACAGACGGTTATTTTATGTTCGCCCCGGGGCTCGAGGTTAAACGAATTGTAGAAAGTGGCCAATTTGTAAAGGTGAGAAAGAGGGACGTCTAGTTCTCTGGAGAGTTTTGCCAGGACAGGTTCGGGAAGATAATTGAATCTATTGTTAACTTCCTGTAGTACGGGAAGAAGCGCGTTTCTACTCGTTCCGTATTCTTCTAGTATTTCCCCAATTTTTGCCGTTTCGGTTTCTTCCAGCTTGGTTTCAACCATGTCGCCATTTCGCTTACCCATTCCTCTGGCAGAAATGTTGAATTGCCATCTGAGACTCGGATCGTATAGCTCGTTTTCTACTATGTCTTTAACGGTGGTTAAGAAGTCGGGAATATCTACTTCCATGTCCTCTCTAAGTTTAACCTGACAGCTAAGCCTCGTCCCGTTAGTTAATTCTTCCCGGGTGAGCATTGGCTCCTCCGTTGGCAACACCGGCCCCCCGCCTTCCTCAACCTTTACTTTACAATAGCCACAGCTTCCCTGGCCACCACACGCAGCGCGTATGTCGAAGTCGTTTTCCTCCAGGGCCTGGAGTAAAGTTATTCCGCCTTCCGCGGTGAATTCTTCTTCCCCATCGTTCACTTTGACTGTTACATCCTCGTATTCGGCAAATAACCTGTTGAATATAACTAAAACTACCGCTATAGGCCCTGCGATGATGTTGAGGGCAATAATAGGACTCAAATACTCCACGACGATACCTCCACTTGTTTTGTCAGAATCGTTAGTATTCTTTAACTCAACCTATCTGTATTTTCGGGTCGAATCAATATTGACAATCCAGTAAATAGAGTATAAACTAAAACTAACTGAATGTGAACATGAATACATAACTAATGTAACGATATTTTACCGATTTTTCAATAAGTACAAAAGAGTTATGAATGACTTTAATCATGATTCGGTGGGGGGCTAAATCAAAATGAGTATAGATAATTCGAAGAAAGTAAATATAGAGGAAAACATCAGAAAGCTCGAGGGAGAAAGATTTGGAAAGGTCATGAGAAAAATCTTCTGGCTATTCGTGGGGGGAGATACAGATAGATGGTTTGGGGGTAAACCAAGAAAACAACTGCCTAAAGCCAGCTCTCTGGAAAAAGGATTTTGTAATCAACCGAGACATTTTTCTACTGAATTTGTTGCCAGTAGGGTCTATCGGGCCAATACCGTGAATTTCGAGCTGGCGCCCGATAAGAGGGACAAGATTGATGAAAAAATGAAGAAGCTTGAAAAGTATGGCCTCGTAGAGCGTGTCAAGGATGAGGATAGGGATAACCAATGCTGGAAATTAACCAGGCTTGGCTATTCTTGCGCTCTAGCCGTTAAAGAGGATATAGAGCAGGGTAACCGGGTTAATTGGGATTTAAGTTCTATAAAATCGGAATTCGTAAACCTAAAAGGGGTTAAAAATTTCTAGGGAAAGCTGTATTTTCCCAAAAGCAAAAAGCGGAGGTGATAGTTCAATTTTCAAAGCGTTCGTAGTTGCTTAAGAGTATTTCACAGGATTTAGCAAGTAGACGGAATTGAATATTAATTCTATATTTGGAGGTATAATAAAAGATGGGAGAAAAAATTGAAGAACCAGAAAGTACAGAAGATGAAGGTTTGTTAGAGAATCTGAATAGACGTGACTTTATCAAAGGGGCTGCAGCGGCAGTCGGAGGTATAACGTTTAGTTCAATGGCGGTAACCAATTTTGAAGCCGCCGCTGCAAACGGCCAGGATTACGTAATAGTTGCAGAAGTTGTAAAAGGTGGCTCCGGTGCAGTCGCCAAGGCAGGTGCCCCCTGTGAATTGACTAGCGTCTTTAAGAGGGGAGAACAGATTGTATGGCATGCGGTCCTATTTAGCGGGAATACCGGCGAAAAGTTAAACGATCACGACGAAATAACGAAGAGAGGATTAAAGGTTCAGGCGGAATTGGAGAACGGCAAGAAGATCGACATGCACCACGGCAAGCATCCACCGGACGAAAAGCCAAAAGTTTGGTTCTGGGCTGGGGCCTGGAAGGTATCTCCCGGTGTGCCGACCGGTAAGATGACCTATAAGTTAACTGCGGAGGACAAGAAAGGCAGAACCGGTACTCTGGAGATGTTTGGAGACAAAAACGTAGAAACATTTCCAAGAGCTCTCACGATTGAGGAAAGATAGAATATAAGTTAAACTGAGGGGGGATGGGGGTCAAATCCCCCCTTTTTTATTTGTTGGAAGGTTATATTATTTATATTAATATTATGGCAAAACGTTAAAAGGTTTTTTGATTTTTTAATAAGAGAAGATTGAGGAGGTCACAGTGAGTACAGCTACTCAAAAAGGTGAAAATGAAGTCGGTTTGTTTGAACGGCTTGGTTCGGTACTGGTGCTGGCCAGGTTGGCTATGGGTGCCAGTATGATGGGTATCGGTCTGAGGTTATTTGTCGGAGGAGGTTGGGGAGCCTGGAATTCTGTAGGGGTTGTGCTACCGTCAACTTATCCCAGGGGCCCAATTGGTAAGATTTTATTAAATTTCTGGGGCAACCAGTTCGTAATTCAGTTACTCATTTGGTCATCTGTTTTAATTGGCGTTGCTCTGGTATTTGGTGTAGCAGTAAGGCTGGCTTCTTATGGCGGAATATTGATTATGCTTTTGATGTATTTAGCTGTAATTCCCCCAAGTTCCGCGATATTCAATCAACAGGTAATGTACATGGTCGTTTATTTATTTTTGGTAGTGGGTGAAGCTGGAAAAGTGGCAGGTATTGATGCTTATTTAGGATTTCTGGAAGAAAGATATCCCAATCTCAAGTACCTGTTGGGCTGATTCCCGACAATTGGTACAAAATCAACTTAGCCTTTCTCCAACCAGGGAGATAGTACCCCCGGGCTAATTTGATGCTTTTCCCAGCACTCAGACGAGATTCTTTGCCATGGTTAACCCCCTGCTCCAGTGGTTATCGGCAAATTTTTCCTCACTTTTTACCCAATCTGATGTGTTCTCCTCTGGGTGCTGGCTAAACTTCGTTAAAATATCTCGAAACCTCTTTTTAACTGATATTTCTTGTGCTAAAATTTACTGACTTTACTTGCGAAATAACGGGGGGATAAGATGAATGACAATACGGACCGAGAAAAACCTTCTGTAGCGTATTTCTGTATGGAATACGGGTTAAACGAGGACCTACCCCTTTACGCAGGGGGGCTGGGTGTCCTGGCGGGAGACATTATGAAGACGGCAAACGAGATGAATTTGCCGATGGTGGGGATAGGGATTCTCTGGCGCCAGGGCTATAAAAAACAGGAGATAAGCGAGAACGGTCGCCCCTATGACTGTTATCCCACAAACGATTACATCTACGACTATCTAGAGGATACGGGGGTCAAAGTAGGGGTCCAGATTAGAGATAGGAAGGTTACCTGTAAAGTATGGAAGCTCGAAAAAGGACGATTCGGAAGTGCCCCCCTTTACTTGCTCGATACAAATCTGGAAGAGAACCAGCCGGGAGATAGATGGCTAAACGGCCAACTATACGGTTGGTTTGAAGAAGAAAGGATAGCGCAGGAAATGATTCTCGGTATAGGTGGCGCGCTTGCTCTGGACGAGCTAGGTCTAAATCCAGATATTTATCACTTTAATGAAGGCCACGCAGTATTTGCCGCTCTTAAATTGATAAGCGAAGAGATGGAGTCGGGAACAGGGTTCGAACAGGCCTGGAATAAAGTACGGAACAGAGTGGTGTTTACTACCCACACACCAGTCGAACAGGGTAACGAGGTGCACGGTCTCAGGGTGCTGGAATATATGGGGCTGACGGACTGGATTTCGGCAAAAAACCTTGAATCGATAGGTGGCGCTCCGTTCAACATGACAGCAGCTGGACTTAAGTTGAGTAAAAAGGCAAACGGTGTTTCTGATCTTCATCGTCAGACGGCAGAATCGATGTGGGCTGACGTAGAGTCCCGAGCCCCGATCGAGGGCATAACAAACGGCGTTAATCGTAATTCCTGGGTCGATTCAAAGGTAGAAAAGATGGTTGAGGAATCATCGTTCGAAGATATTTGGCAGGTACATCAATCTTTGAAGCGAGAACTACTCGAGTTTATTAAAGATCGAACGGGGAAGGAATTGAATTCGGAAAAGTTACTTATCGGTTTCGCCCGCAGGGCAGCTCCTTACAAGCGTGCGGATTTGATATTCTCGAAACCGGATCAAATTGGCCCCTATCTCGAGAACAACGAGGTCCAACTGGTATTTGCCGGGAAGGCACATCCTCTGGACGATAGGGGTAAAGAGATTGTTTCTCGGCTTGTAGAAGCCTCTCGGACTTACCCTGAAAGCGTGGTATTTCTCGAAGACTACGATATTGAGATAGGGAGAAAACTAACCCGGGGAGTAGATGTCTGGTTGAATAACCCTCGGAAACCCAAGGAAGCAAGCGGTACGTCCGGGATGAAAGCCGCCATGAACGGTATCCTGAACGCAAGTATCCTGGACGGGTGGTGGCCCGAGGTCTGTCGCCATGGTGAAAACGGCTGGCAGTTTGGGGACGGATATACTGGAGAGGGTCAGGACGAACACGACCTGGAGGCCCTGTACAGGGTGCTGTTCGACGAAATAGTTCCGACATATTACGAAGATAGAGAAAAATGGACGGAGATGATGAAAGCCAGTATAGAGGATACCTACGATAGGTATTCCGCTGAGCGAATGCTCGAAGACTATTACGAGAAGCTTTACCTACCGGGTGATTAATTAATTCTCTTATTGATTGTTTTCCTGGTCTCCCGGAAACTCGATCCGGACACCGAGGTCTTCCGCCAGGTTCAAGAAAGTTTGAACCCATTCCGGGGTGCCGGTGTCCTCTTTTTCTTTTAACTCCCTTATTTCATCCAAAACGTTATTACTTACTCTATAGTAGGTTGTCTGAAGTTCACGGAAATCTACTTCCAGGGGGAGAGAGTTAGTAAATCTAATTAAATCTCTTATTTGGTCCAGTGTCTCCGGGTTTCGGGGATCATTTCCCAGATCGGCGGACAGATTTTTAATCTTGGACTGAATCACGTATTCCAGGTGGCCGTCCTGAAATTCGACCCCCAGTTTCTCCATCTGGTTTAATATCTCCCTTGCTGTTTCCAGGTCCGGAGTCTGGGCGGACAAACACTTTCGTAGGTTGGCGTTCAGAGTGTATTCAGCAGTATTGTATAGCGCGTAAGGCAATTTAACGTCGTGTTCTACAATGTACCGCATCAGAGGGAGATGATCCTCGTACATTCTCCGGTATTCCTCTTCCGCTCCTTCTAATCTGCCTTCAATAATTATGTCCAGGATACGACGCTGATCGTCACTGAACAATGTGGACAACGAGTAATCGAACGGACCGAAGGTATCCGTCAACTTCTGATGAGCCTCAGTTAAGTTCCCTTGTTCAAACGGAGGGAGGACTGTTTGAATGCATTCGGATAGCTTTTTTCCCTCTCCGGGCTGGCGAATTCCGGCGCTTAAGTTCTGTTCCCCGAAATAGATAACGCCGAATTCAAACCACTCTGAGGCTCGGGTTACTTTGGAATCTATTTTGACCTCGCCCAGCGCCAGTTTCGTGTCGCCGAGTATTTCGAGTTTTAAGGCCTCTTTATTCAGATTGACTTGGTAAGAGTACTCGTCTCTTTCCGGCTCGAATCCTTCGAAAAGAGCGAGAATCGCGTAGTGAGCCGCGACTCTTTTCTTACTTACTCTTGCGGGAGATATTAAGGAATCGTAAACGTCTCTTCCCGTACCATACTGATCTTTGTTACTCTTAGCCTTTTCTAGCTCTCTCATAAACGGGGACAAAAAGTCCCTATTGAAGAGATCATCCGCCAATTGAATCGCTCTATCAGCGTAGCGGAGTATCTGTACGGTACCAATATCGGATATATCGGCGAAGAACCACCCACAGCTGGTAAACATCAACATAAGGTGTCGCTGGAGCTCGAGCAATTTTAAAGCTGAAGATTTCTCGTCTTCGGTTAACTCCCGGGGAGCATGGTTAGAAAAGAAGTTGTTCAGCGAATCGTCGGACCGATTTAGTACGATATCTATGTAATGGTCGCGGGCCTCCCACGGACGGGAAAGATATTGGTTTGCCGCTTCCTCGTAGAGAGGTTCGAGGTCATCCCTCAGCTGGTTGAGCCCGTCGCGGAGTGGAGCTCGCCATTTCTGATTCCAGCCGGACTGTCCTCCCGTGCTGCAACCGCAGTCGTCTTTCCACCTCTCAACTCCGTGGGAGCAGCTCCAGGAAGTTCTTTCCCGAATCTCTGCCTCCTGCTCTGGCGGATGCTGAGCTAAGTATTGACCGTAATTGGTTAGAGAGACTGCGTCGTCGTTTTCAATTTCCCTGAGGGCGTAGGCCAAAGCCATGTCTCCGTGTTTGTGGTGATGGCCGTAAGTTTCGCCGTCGGTAGCCACGTTAAGGAGAGGCTCGTGGTCGGCCTCTTCGGGTAAAGAATTGATTAACCTCCTTGCGAATTTTTTCCCGTCTTTCAGCAACCCTTCGAAGGCTATCGCGTTGGAAAGTTCTCCATCGTA
The DNA here is from genome assembly GCA_042218715.1 of Bipolaricaulia bacterium. Classification (GTDB taxonomy): domain Bacteria; phylum Bipolaricaulota; class Bipolaricaulia; order M55B111; family M55B111; genus JAGXLP01. The sequence continues at coordinate 28,640 of JBDGQU010000056.1, read as the reverse complement.
CGGAAAAACCGTAATTTTCTTGTCTCCGGAGAGATTTATTGCGTAAGGTCTGGTCGTATCCAGATCTTTGTCAGATATAACTTCTCGATCGTCTCCGTTTTTACCTGAGAGTTCAAGCTGATGGGGCGAAAGTAGAGTAAACTTCACGCCTAACTCGGCCATTATCTCCAGAGTTTCAATATCTACCGCTGTCTCGGGCAACCACATGCCCTCCGGATCCCGGCCGAATCTAGTTTTGAAGTCTTTTATCCCCCACCTTACCTGCGTGTACTTGTCTTTTGTATTCGCAAGGGGCATGATCATGTGGTGGTAGGGTTGAGCCAGGGCCGAACCGTGACCGTCGAACCTTTTCATACTATCCTTATCGGCTTCCAGTATGGCTTCGTAGAGTTCCTTGTTCTCGGATTCTATCCACCTAAGCAAAGTTGGACCGAAGTTGAAGCTTAACCTGGAATAGTTATTCACTATGTCTCTAATTCGGCCTTCATCGTCTAGTATTCGTGATTTGGCATTGGGTGCATAAGCCTCGGCCGTAACCCGTTCGTTCCAATCGTGATACGGAGAAGCGGAATCCTGCTTTTCAATAGTTTCAAGCCAGGGGTTCTCCCTGGGTGGCTGGTAAAAATGTCCGTGGATGCAGATATATTTATTCAAGTCTATCCCTCGTTCAAAGTTGAAAAAAATACTGTTGCTAGGTCTCTTCGAGAGCTACCTCGGTTCCCATTTAAACAGAAGCGCTCCGAGAGGAGGTAAAGTCAGGTTTACCGAATACTGTCGCCCCTGGGCGGGAACTGGCGAAGTCTTTACGCCCCCAAAATTTCCGTATCCCTCTCCTCCGTAAGTTTCCGCGTCGCTATTTAATATCTCCTTCCAGCGCCCGGAACGAGGTACACCCAGGCGATAGTTAGTTCTTGCTTCGGGCGTAAAATTGAAGACGGCGAGTACAATTTCCTCCTCGTCTTTGGCTTTCCGGAGAAAAGTCAATACGCTACGATCGGAGTCGTTAGCTTCTACCCACTCGAAACCGTCCGAATCGAAATCGAGCTCGTGGAGAGCGGGTTCGGTCCTGTATATTTGATTTAGATCTCCCACCCAGTTTTTTAATTTCTCGTGAGGTGGCTCTTCAACCAGATGCCAATCAAGACTCCTTTCGTGACTCCACTCTCGCCATTGTCCAAACTCGCCCCCCATGAATAGTAGGTTTTTTCCGGGTTGGGCAAACATATAACCGTACAGGAGTCTCAATCCCGCCAGTTTCTGGCGGTCGTCTCCCGGTAGTTTATTCAGTAAAGATCCTTTTCCGTGCACTACCTCGTCGTGCGAAAGAGGGAGAACGAAATTTTCGTTAAAGGCGTAGACCATTCTGAAAGTTAGTTCATTGTGATGGTGGCTTCTATATACCGGGTCCCTGGACAAGTACTGGAGCGTGTCGTGCATCCAGCCCATATCCCACTTCATCCCGAAACCCAGACCTCCAATATAAGTTGGAGAAGAAACCATTGGCCAGGCGGTTGATTCCTCCGCTATAGTCTGTACGTCGGGATGATTTTCGTAAACTGTTTCGTTGAGATCACGAATAAAGGATATAGCTTCGAGGTTTTCGTTCCCCCCGTATTTATTCGGGACCCACTCGCCTTCGTCTCGGGAATAATCCAGGTAGAGCATCGAAGCTACAGCGTCTACCCTGAGACCGTCCACGTGGTACCTGTCAAGCCAAAAATTTGCACTGCTCAGCAGGAAGCTACGTACCTCGTTTCTCCCGTAATTGAATATATAACTGTCCCAGTCTGGATGGCGCCCTTTTCTCGGGTCGGCGTGCTCGTAGAGATGAGTTCCGTCGAAATATCCCAATCCGTGTTCGTCCGTGGTGAAGTGCGACGGGACCCAGTCAAGTATTACGCCTATTCCCCGCTGATGGAGGTGATCGATCAGATACATTAAGTCCTCTGGTTCCCCGTACCTGCTTGTGGGAGCGAAATAGCCCGTCGCCTGGTACCCCCAGGAACCGTAAAACGGGTGTTCCATCAACGGCAGGAATTCGACGTGGGTGAACCCGTGTTTCTCGACGTATTTCCCCAGCCTGGGAGCTATTTCTCTATAAGTGAGTGACCTGTTCCCCTCCTCTGGAACACGTTTCCAGGAGCCGAGGTGAACTTCGTATATGGAAATTGGATCGTCCAGTCCGTTTCTGGAGCCTCGAGTAGCAAGCCACTCGGAGTCGTCCCAATCGTAATTCAGGTCCCAAACTATAGACGCGGTCTTTGGAGGTTCTTCGTGATAAAATCCATAGGGGTCTGCCTTGTCGACTTCGTAATCTCCTTCCCTGGATTCTATATGGTACTTATATCGATCGCCCGGTGAGGCCCCGGAAACCGCTCCGGACCAAATTCCCGAGTCCCCCTGCGGTGAAAGAACGTCCCGGCCTTCTTTCCACGAGTTGAAGTCGCCGACAACGGATACAGAATCCGCGTTTGGTGCCCAGACCGCAAAGTGAACTTTTCCGGTGCCTTTATCAATATGAGCTCCAAGAAAATTATATGCCCTGCAATGGTCGCCCCCGTTAAATCGAACGACGTCCTTTTTCGTAATTTGGGACTTAATTTCTTCGTGTTTGTTCCCTTGCCCGGTCAAGTTAACCACCTCGGTCGAGGATTTGATTGATCCCGCTTAGAGGTATTTTCAACCAATCCGGTCTATTATTAAGCTCGTAGTTAATTTCGTAGATAGATTTCTCAAGTATGAACGAATCGAGCAGAATCTTAAGATCATCTAGATTGTCGGGAAGGAAATTTTCTCCCTCGGTTTCAGTTAGATAAGATTCGAGAAAGCTCGCCGATATCCACTTGTACCATAGAATTGCCCATCCTTCAAGTTCGGATAAGTGGTCGTGGTTGGTTAATCCGCTTGACTCCTGTTCGAACAAACTGGAATAAGACGCGTAGTGAAACGATCTAATCATCCCGGCAACGTCTCTCAGCGGAGACCGTTTGAGCCGACGGACGGACAGAGGGCGTTCGGGTTCACCTTCAAAATCTATTATCATGAAATCATTTCCCGTAAATAAAACCTGCCCGAGGTGGTAATCGCCGTGACACCTAATTTTGGTCGCTGAAATTGATTTGTCTACGATACTCCGAGCCCGACCGAGTATTGCGTCTTCGGAGGTGGAAATATCCCTGGCTAAAGGCTCAAGTTCGGCTGGTATGTTAGCGAACTGCTTATCCAGGAATCGAAAAGTCTTTCTCGTTTGGTTCCTTATTGCCTGGTAAGTTGACCGTCTATCAGATGACTTCATTCTTTCCGGAATAAAATCAGGGTCGCTGCCCGAAGCCAGTGCCTTGTGAAGCTGGGCGGTCCTTCGCCCCAGGAGTTCCGCTGATCGAAGGTAAGGTCCGACCATCTCGACAAAGGCTTCCGGTGGATTAACCCCCGTAAGCTCCAGCGGGGATTCATCCGGGATAGTTACGGAGTCCCGCTGCTTCTTCGATTCCGCCAGCACACGTTCGTAGTATCGGGAGAGGTGGTCCCGAAAATATTCCCAGGCGTCACCCTCGTTGGGAACGAATTCGTGGAGAATTGCGAGAGTTGAGCCCCTGCTTTTTCTGTTCGGTTTGTAACCCAGCGAAGAAAGGACTGAAGGTGAAAATTCGAACTCTCGTTCCGTTAGAAACTTTCCTATCTCTAGATCCGGATTAACTCCTTCTTCGAGTTTCCTAAAGAACTTGAGAAAGAAACCTTGATCGTACACGACCGCACTGTTGCTTTGTTCCCTTGTAACTGGCTCTGGAGTCACTTTTTTAAGCTCTTCCTCGACTCCGTCGTAACTTTCTTTAGTTCGATCGACTTTGAGTTCCCGGGATGGTAATTCTTCCGCGCTCAGCAAACCGTCGAGCAAAGCACTGTTAAAACCGTCGTCTCGCAAGGCGTCTATTAGTCCGACTGTATTGTCCTCGGAATCTTCAAGCTTTGCAATCACGTCCGAATCCTCTTTGTCTTCCTTCTCCATCTCGGAGATTAGTTTCGCGGTTAAAACTAAACTATAGGTCTCGGGTTCACTCTCTACGTATCTTACTACAACAGGCAGGAACCAGGAAGAGGGAGAACTACATATTTTTACTGACTTCTCAATATTTATCGACTGAATGTTTTTTGCTTTCCCGGCAAACCAGCGGACGCGAGGTAAGTAATTTTCGAGAGAACTCTCGAGTGTTTTGGCGGTGTCGCCGGTAAATGCTTCGGACCAGCTAGATTTTACTCCAATCGTGGGCGTACTGCCTTCTCTCGATTCTGTCTCCAGACCCTGGTCTTTTGACGGTTGTTCCAGGCTAAACCAGTAAAAGGTATGTGGTCCGAGAGTCAAAAAATAAGGTTCATCCTCAATTCTGGGAAACTCAGTTCGACCAAACAACTCTCGCGGTACGGAACCGCTGTAGTCTTCCAAATCCAGCTGGACAGCCTGGGTAAATCTCGATAGGTTGGCTACTACAAGGATTTTCTGATCGCCATCAATCCGGAGAAAAGAGAGTATTTTGTTGTTATCCGGATGGAGAAATTTTACCTTCCCGTGGCTAAATGCTCTGAACTTCTTCCTCAGGGATATTAGCCTTTTTGTCCAGGCAAGCATCGAACTCGGATTCTGTTGTTGAGCCTCTACGTTAACGGACTGGTAATGATACTCAGGGTCCGAGATTACCGGAAGGTATAACCTGTGAGAATTCACGTCCGAAAAGCCAGCGTTCCTGTCCGGGCTCCACTGCATAGGAGTTCTTACTGAGTTACGGTCCCCGAGATATATATTGTCCCCCATACCAATCTCATCACCGTAATAGATTACCGGAGTCCCCGGAAGTGAAAGTAACAGGCTCTTCATTAATTCAATTTTCCGCCTGTTCTTTTGCAGTAGCGGAGCCAGTCGACGCCTTATTCCAAGATTTATTCTTGCCTGGGGGTCCTCCGCGTAGGATTGGTACATGTATTCTCTTTCCTCTTCGGTAACCATTTCCAGGGTTAGCTCGTCGTGGTTCCTGAGAAATATTGCCCACTGGCAACTCTCCGGAATATCGGGTGTTTGATCCAATATGTCTATAACGGGAAAACTGTCCTCCAGTCGGAGTGACATGAATAGTCTCGGCATCAATGGGAAATGGTACGCCATCTGGACTTCGTCGCCGTCTCCAAAGTATTCCACCGCGTCTTCAGGCCACTGGTTAGCTTCTGCAAGCAGCAATCTGTGGTCAAATTTCTCATCTATGTGACTTCTTAACTCTTTTAAGAATTCATGGGTCTCGGGCAGGTTTTCACAGTTAGTGCCTTCGCGCTCGTAAAGGTAAGGCACGGCGTCCAGCCGAAGACCGTCGACACCCATTTCCAACCAGTAATCCAGCATCCCTTTTATAGCCTCTCGAACGGCCGGGTTGTCGTAGTTAAGGTCTGGCTGGTGTTCGTAAAACCGGTGCCAGTAATACGCCTGAGCCTCGGAATCCCAGCTCCAGTTGGCGGATTCGAAGTCTTTAAAAATCACCCTCGCATCTTCGTATTTTTCCGGCGTATCGCTCCAAACGTAAAAATCCCTCTCCTTACTACCCGGTTCAGCCCGGCGGGCTCTTTGAAACCAGGGATGCTGGTCCGAGGTATGATTAACTATCAACTCAGTAATAACCTTAAGGCCCCGCTGGTGGGCTTCGTCGAGGAACCTCCGAAAGTCCTCCAGCGTGCCGTAATCAGGATGAATGTCCCTGTAATTTGATACGTCGTAGCCGTCGTCTTTTAACGGGGAAGGATAGAAAGGCAAGAGCCAGAGAGCAGTAACTCCTAGCTCCTGAAGATAGTCGAGACGGTTTATGAGACCTTCGAAATCACCAATACCGTCACCGTTGCTGTCTTGGAAGGCCCGGACGTGAAGCTCGTATATTATCGCGTCTTTATACCACTCCGGCCGACGAGTAACACTTTCCTGGTTTAGGTCGTTCATCTTGTAGAAATCACTCCCCTGGAGGGCCAACTCCTGTCTTATACCCGGGTTAGCCGAGGGCCCCCGGAGTACCTCCGGGAATGGTACAGGTCACGAACGTAGTAGTAGAAAATTTGGTCTCAGGCAAAGTAGTCGTAATCCTCCTCTGACCTGATCAACTGACGGACGCGAAATACGTGGGCAGGCATCGTATTCGGATTCAGTTCGACGTAGTTGGAAGCTCCCTGCCACTGGTAATGTGCGTCACGGATCAGGTCGTGAACCTGAAACGGTTTATCTCCGTCGATATCCAGCTCGTCGAGGTTCAGATTTACCCAGCCGGACTGAGTCCTTGAATGATCCACGTTTAGGACGATCAGCATTTTGTTTTTTCCGTCCCCGCTTACTTTGCTGTAACACAGTAGCTGGTTGTTGTCCACATCGTGGAACTCAAGATTTCTGAATGAGTGCAGGGCCGGGTTCTTCTTCCTTATCTCGTTTACCCGTTTGATAAGATCTCTCAGTGAGTCTTCTCGCTCTATTTCCCAATTCCTAACTTCGTATTTTTCCGAATTCATGTACTCCTCGCTCCCGGATTCAAGGGGTTGGTTTTCCATCAATTCGAAGGCGGGTCCGTAAATTCCGTAGTTCGAACCGAGGGTAGCCGCGAGAATGAACCTAATCTTGAAGGCGGCCTCGCCTCCTCTCTGGAGGTATTCGGTTAGGATATCCGGGGTATTGGGCCATAAGTTAGGCCTGAAGAACTGACTCACCTTTGCCCCGGTAAGCTCGGTCATGTACTCTCTAATTTCCTCACTGGTATTTCTCCAGGCAAAATAAGTGTAAGACTGACTGAACCCTACTTTCGCCAGGTAGTACATAATGCTTGGTCGGGTAAAGGCCTCGGATAGGAATATCACCTCGGGGTGATCCTTTTTAATCTCGGCGATAACCCATTCCCAGAAGTTAAGAGGCTTTGTGTGAGGGTTATCGACCCGGAATATTTTTACCCCCTGGTCGATCCAGAAATCAAATATACTCTTGAGCTCCCTCCATAGTGCTTGCCAATCGTCAGTTTCGAAATCGAATGGATAGATGTCTTCGTACTTTTTAGGCGGATTTTCCGCGTACTGGATACTTCCGTCGGGTCTGTGGCGAAACCATTCCGGATGACTCTCGACGTAAGGGTGGTCCGGAGAACATTGGAATGCGATGTCCAGAGCAACTTCCATATCGTGTTCACTGGCTTCCTCTACGAGGTCCCGGAAATCCTCCAGAGTTCCCAGTTTCGGGTGGACGGATTTATGTCCTCCCTCCTCCGCGCCGATTGCCCACGGACTACCGGGGTCTTCTTGTGTTACCTCCAGGGCGTTGTTTTTTCCTTTACGGTTAGTTCGTCCGATTGGGTGGATAGGTGGTAGGTACAGGACGTCGAAGCCCATGTCCTTTACGTAAGGAATCATATTCGAGCAATCCTCAAACGTTCCGTGGGTTTCTGGGGCCCCACAGGATCTGGGGAAAAGCTCGTACCAGGCGCTAAACCGGGCTATTTTTCGATCTACTGTGATTGAGGGTCTGTCGGAGTATTCCGTTAGAAGATGCCTTTCGAGGTAACGGTTCATTAATTTTTCGAGCTTGTCGCTGGTAACCTCTTCCACTTTTTCTTTCGGGTCCAGGTTATTCGATTCTAAGGCATCTCGGACCCTCTTCAGGTAACCACTGGTATCGTCGGCGTTCTCGATGGCTTCCGTTACCAGGCTTTCTCCTATCTTGAAATAAACCTGGAGATCCTGATCGTTTTCGTACTTCTTTAATAAGTCTTCTTTCCAGGTCCCAAACCTGTCGACCCAGGCCTTTATCGTGTACCGGTATTCCCCTATATCTTTAGGGATAAAGGTTCCTTGCCACCGGTCGTTACCGAGGTATTCCATTGAAACCGACTCCCAGTAATCCGCTCCGGTCGGACCGTAGTAGAGCCTGCAGGAAAGTTGGCGGTGACCGTCGACGAACACGTCTGCCGTTACGGTAACTTCTTTATTGCAAACCGCTTTTCCGGAGAATTTACCACCGTCAACCTCCGGGTTAACGTTTTCTATAACTATGCGTCTCTTCCGGTCCATAAGTATCCACCTGGTTTATCAAAAGTCCTTAAATTATCGGGAATTGGGGCTCGATAGTGCAACCTGGCGTCAGTAGACGGTGCTCATATTCCTTACCTGTGGCAATACAGGGCCGTGAGAGATTTTTAGTAAGTCGGCGTACAAATAACCGGGCTATTTTGCTGCCATGATCTGGGGAGAACTGAAGGTAGCCATTGCTCCTACAACCGTCAGACCGCCTATACTAAAGAGAAGTGGAACTGCACCGATTTGTTCGAGCAGGAAGCCGCTAAATCCGTAAGCAACTGGCATAGCTACCATAGTTCCCGTGTTAACTATGCTCATAACTCTACCGCGTTTGCTATCTTCAGTCGATCGCTGGAGCAGCGTGTTAATTGGTACGTTAGCGAATGTAGTGGATATTCCGACACCGGCGAGGCAGAGGCTCAATAGGCCGATAAGGATAACAGTTGGTAACAAGAATCCCTGGCTAACCAAATACAGCCCGGAAAATAACACGAGAAAACCCCCGGAACCCAGTATTCCCGAACCAAGGCTCTTACCTCTATGGACGGTCACGTTGCCAATTATCAGGCTACCGACGAACATCCCGACGGAGAAACAAGAAAGCATTATTCCGTAAATAGTGGCGCCCAGGCCCATTACTTCCTTGGCGAAGAAGGGGATTATCACGTTGATCGGGGCGAACACGAAGTTGATGCCCGCGGCTAAAATAATAAGTCGTTTGATGAACGGGTCGTTCATCGCGTAATTGAGTCCACCCTTTATTTTTTCAGCAAGGTCACTCCAGAGCCCCTCGATACCTTCCCTGTTCACGGTACCATAGGAAATCAGTGAAATTGAGACCATGGAGAGGAAAAACGATAGCGAATCGAGGTAGAAAGCGTTGGCCGCCCCGACCATTGCCACGACGGCTCCGCCCAGGGAAAGACCGAATAGGGTGGACACTGCCCGAGTTATTTGAACCAGAGAATTCGCCGGATCCAGGTTTTGTTCCTTCACGAGATTGGGAATGCTGGACTGTTGGGCCGGACCGTAAAACGCCTCTGCCGTACTCGTTAGAAAGGCAACGGCAAATATCATCCAGACTTGCAAGTTACCCAGGACGTAAGCAGCCGGGATAACGAGAACGAATAAAGTCCGAGCGAGGTCGGAGTATACCATGACCTTCTTCCTATTGAATCTGTCGACGAAAACCCCGGCAGGCAGGCCAAATAGAATATTTGGTGTAACACTGACTGCAAGTATAGCGCCCATGGAAAGAGCGGACCCGGTGAGTTCCAGTACAAGCCAGGCGAGGGCGATCTCGTGGATACCGTCGCCAAGTCGGGAGACCAATTGGCCCAGCCACAACTTCATAAAATCCCCGTTTTTCAAAGTTTCCAGCATTTCTTTCCTCCTATCACTTTTCCTGATTTTTGACGCTAGCTGCTAAACTTCTCCCGTCCGCTGAATAGTCAACGGGGTGAATATTATCGGTAATCCTATTTGACTAGCTTAATTTCTATATGTGTAGCTTCATTCTCGATGTCGACCAGTTTACCGTCAAAACTTCCCTTCTCTATCTCTTCCAGGATTTTATCGATATTGATTCCTTTCTCATCGAGTTTATCTTTTGCTTTACTCGGGATGAAGCTTTTAAGCATTTTAACGAGTCCAATCGGTATGGAGATATTTACTTCTTCTTCGCCGTTCTCGACCACGTTGATCTTCAAGGCGCTTGCTTCTTCCGCGGTTTCAACTTCCGTATCAAATTTAGATCTTCCTTTCTCCGTCTCGTCGATAGTAGAAAGTAGTTCCTGCGCTTCTTCGACCGTTACTTTCCCTTCGTCAAGCATCTTTAGAATCTTCTCTCGCTCTTCGTTCATTTGAGACCTCCTCTTAAAGGTTTTCTAGCTTTTTCATAGCCTCGTCGAAATCAATCTCTCCCTGGTCCAGGGCAGTCAACACTTCATTTCTCTCTTCGACCTTTGTATCCTCGGGACCTTCTTCCGGACTGTAACCCAACGTCTCTATTACGTTGTCCAGCTTTTTCCGAACTGTTGGGTAGGAGATATCTAGCTCCTCCTCGACCTCTTTTATATTCCCTCGAAGCCGGACGAACACTTCTACGAACTCCAGCTGATGCTTATCAAGACGGGAAAACTTGCCTAGATCGAACTTGCCACTAACTTTCGTATGACAACTGGAACATTCCAGTTCAGTTACTGACATATCGGCGCCACAAACCGGGCACTTACCTATTACTTTTTCGCTCATAGTGAATCACGCCTCTTGTTTAACTTCTGAGATTATTATAACGTTGGAATTAAATAATACAAGGGTAAACTTAAAGAATTTAATAAATTAGTCAAGAAAATTAATTTCAACAAAAACCTGTCGAACCGGATTCGAAGTTTTGGTGGTATAAGGTATGGCTTGTTGGCAGTTCGACTATTTCTCGGTTCAGTCGGAGGGATAATTTGGGGTAATTGCGCAGGAAGATATATTACTTTCGGTCGAAATCTCGTTTTCAGTCTTCCCCGAAAGG
>JBDGQU010000056.1:0-17940 GCA_042218715.1 Bipolaricaulia bacterium | reverse complement strand
TTTCCATCCGGGTCCCCTGGCTCGTCAAAATACCTCTAAAAATCAGGTGAGTCAGCTATCGCTAAAAGCTTCCGAATTAGCGTCTATATATAGTAATTCCAGCGGCTTGCCTAGCATGTCTGTCGCGTTCTCAAATATTTCTATCACGGCCGAGGTTTTGTACTCTTCCGAGGTTTGAAAGAAAATTTGCCCCCAGCCGGGCTCCAGTGCTCCGTGGTAATCGAGGTTGGACTGATTGGGCCCTCTCTCGCTGGGTTCTCCGCCAACTACCTCGGATGGTACCTCGAAACTGATTTTGGTTTTCTCTCTGATATCCGCCCGGCAGGATTCTACTCTGTCGTCTCGTTCGAAAGCCTCGACTATGGCTTCTTCTTCTGGTAACTTGCCTAGAGCTTCAAACCTTGCCCTGTAATACATTGTCATGTTTTATCACTCTCACAATTAATCAAATTAAAAGTGTAAAGACTTAGTGCGAAAGGCGTGAAACCGATCGCTTACTGATTTCGCTCCTGGTATAATATCCCAGCTGAGTACTGATTCTAACAGTTGAACTCAGGCTAAATCCATGTTAAATGGTCCATGTGAAGAAGTTGTTAAAATATCGAAATAAATTATAGCGGGAAAACCTGGCCAGGACAAACAATTACCCCGTGTTTACGCGTACCGATCAAATGATTAAATGAGCCCTACACCACCCGCTGTTGCCAAAACCCTGTCTACCCTTTTTCTTCGGTGTTATGGTTATGAGCGCCCAGTATCTTTGTGCTTTCTCCCAGCAGGTCTTCAATATAGAGGGTCTGGACGAGAATGACCATGATAACGCAGAGAGGAGAGGCGAATAAAACTCCCATAAAGCCGAACAATATACCTATAATAAGCTGGGCGGAAAGTAACAAAGCCGGGGGAAGGAAAACCGCTCTCCTCTGAATCAGCGGTGTAAATATCTGATTCTCTATTTGCTGGATTACGACGTAGATAATAACGACCCAGAGGACCATATAGGGTCCTTCCACAAGTGCTACAAGTATTGCGGGAATCGATGCTATTGTCGGCCCGATAAACGGAATAAACGTCAATAGCCCCACCATCAAGCCGAGAGTAGGAGCCAGTGGTAGCCCGATTAACCAGAGTGCTAATATTGTCATAATTCCTACTGCCGCCATGGCAAAGGCCCTGCCGATAAGCCACCATCTAAGCGCCTGACTGATCAGATTAAGTATTTCCCTGATTCTATCGCGTTTCTCGGGTGGGAACAGGGCGAGAAATCCATTTACGTAGGGTTCAGGTTCGATGGCGATGTATACCCCCAGGAAGAACACGAGCACGAATCCCGCAACCACCCCAAAAGCGGTGGCGAAAAAGCCCGTAATATTACCCAGCAGACCTTTACCCAGAGGCAGCAAGTCCTGGGGTGCAGGTAGTAAAGAAAGCAACTCTCGCCCCCACCCGTACTCTGAAAGATAATTTTCTATTATCTTCCATGCCTCGGGAAGTCGATTGATCAACCGGGTTATCTGAGTCCCAAGTGCCGAACCTATCAGCCAGCTTCCGCCTAGGGAAAGGAGGATGAGGATAAAAACAGTCAACGCGAGAGACCACGTCCGCGGCAGTCTCGTTACCCGTTGAACGAAGTCAGTTAACGCGGACAGGAAAATTGCAAACAGTATACCCGCAAATATGATGAAGAATACGAGAAAAAGCTGTCTGAATAAGAACAGAATTCCGCCAAACATAAACAGGAATAAAAATCCCAGAAATATTGGATTTTTCGTTAAATTATTCAAGAACTTCCACCCTCGAAGTCCAGACTCAAAGACACCCTTTTCCGCGACTTATCCACGTCTATAACCTTTGCCCTGAGTCTCTGGTTTAATTTGACCACGTCTCCCGGATGATCAACGTAATCGTCGGATAATTCGCTGATATGAATCAAACCGTCCGACTTCAGCCCGATATCGACGAATGCTCCGAAGTTGGTCACGTTTGTGACGATTCCCGGAATTACCATTCCCTCCTCCAGGTCTTCGATCTCGTTGATCTCGTCGGAAAAGGAGAACGGCTCGAACTCTGGCCTGGGATCCCGACCGGGCTTTTCCAGTTCGTCGAGGATATCGTTCAGGGTTGGGAGACCTCTATCCGAATCTACGTAGCTCTCCAGGTCTATCTCTTCGTGGATCTTCGGGTTATTGATCATCTCAGGTACTGTGTAGCCGAGGTCGTTTGCCATGGTTTCCACAATTGAATAATCCTCGGGGTGAACCCCGCTGTTATCAAGCGGGTTGTCCCCGTCAACGATTCTAAGGAACCCTGCCGACTGCTGGAAGGTCTTGGGACCGATTCTCGGAACGTCCTTGAGTTCCTGGATACTTTCAATTTGTCCGTTTTTCGTCCTGTATTCGACGATGTTACCGGCAAGGGTAGGTCCCAGTCCGGACACGTAAGTGAGCAACTTTTCGCTCGCCGTATTTACGTTCACGCCGACCCTGTTCACGCACCGTTCTACTACTTCCGTCAGCTTTTTCTCAAGCAGGTTCTGGTCGACGGCGTGCTGGTATTGCCCGACGCCAAGGGACTTCGGGTCTATCTTGACCAGTTCCGCCAGTGGATCCTGTAGCCGCCTGCCTATCGAAATTGCCCCCCTGACCGTGACGTCGTAATCGGGGAACTCTTCCCGGCCTATCTCGGAGGCGGAATAAACGGACGCCCCGTCCTCCCGAACCCGGATTACCGCTATGGAATCGGAAATATCCAGCTCTCTGACGAACGACTCCGTCTCCCGACTTGCGGTTCCGTCCCCTATGGCAATAGCTTCCGGGCTGTATTCACTCACGAATTCCTTGATGGTTTTTTTGGCCCCTTCTTTTTCCTTCTGGGGCTCGTGGGGAAATATTGCCTGATGGTCCAGAGGGTTACCCCGGGGGTCTAAAACTGCTACCTTACAACCACTTCTGAATCCCGGATCCATACCGAGTACGGGCTTTTGACCAAGAGGTGGAGACATCAAAAGCTCCTCCAAATTGGTCTCGAAGACCTCCACGGCTTCCCGGTCGGCTTCTTCCTTGATCCTGTTCCTCAAATCAGTCTCCAGCGAAGACGCCAGCAGCCGGGAATAACAGTCCTCGACGGCGAGCTCTACCTGCTTGCTCGACTCGGAGTTTCCCTCTATTACCAGCCCTTTAAGTTTCTTTATTCCCCTCTCCTTGGGGGGCTGGACCTTAACGCGTAAAATATCTTCGTCCTCTCCTCTGAATATCGCGAGTACTCTATGACTGGGAGCCTCCAGAGCAGGTTCTTTAAAGTCATAGTACTCACGGTATTTCTCCTCCGGGTCCGCTTCGGCGTCCTTCAGCTCCGACTGAATAAATCCGTTGTTAAAGAAAAACTGCCGCATCCTTTCCCTTACGTCTTTATCCTCATTTACCTTCTCCGCAATTATATCACGGGCGCCCTTCAGGGCTTCTTCCGGGTTGGTTACACCTTTTTCTTCATCAACGTAGCTTTTCGCCACCACTTCTGGGTCAATGCCCTCTTGCTGGTTCCTGAGCATATCAGCCAGCGGCTCCAGTCCCTTTTCCTTTGCCTTCTTTCCTCTGGTGGATCGGCTGGGTTTGTAGGGCAGGTAGATATCTTCCAGCTCGGCCAGGCTCGAGGCCGCCTCGATTTCTTTCCTCAACTCGTCGGTCAGCTCTTCTTGTTCTCTCAGCGAATCTATGATCGTCTCTCGTCGGCTCTGGATCTTTTCGGCCTTTTCCAGCTCTTCCTTTATCTCACCGATCTGGACCTCGTCCAGTGAACCGGTCTTTTCTTTCCTATAGCGGGCGATGAATGGTATGGTGTTGTCATCGTCGAGCAGTGACTTTACTGCTTGAACCTGTTTTTCTTCTATCTCGAGCTCTTCAGCTATACTTTTCGTTGCTTTTGTCAGTGTGATCTCTCCACGTATTTTTAGGGGTATGTCCAATTATTATAGCCAATTAGGTATATTGTTTCGACCCGCCCCGGGAATAATCCACCGGCTCCTCCGGGTCCAACAGTTTTTCACGCGATCAAAGTTCCAGCATAATCAAAACATTCTGACCTCCTTTAACCTGAGAACCCTTTGAGATATAGTCCAGCTAGTTATAAAATCGGTTAGAAAGGACCTTTAGCCTCCGTTAGTCCAGATGACAATGCTTTAGCGCGAACCCAAAGGGCGAAGGGAGAGATGGGTCGGGACGATCTGAAAACATTCTGGGAGACTTAAAAACCAACGCGAACAAATAAGGAGAGGTGCACTTTATTCATGCAATCAGAGGATCAAGAATTAAAGCCAGAGGTAGAACCGGAAGAGATAGAACAGGAAAGTAAGGCGAAAGAAGCATTAGAGTCGCTTAGAGAAGCGATAAGATATCACAATTACCGATATTACGTGGCAAACGATCCCGTGATCTCGGATTACGAATACGACCAGCTCATGCGGGACCTGCAGACCCTCGAGGACAAGTTTCCTTCCCTGGTCACGCCTGACTCGCCGTCCCAGCACGTGGGGGGCGAACCGCAGGACGAGCTCGGTTCCGTCGACCACCCGGAGCCGATGTTGAGCCTGCAGGCTGCCTACGAGGAAGAAGAAGTCGCAAATTTCGACGAAACCTGTCGTGAGGAATTGGCCCTGGAAGAGGTGGAGTACCTGGCCGAGCCGAAATACGACGGATTGGCGATCGAGTTAATTTACGAAGGTGGCACCCTCTCCGTGGCTTCGACGCGGGGAGACGGCGAGACCGGCGACGACGTGACGGAAAACATCAAAACCATCAGGGAAATACCGCTCGCCCTGATCAGCGAAGACGGCAGGCCGGTGCCCGAGAGGCTGGTAGTAAGAGGAGAGGTATACATGCGGAAGGACGAGTTCCGGGAAATGAACGAAAGGCGGGCGGAGGAAGGTAAGGACCCTTTCGCCAACCCACGAAACGCCGCCGCAGGTTCTCTCCGGCAGCTGGACCCGAATGTAACCGCAAGAAGACCACTGCATATCTTCTGTTACGACGCGGCCGAGGTCGAGGAACACGGATTCGAATCCCAGAAAGAAATTATGGATACACTTCCCAACTGGGGGCTAAGAGTGAACAGGGACTGGATTAGGGTCTGCAGTGGCGTGGACGAGTTAATCGAGTTTCACGGTGAGCTGGAGGATCAGCGAGAAGATTTCCCTTACGAGATCGACGGTGTGGTCTACAAGGTAAACGATCTCTCCCAGCGAAGGGTTATGGGCACCCGCGAACGGGACCCACGCTGGGCCCTGGCTTATAAATTTCAGCCCCTTCGAGGCTCCTCCCGGGTGAAGGATATCAGTGTCCAGGTCGGAAGAACTGGTTCCCTCACTCCCATTGCTCACCTGGAACCGGTCCACATTGGGGGCGTTAAAGTCCAGAGAGCCTCTCTGCACAACCAGAGCGAGGTCGAACAGAAGGACATAAGGATCGGTGATAAAGTGCTGGTGGAGCGAGCCGGTGACGTGATTCCCCAGATCGTGAAGTCCCTACCGGAAGAGAGAGACGGAACGGAGCAGAAGTTTACAATGCCCGACAGCTGTCCGGTTTGTGACGCCGACGTAGTGATTTCGGAAGACAAACAGCACGCCTACTGTACCAACGCCAGCTGTCCCGCTCAGGTCCGGGAGCGGTTGATCCATTTTTCCTCCCGGGAGGGAATGGATATCGAGGGTCTGGGGGACAAGATTGCCGAGCAGTTTATCGAAACGGGTCTCGTTGAGAGCCTGGACGATCTGTACCGGCTGGAAAAGGACGATTTGACCTCTCTGGAGAGGTTCGCCGAGAAATCCTCCCAGAACCTGCTCGATGAAATAGAAGGAAGCAAGGACCAGACCTTGCCCCGGTTTCTGTACGCTCTGGGAATTCCCGAAGTGGGGGAACATCTGTCCCGGGTCCTCTCCAGTCACTATTCCACCCTGGAGGACCTGATGGACGCCACGGAGGTAGAACTACAGCGGATAAACGAAATCGGTCCGGAGGTGGCAAAAAGCATCGTCGGGTTCTTTTCCACTCCCCAAAACCAGGAATTGATCGAGAACCTTCTTGGGGCGGGGATCAGACTGAATAATCCTCTGAGCGAAGAAACCGAATCTCCCCTGGAGGGTCTCAATTTCGTATTCACCGGTAGTCTGGACAGGTGGACCCGGAACGAGGTGCAGAGTTACGTCGAAGATCGGGGAGCTCGCAGTACCTCTAGCGTAAGCGGCCAGACCGATTACGTCGTCGCCGGACCGGGAGCCGGTTCAAAACTGGACGACGCCGAAGAGCTTGGAGTTCCCGTTCTGGACGAGGAAGAGTTTGTCCAGCTTCTGGAGGAAAGAGTCGGAGATATAGAAGTCGAGGGGAGTTAATCGACTGGTTTAAAATATAAAAGGGGAAGGAGGTCATTTATGCCCGAACTTCCGGACGTGGAAGTATTCAGAAAATATATGGATTCCACTGCCCTTCACCAGGAAATAGAGGACGTGGAACTAAGGGAGGCCAAAAGAATCCTGAAAGAAACTACCCAACAGGACTTGAAGGATCAACTGATCGGTCGAGAATTTTCGACCACCCGGAGGCACGGAAAACACCTATTTGCCGGTCTGACGGATGGAATCTGGCTTATGATGCACTTTGGTATGACCGGTTTTCTCAAGTACTTCGAGAACCAGGAGGAAGCCCCCGACCATATTAGGGCCCTGTATAAATTTACAAACGGCTACAACCTGGCCTACGATTGCCAGAGGAAGTTGGGTCAGCTGAAGCTGGTGGAAAGTCCCGAAAAGTTCGCGGAGGAAAACAATTTGGGTCCTGACGTTTTGTCGGACGAATTCGACTTCGATAAGTTCCTGGAACGTCTAGAGAGCAGCCGGGCCATGATTAAATCCGCCCTGATGAACCAGAAACTGATGGCGGGGATTGGCAACATATATTCCGACGAAATCCTGTTCAAGGCGGGAGTCCACCCCAAAGCGAAAGCCAAAGACATATCGGAAAAGGTATTACGAGAAATCTATTCCGCAATCCACGAGGTGCTACGGGAAGCAATAGATTCCGAGGTCGAGCCCGAACGGATGCCCTCTCACTTTCTGCTTCCCAACCGGGAGGAAGGCGGAGAGTGCCCTCAGTGCGGGGGAGAGATTGAAAAAATAAAAGTCTCCGGTCGCAGTTCCTACGTCTGTCCCGGCTGCCAGCAAAAGCCTTAGTCTAAAGCGATAAAACAAGTGGCTCTTCCGACACTTTATACCGGCTGGGGGCGGTTAGTTCACGTGCCCGACCGATTAAAGGTTCAAAGCATGACCAGTTCAAGCTAATTATAAGTGTCCCATAAGTGCTTTATTCGAATATCCGATTCGTCGAACCGAATCGGGTCTCCTTCATCGCTCGATAAAACCGCCAGCTTCTTTTTCTGACCGGGTAACAGCTGGAAATAATTCTCCGTGAACCGACCATTATATTTTTCCCTTTTCGAATCCAGTTTTACAAACAGAGCTGGCCTCTCGGTTCGCACGTTTAGATTGCCATCCGATAAACTATATGAGACCTCGGGTTGCTTCAGGTTCAGAGATTTGAACGGAGTGAAAAAATGGTAATTATCTGATTGGTAATCCCGGGATTTGAAGGCTACTTTTAGGATAAGGTTTTCTCTATCTTTACCTCTGAGAACCTCTTCCAGAGGGGATTCCATTACCTTTTCGCTGGCGAGTTCGGGGATATCCAGTTCGATAAACTCCGAATTAATCTCTTTACCTTCCAGATTAACAACGGATAACTGTAAAGTCCCTCCAATTCTTTTGTCGACGTCACTCGTTAACCAAATTTCGAGGTTTTGCTGCTTCTCTATTGTAGAAACGAGCACCGGGGAGTAGAACCTCTTTGCAAAATAGTGCAGGGCCTTCCAGCCGCCACCGTATTCCAGCGATGACCAGGAAATTGCGGGCCAGACATCGTTTAGCTGCCAGTAAAGTGTGCCCATGCAATGGGGCTTGAGCCTCCGCCAGTGCTCGATAGCGGTTTTCATGGCAAGCCCCTGCTGTATCTGGCTCAGGTAGATAAAATCCTCGAAGGAAAAAGGAAAGCGGAAATTGTCGGTCATTCTGCGCACGATCAACTTGTTGCCTCTGGGGTGGCGCTGACGATACTCGAGTTCGGGTGCAGTCGGATTCAACTCCTCTTCACTCACGACTTTTCTCAAAACTTCCTCGGAGCTGAAAGACTGATAGCCGAATTCAGATACAAAACGAGGTTTTGTCGTAAGGTAGTCCGAAAAAGGCTTTCCTCCGTGCCAGACGTCCCAGTAGTGGGTATCTCCAATTGATTGATCATTGGGATTACTTTTTCCGTCACTGGAGGGGGAACTGGGCCAAAAAGGCCTACCGGGATCCTCCTCTTTGACGGTCCGGCGGATCGTCTCGTTTAACCTTGAGTAGTCATCGACAATTTCTTCCCAGGAGTGATTTTCCGTATCGTAGTCCCCTTGTTTACCCAGCCATTCGTTTTCGTTATCTCCACACCAGAGTGCCAGGGAGGGGTGTGACCCGAGCCTCCTTGCCTGATACTTCACTTCTTTCTTTACGTTTTCAAGGAAATCTTTGTTCGCCGGGTACGGCGAGCAGGCGAAGCCAAAATCCTGCCAGACCATTATGCCTTTTCTGTCACAAAGTTCGTAAAATTCGTCGGATTCGTATATTCCGCCACCCCAGACCCTGAGGGTATTCATGTTTGCGGAGACAGCGCTATCGATCAAGCGAGCGTATCTGTCTTCGGTGATACGACCCGGTAAAGCATCGACAGGGATAGTGTTGGCCCCTTTTGCGTAAATTGGAGTTCCGTTTACCTTAAAGTAAAAGCTTTCTCCTTTCGAATCCTCTTCCCGAACTAATTCAAGTCGCCTGAACCCCAGGGACCTTCCCTGCTTGTCGTCGCCAATCCCCACCTCCAGTTCGTAAAGAGGCTGCTCTCCGTATCCTACGGGCCACCACAGGTCCGGTTTTTCGAGTTTCACCTCCTCGATAACTTCAGTTCTCCCCGGTGTTAGGTTTATCCTATCAGCAGTTTTCTCCTCCCCTATATCAATTTTAAATTCATAATTACCGGACACCGGAACTTCCAGGCCAACCCAGACTTTTAATAGAACGTCTTCACCGTGAAACTTCTGTTCGGTTTTCAGATACCGGATCCTCGGTCCGCTAAATCCAGCTAGCCCCGCGTCCCGATAAATTCCCATTGTCGGAAGTGAAGGCCCCCAGTCCCAGCCAAAGTGACACTGGGGTTTCCGAACGAATTCCCTGCCCGGCTGGTCGACTGGATATCGGTGAGGAGATATATCGTATTTGTACTTTTCTCTTTGCTCGAGACCGTACTCTACGGGTGACTGAAACAGGACTTTTAAAACGTTCCTTCCTCTCTGGAGGTGATCGCTTACGTCGTATTCGTACCGCCTGTGGGCGTTTTTTGCTTCACCGACCTTCCTTCCGTTCAACGAAATCTCTGCCACTGTGTCGAGACCCTTGAAATCGAGGACTTGCTTTTCCCTACTTAAAAATTCACCCTTCGGTTCGAACTCCTTTTTGTATACCCAGTTCGTTCTGGCTACCCACTGAATATCGCTTTCATTTTTGCCGACGAAGGGATCGGGGATTTCTCCGTTTTCAAATAGGTCGGTATAGACGTCGCCGGGGACCCGAGCGTCCATCCACTTCGACCCATCGGCGCTCTTGAACTTCCACCTGCCGTTCAAATCAATATTTTTCACTAAATTCTCCCGCTTTTTATACCGGAGAGGCTCCTTCCCCGTCCAGGAGGTCAAGTAATTGGTCGTGTTCGCCTACAGTCCGCTGATTTATTATCTCTCGATACAGGTAATAACTCGGGCGAGGTATATATTTTTTGTCCTCAAAGTCGACGTACACCAGACCAAACCGCTTATCGAACCCTTCTGCCCATTCAAAGTTATCTACCAGTGACCAGTGGTAGTAACCCCGAAGGTCCATTTGATCCTGGACATTCTCCAAAACCTTGAGGTGACCGAGAAGATAGTAAGGTCGGTAGTTATCCTTTGCATCGGCAGTTCCGTTTTCCGTTACGAACATGGGCTTTTCGTATCGGTCGGCAAACTTCAGGAGAACTTTCTCCAGACCTTCCGGGTAGTACTCCCATCCGATATCGGTGGAAAATCTGCCGGCTCTGGAACTGCCATTTGGAGTGCAGGCGGTTCCATAACCGGGTAGATTCTTCCAAGTTACCTCAGCTTCTCCTATTTTCAGCGGTTCGTCCCTCTTCTCGACAACGTTCCTCGTGTAATAATTAACTCCGAGAAAATCGGAGTTCTCCATCGTTTGATCAAGAAAGCGATAATTACTGAATTTGAACGCGGCCTCCGCTGAATCGTCGCCATCAACCCAGGGGGAAGCATAAATTAGACCCACCGGTTGACCGGTTTCTTCCTTCATTGCCTCGTAAGCCAGGTTGTGAGCTCTGGCCTGATTTTTCATAGCTTTTTCGAACAACTCGGGGGCAATGATTGCTGGGGGGAATCCTGCATTGGGGAAAAGATATCCGAGTTTTGCAACGACGTTCGGTTCGTTCATAGTTGACCAGGAATCGGCATATTCATCTAACTGCCTGACTGAAAAACGAGCGAACTTTTTGAACTCTTCCGGTAAGCTTTCATCGACCCAGCCCGGTTTTTTCATATCCCTACGTCTATTAACTGCAAGCGGATCGTGAGCCCATGCCGGGAGGGTAAAGTGATTGAGGTCTACCATAACCTCAATGTCACGACTTTTGAGGTCCTTCAGTATCTCGCAGTAGTGTGAGACTGCTTCCATGTCAGCCAGGCTTTCCAGGTCTTCGTCAATACCGAATGTCGCCTCGGGAAAAATTCTGGACCATTCCAGGCCAATACGAAAACCCTTCATGCCGGCCGTCTCCGCTAGCTGATGGAATTTTTCGTAGTTCTCCCAGTAATTCGGTCCGTTCTCCGGATTATCACCGCTGACCAAACCACTGTAAGCATTAACAGCATCCTTACTCCAGTGATACCAATCCGTATTATCATCTACCTGGCTTCCACCCATTTCAAATTGAAATCCGGAAAGAGAAACTCCAAATTTAAAGTTTTCGTCAAACATTTTCATCCTCCTCGTGAGAGTAACAGGCTACATAATGGTTTTCTTCAGCTTCTCTTAGTTTAGGTCTGTCTTCGACACATTGTTTACCTTTTTCTTCGTACGAACATCTATCTCTATATACGCAACCACTGTCAATTTCCGATTGTTTTTCTTCAAGTTCCGTTTCTACCTCTTCCCATTTTTTGTCTATTCTAGGAACGGATGCCATCAACATTTTGGTGTAAGGGTGGAGGGGATCTCGAAATATCTTCTCCGTTTTCCCCTTCTCTAAAATTATACCGCTATACAAAATCATTGCCTTTTCGCTTATATAATACCCCAGGGAAAGGTCGTGGGTAATGAATAGAATCGACAAATCTTCCTTTTCCTTGAGGTCAGCCAGCAGATTGAGCACGTCGATCCGGGTCGAAGCGTCCAGCATGCTGATTATTTCATCCGCAACTAAAAAGTCGATATCGAGCAATAGCGCCCTGGCAATGAGAAATCGCTGTAATTGACCTCCGCTTAGCTGGTGCGGATAGTTTCCCAATACCTGGTCGGGATTAAGCCCTACAGCCCGAAGGGATTCGTGAACCCTCTCCTGCCATCGGCCATTGTTCATTTCGGGGAAAAATTCGTCTTTTACGTTTCTGAAGACTCTATCCGCTTTGAAGATAGGGTTGTAAGCACTGAACGGTTCCTGGAAAACGCCCTGGACCTGTCGATAATAGTTTTTAAGTGACTTTTTTCTGAATTTCGAGATATCTTCTCCCCGGTACTTGATGGCGCCGGAAGTAACGGGAGTAAGTCTAAGGATCATTCTACCTATTGTGCTTTTCCCGCTGCCACTTTCCCCGATCAGGGAGATGAATTCCCCTTCCCTCAATTCGAAGTCCACGTCTTCCACTGCGCGAAGATCCTGCCCCCCGAAGGTGCCGGTCTTAAATACCTTCGTAACTTCCTCGAGATTAAGAAGCATTTTCTTCCACCCTCCAGCAGGCTACTTTGTGTCCGGGGGATACTTCCCTGAATGGCGGTTCCTCGTCACATTCCTCTTCATTTTCGGGACACCTATTTTTAAATCGACATCCTTCCGGCGGGTTCAGCAACTCAGGTGGTTTGCCGGGGATACCTTTTAGTTTTTCCTCGGTGTATTTTGCCCCAATCTTTGGCAAAGAGGAAATAAGTAATTTGGTATAAGGGTGTATCGGTGACCCCGTTATCTCCTCGGTCGGGGCTCGCTCCACCAGTTTCCCTGCGTACATAACCGTAATTGAATCGGCAATCTGGTAAAGTATCGAGATATCGTGTGTAATAAAGATCAGGCTCTTAATAAAGCCCTTGTCCCTGAACTCTACGAGCATCTTGGATACCGCTTTTTGGGTGGACACGTCCAGCGCCGAGGTAATTTCATCAGCCATGAGAAGCGATGGATCCAGCAAGCTCGAAATGACCATTACCATTCTCTGCTTCATACCGCCGGAAAGTTCTATTGGGTACATGGATAAGACGTCTCTTGATAGATCTACCAGGTCGAGACGATGCTCGAGTTCTTCCCGCTTGGCTCCAGGAGCTATGTCCCTGGATTTGAGTAATTCATTAACCATTTTGCCGATTTTTCTCGTCGGATTCATTGCGCTCATAGCGTACTGGGGGATAATAGAGACGTTTTTGTAGCGAAAACTATTCATTTTTTCATCGTCCCAGATCGGCAATTCTTCCCCATCCAGCTTTACCTGGCCCTGGACGTACTTCATCGGGGGCTTGAGGAGTATCAAGCTCTTTGCCAGAGTTGACTTTCCACACCCCGATTCTCCGGCCAGACCCATAATTTCTCCGTCTTCCAGCGCAAATGAAGCCCCGTCAAGTGCTTTTACATCACCCTTTAAGGTCTGGTAATATACCCTCAGATCCTCAGTACTTAAGGCCATTTTTATCTCTCCCTCAGCTTGGGATTAAACACTTCGTCCAATCCGACGTTCATGAGGTACATAGCTCCTACCAATAAGGCAAGGGCAGCCCCTGGAGGGACGAACCACCACCATATGCCAAGCTGAATGGCGCTCCAGTTGAATGAATGTTGCATCATCAATCCAAGCGAGATTCCCTCAGTCGGCCCGAGCCCGATAAAGTCAAGGGTGGCTGCAACCAGAACAGCGCCCCCAAACTGGAGAACAAAAGTCATAAATAAATAGGACATCATGTTCGGTGCGATTTCAGTCAAAATGATTTTCAGCGAACCCATCCCGGTCATCCGAGCCATATCGACGAAGTTCCTGGATTTCAATGAAAAAGTCTGTGACCTAACCGCTCTGGCAGCCCAGGGCCAGGACCAGAGACCGATTACGATGCTCTCGTGAATAACGCCTCTAACGGTAAGGTAAGCGGCAATGACTAACAGCACGGCCAGTTTGGGTATAGTGATAACAGTATTCGTCAGCATATTCAGCAATTCATCCACCATGCCCCCGTGGTATCCGGCTAAAAACCCGACCATCATACCGACGATTGTCGCCAATCCTCCTCCAACAAAGCCGACGATAAAAGCCGCCCGGAGACCGTAAACGAACTGGGTGAATACGTCCTGGCCAAATGTTGTTGTGCCGAACCAGTATTCGGCCGAAGGAGGATGATTCCTCGGTCCTGCCCTTTCGTTGAGGTTGTGTTCGGTTAGAAAAGGTCCGACGATTGCAAACACGAGGAAGAAAAAGACGACTATTAGCCCTATTACCAGTTTATTGTTCCGAAGCGCAAAGTAGAAAAACTCGTTTTTTTCCTTCGACTGGGGAGGTTCCATATCAGGTTCCCTCCATTCCCTGTCTGGTTCGGGGGTCTACTATTACATAGACTACATCAATTATAAAGTTAGCTAGAAGAACGCCGACTACTATGAAGAGAAAACAACCCTGGATCAGAAAATAGTCCTGATTATTAATGGCCTGGAGCAACAGATATCCTATGCCGGGATAGGAGAAGACGATCTCTGTTGCCAGTGCACCCGCCACTATCTGACCGAGGCGGAGCGCAAGGCCGGTAATTTGCGGTAACATGGCGTTCCGGAACGCGTATTTTCTCACCAGGCTTCTTGGCGCACCCAGCGATTCAAGGTAGTGGGAATAATCCGCCTCCAATTCGTAGATAATCATGTTTCTCATACCGATCGCCCACCCTCCAAACTGAACTATAAATAGCGAAGCAAATGGTAGAAACCAGTGGCGGAGAAAGCTAACCAAAAAAGCAAACGAAAAGGTAGGTTGCATCGAGTAACTATAAGCCCCGGATATCGGAAAGATGCCCCAGACGATTCCCAGACTCCAGGCCATCAAAATTGCAAGCCACATATACGGTGTAGCTCTGAGCAAATAAGTGATCGGGAGAATCGTGTTATCAAGCCACCTGGATCGGGCAGCAAATGCTCCAAACTTGTTCCCGGCTATCCAGCTTAAAATGACAGATGGAAGCAATAGAGCAATGTCGTAGGGCAGGGCGTGAAGTATGACTTGAGTAACTTTTTGTGGAAACATGTAGACACTAATCCCAAGGTCACCGTGAAATATCGCCTTCCAGAAGTTCAAATACTGTTGCCACAGGGGAACGTCGAGGCCAAAGGCTTTTCTATAGTAACCACGCATTACCTCTGCCGCTTCCGACTGGATGGACGCACGGGAGAGCATATTCTGCACAGGATTACCCGGCATAAAACGGGGGATCAACCAATCTATAGTAACTGCGAGGAAAAACGTCAGGATATAGATGAATACTTTTCGACTAAAATACCTCCTCAAATGTCTTCACCCCTTTAAGAAAAACCCCCCTCGGTTCTATATCGAGGGGGGTTAATGACCTGTAATTAGTCTACTTAGCCGGTTCCAATTCGGTTAGCGTGAGAAGCCCTCCCATTTGCCAGTATCCACTCCAGGTTGAAGGCATGTAATCCGGCGTGTCTTCGGCTCCAGAGGGCCAGTTCTTCCAGTGGCTCGTATTTCCCTGGAACCACATACCGTTGTACCAGAGCGGAACGGCGGGGAGATCAGTAAGGAATATGTCCTGGATGTTTGAGATGATCTTCTTCATTGCTTCGGTATCGGAAGTAGGGGTTTTATTCAACTTTGTTACCAGATCAAAGACTTTCTGGTTTTCATAGCGTCCGAAGTTTCCGTTTGACATTCTATCCTTAATTGGGCTCTGGAACAGCCATTCGTAGAAAGTAAAGGGAGAATTGCTGACAGCCGATCCAAAGTTGTTTATTGCCATGTCAAATGTTCCCCCCTGGATTTTGTCCTGATAGTTCCCGAAGTCGGGGAATTTGACCTTGGCATTAATCCCCACTTTGGTTAACCCGTTTTCTACTATACGGATCGCCTGCATCCAATCGGTCCATCCATTGGGCACGATGATTGAAAGCTTAAAAGAAGAACCCTCAGGAGTTTCCCTGAAGCCGTCACCGTTAACGTCTTTGTATCCTGCCTCGTTCAGTATTTTCCTTGCCTTTTCCGGGTTGTAACTGAAACCTTTTTTCTTGACCAGTTCCTCATCCACGTATTTGGACCAGGTAGGTAAGAGGCCGGTGGGACCGGAAGCCTTGACTATATGACCGTATACGTTACTGACGATTTTACTCGGATCTATGGCGAACGCGGTCGCCTTTCGGAAGTCGGGGTCGTCCATCGGCTTTTTGGTTAGATTGAGAAAAAGGAACGCGGTATTTGCTGACAGCATATACGGCTTTTCCTTGTAGTAGGTGTGGACGTTCGGGTAATTTTTTACCAGCGACGGGACCCCGGGTAAAAAGTTATTACTCCAATCTAACTTTCCCTGCAATAACATGCCCAGGGATACGTTGTTGCTCCTGTTAACTATATCTACTACGTATTTTGGCGCTACTTCGCGGCCAAGTTTGTCGGTTGCCCACCAGTCTTCGTTTTTTACCCAGACCATCCGGTCCTGACTGTGGGTTTCGTAACGGTAAGCTCCGGTCCCAATTGGGTTCTTGTTCGGCCCGGATAAAATATCTTCCTGGCTTTTGTCCTTCCATCGGTGTTGCGGAACGATTGCGATCGAATAGAGGTAGTTTTCCCATTGCTGATAGAGAGGATCGCTAAACCGGAATTCCAGGGTATAATCACCGATGGCGACTATTTCGTCCAGCCAGTTCCAGAGGGTGCTGTAATAAACCCCGTCGAACCTTTTACCTAACTCGAATGTAAATTTTACGTCTTCGGCGGTTAATTCTTCTCCGTCCTGCCATTTTATACCCCTTCTCAACTCCATCATGTACGTATCGGAAGTTATCCACTCACCCTTCTTTGCCAGCCAGGGCTTCATTTCATCTTTAAGTGGATCATAGAGAAAAGGAGTCTCGAAACACAGGCCAATTGTGCCGGTAGCATAATTCCAGTTCGTAATAGGATTCCAATCAGTAGGCGGGCTCCAGGCGTTTCCAGTCGTGTAAAGCGTTTCACTTCTCTCGTAATTTCCTCCCTGAGCGAGGGCTAAACAACCAGTTAAAACCAGCGTCAAAACCAAGACCAACGTTCCGGCAAATAGTCTATTTTTTGACCACATAAACTTAATCACTCCTCTTTTTGAGAATTTGGAGAAAATTGGTCAGAATAAGTTGGTAAAAATATTCCTCCTTAACTATCACCCCCTATTACCTCCTTTTTAGAAAAAACTTGCTAAGTAGAACTCCGAACTATTAATTCCGTATTTAAGACCTTTCTAATTGGTTTCTCATCATTTTGCTCGGTTGACTGATTCCTCTCGATCAATTTCTTCAGGTACCTAACCGACTCCCGCCCCAGATCGTCTATTGGCTGTGAAATCGTAGTAAGAGGCGGCTCTACTGCCGAAGAGGCTTGAATATCATCGAATCCAACTATAGCTATATCTTCTGGCACCTTCTTGTTCATTTCTTTTAATTCTTTCAACACCCCGATCGCGATAAGGTCGTTTGCTGCAAATACGGCGGTGGGGAAATTAGCGAGCAATTTATGTATACCTTTGGAACCGCTTTCTTCCGTAAAGTCGCCCTCGTAAATAAGCCCGTCCTCCACCTCTAAATCCGCTTCTTTTAAAGCATCTTTGTACCCTCTTAACCTATCTATAGCGGGGGCTTGATCGAGTGGCCCCGTAATTGTTGCGATCCTTTCGTGCCCCGAGTTGAGCAGGTATTCAGTCGCCTGTTTCGCCCCACCATAGTTGTTTACATCCACATAGTTAGCTTGCTCGTTGGGATGTCGACCGACAGAGACGAAGGGAGTGCCATCATCTATTAGAGCCTCTAACAAGGGGTCCTCAACTGGATTTGAAGCAATAAGCAAACCATCTAAAAAACTGTTTGATACTATG
This sequence comes from Bipolaricaulia bacterium, assembly GCA_042218715.1. Taxonomy (GTDB): domain Bacteria; phylum Bipolaricaulota; class Bipolaricaulia; order M55B111; family M55B111; genus JAGXLP01. The sequence continues at coordinate 467 of JBDGQU010000056.1, read as the reverse complement.
TCCGGGTATAGCTTTTCTTCTTCGTCCGGAGTGGTTAAAAGTGAAAGCATTAATTCGTATCCCAGGTCGTTACACTCCTCGGTAGCGGCCCTAATAAAAGGAGCGAAAAAAGGATCCGAAAACAATCTGGAGACGGCTTCAGGTATGACAAGACCTATTATTCCAGTTTCATTCTTTGCCAGGCTTCTCGCTATTCCGTGGGGCTTGTAACCGGACTCCTTAATTGCTTCCTGGACTTTTTCCCTCGTTTCCTCGCTGACGTTTTGTCGATTATTTATGACACGCGATACTGTGGCTCGAGATACGCCGGCTATTTCTGCGACCTGATCGAGAGTGTCTACCAAATCTACCACCTCTTAAAGAGTTTAACGCTCACACTTAATTACAGTTAAAAAGGTATTTATACACTACTAATCCAAATGAAAGCGCTATCATAAAATAACATAGATTTGTATTCCTGTCAAATT
>JBDGQU010000055.1:0-2673 GCA_042218715.1 Bipolaricaulia bacterium | reverse complement strand
TTGACCTGGTAAATTAACAGGGAAGAGTTAACCGAAAAACTTATTTGATAAACGGAAGTTGGTCCAGCACCCAGTTTAATATCGATAACCAACCGGTGAAAGATACCTTCAACAGAAACCTTGTCTTCTGTAAACTGGTTTAACGTTCGAAGTTCATATTAAACTGGGTGCTGGGTGAAAGCCCTGTAAGAGGGACTTGATTTATCGTTTTAGATATCACCTAAGCAGGTGAAGATAACTAAGTTTCTCGAATAGGGACTACTTTTTCTTGTATACTAAATTAGAAGTTGGTCTTAAGAGAGAGATTCGCATAATTTAGGTAAAAATAACTTATCAGGGGTGGAAAGATGAAACTTACCCTACCGGACGGAGATGAATTAGAGGTTGAACAAGGGAAAAGAGTGATAGATATTGCTTACGATATAGGTTCTGGATTGGGTGACGCTACGGTGGGGGCTACGCTGGACGGTGAGTTGCTCGACCTTAGGGATGAAGTCGTCGACGAAGGAGAGTTCGAGATAATTACGATAGATTCACCCGGGGCGGTAGAAATTATAAGACACACGGCCTCTCACGTTATGGCCCAGGCGGTTAAACGGCTATACGACGACGTCAAGCTGGCTATAGGTCCGGCGATAGAGGACGGATTTTACTATGACTTTGATCTAGCGGATAAGCTTTCCGAGGACGACTTCGAGGAAATAAGAAACGAAATGAGGGATATTGCCCAGGCGGAGTACAAAATAGAAAGATTTGCGATGGAAGCGGACGAAGCAAGGGAGTTTCTCGAGGAACGGGGTGAAGAATACAAGCTAGAACTGCTGGACGAGTTCGTCTCCGAAGGCGAGCAGGAGGTGACTTTTTACCGGCAGGACGGATTTACCGATCTCTGTGAAGGACCTCATCTCCGAAATACAGGCCAGCTAGAGCATTTCGAGCTCCTTGACGTCGCTGGCGCCTACTGGCGTGGTGACGAGGATAACGTAATGCTACAGAGAGTTTACGGGACTGCGTTCACTGAAGAAAAGGAGTTGAAGGAATACCTCGAAAGACAGGAAGAAGCAAAAGAGCGCGATCATAGGAAACTTGGACCGGAACTGGACCTGTTTACTTTCCATCCGGAGGTCGGACCGGGGCTAGTCTACTGGCACCCGAAAGGGACTGAAATGCTAAACGTGATAAAGGACTTCTGGCGAAGTAAGCATAGAGAAAACGGATACGAATTTGTCTCTACCCCTCACATCGGGAAAAGTGATCTCTGGAAGAAAAGTGGTCATCTTGACTACTTTCGAGAAGACATGTTCCCGCCTATGCGGGAAACCAACCAGGAATATTTCCTCAAGCCGATGAATTGTCCGTTTCACGTCCAAATTTATCAAAGTAGGACCAGAAGTTATAGGGACTTACCACTCCGCTGGGCGGAACTCGGGACAGTGTATCGTCACGAAAGATCGGGGGTTCTTCACGGGCTCCTCCGGGCCAGAGGATTTACTCAGGACGACGCTCACATAATAGCAACACCGGATCAGGTAAAAGATGAAGTGACTGGGGTTCTGGAATTAACGTTCGAGGTCCTATCGGCATTTGGGTTCGACGACTACGAGGTCGCTCTGTCGACCAAGCCTGAAAAGTCAGTAGGAGAAAGTGAAAAGTGGGACAGGGCTACTGAGGCGTTGAAGGAAGCAATTGTGGGGCTGGGTCTCGACTACGAGGTGGAAGAAGGAGAAGGTGCGTTCTACGGCCCAAAAATTGACGTTCATCTGGAGGACGCCCTCGGTAGGCTGTGGCAGACCACCACCGTCCAGTTCGACTTCAACCTACCGGAGAGATTTGATATGACCTACATGGGATCGGATGGAGAGGAACACAGGCCCTATATGATCCATCGGGCCCTGCTTGGAACCCTAGAACGGTTTTTTGGAATTCTCGTAGAACACTATAAAGGGGCTTTCCCCGTCTGGTTATCCCCTCTCCAGGTGGTGGTGCTTCCCGTGACCGAGGAAAACAACGAGTACGCGGAAGAAGTAGCGGAGAAGGTAGCAAACTCGGGAATCCGGGTGGAGGCGAGAACCGACGTGGACGAGAACCTATCCCGACAGATTCACGAAGCTCAGCTGGAAAAGGTTCCCTACATGCTGGTGGTTGGTGACAGGGAAGAGCAATCCGAGGAGGTCTCACTCAGGTTGAGAACTGAAGAGGACCTCGGTCCAAGACCGCTGGATGAATTTATCGAATTCGTGGAGGAGAAAGTCCGAGACAAAGCCCTGATCTGAAAATTGCCCCGGTTCTAAATTTCATTTCACGGTAGAAGGTTTTATCGAACTCAGTTCTTTCACCAAAATCGTACTTAATATTTCGCCCGTTATTCTCCCTCTGCCGCTAACCTGGCTGCCGGATTTAGGGTATTTTCAGGATTTTAAGGTCAAAACAGTTGCCAGGTAAGCGGCAGAAGGAGATAAATAATGAAATTAAGTCACCGTTAATGAATTTCTGCCTAGTTTCCATATATGGTGAAAGAACTGAGTCAATCTAACCTCACGGAGTCAGACCAAAGTTACCCGGTTTTGACCTGGCAAACTAACAGGGAAGAGTTAACCGAAAAACTTATTTGATAAACGGGGAGTTGGTCCAGCACCCAGTTTAATATCGATAATCAACCGGTGGTAAATACCT
>JBDGQU010000054.1:0-9731 GCA_042218715.1 Bipolaricaulia bacterium | reverse complement strand
CAAGCGTTAAATGGTTAAATTCCCTCTATAATGAGAGTGTCCAAGGGGCCGTAATATGAAAAAAGTGGTCCTATCATTGGTAATTTCCCTCTTAATCTTCGGAGGTTTGGCAATAGCAGCGGAAGAGGTAGATGTGCCTTTAGAGGCAGTAAAATCTAGTTGCTACGGCGAGGTAGATATGACAAAAGCCGAGTTCCCATTATCGGAAGTAGGTAAAGAATGCGTAAAAGATGATTGGCTTGAGGAAAACTTGCCACACGCCCAATATTGCCCGTATATTGCGGAAACTTTCAATAAACCTACTGTCCAACCGGCATCCAACGATTACATGTATATACATACAGAAGAAGCTAGCCATTTACAACCCACCTCCACAGACGAACACGGATACTTCAAAGCTGACGCCGTAACCCCAGCTATCTATTCAATAGCTTATTACCAATCCCCAATAGCTCTGGATGAAATTCCTGATATATTCCACCTGCAATCTTCCGTTGAAGCAGAAGACGAAACGATAAAACTAGGGACAATTAAACTTCCCAAAGCTTACCACCTCGATGTGAAGGTCTTAAATCAAGACGGTGTTCCAGTTAAAGCCGCACCGGTCAGAGCTTATAATTGTTATACGGAGAAATATGGGGATGGTTATGAGCATAGGTCTTGTTTCGGAACAGGGACACAGCGAACCAACGAAGAGGCGTAACTATTGAGAAGGAGGTCATTGTGATCCAGCCAAGCACTTTTTCCATCGTCGGCCACGATCCGAAAGAAGGAAAGCTTGGAGTTGCTGTCCAGTCAAAGTTTTTAGCTGTTGGATCTGTAGTACCATTTGCCCGGGCCAAGGTGGGTGCAGTTGCCACCCAAGCCGCTGCAAATACGAGTTACGGCCCGAAAGGGCTAGAGATGCTAGAGAGAGGTATGGAAGTGGGTCAGGTAGTGAAGGAACTTACGGACGAAGACCCGGAAAGCGAAATCAGACAGATGGGAATTGTTGATGCTTCGGGCAATTCCGCAGCCCACACAGGGGAGGAATGTTTCAATTATGCTGGCCATATAACCGGCGAAAATTTCAGCTGTCAGGGAAACATCCTCGTTTCTTCCGAGACCGTGGAGGCCTTGGCGCGTTCTTTTAGGAGCACTGACGACTCTCTATCCTACCGTCTGGTCGAAGCGTTGAAGTCTGCCCAGCGGGCTGGCGGCGATAGGCGGGGAAAGCAATCCGCAGCAATTCTGGTTGTGAAGGAAGAGGGTGGATATGGGGGATTTAACGACCGCTATATCGACCTCCGGGTAGACGATCACGAGGAGCCTATCCAAGAGTTGGACAGGATTTTGGATCTACACCACCTTTATTTTGAAGAGCCCACTGAGGAACAGTTGGTTCCTTTGGATCAGAGCAGGGTTAAGAAGCTGCAGGAGTTGCTTAAAAAGCTTGATTATTACTCCGGCCCGGTAAACGGGGATTATGACGAAAAAACTAAACAGTCTTTCGAAGATTTCTGTTTGACCGAAAATTTCGAAGAAAAATTACGTGAGGATCAAAAGGTTGACAAGAGGATTCTTGAGTTCATTCAAAAGGAGAAATTATCCTGAACTTTCTATAAGTTAGGGTTGGAGGTGCATTTTTTCCGCATTCATGTCAGGAAAATGCGGTGCTAGAAAATCGGTCCTCACCTCTCCTACAAGTTAGGTTTTTAAGGTCTCTTCATGAATCGTTGCAGTCAAAGTACAGCATTTTTTGGCTTCCAAAACTTGCCCTTTCACCCTCATAACGCCAGGTAAAATTTGATCAATTCCCCCTATCTCCCGTCATCTCAAAACAAGTGAATTAATTAAATAAACTCACAGATGACGTGAATAACTTAAAAGAAGTATCAGAATCCGTCTCACTGCGCTGAGAGGACATTAACCTCACTGATGGTCCGGGAAGGAAAAGCAGGTGGAGAAGGTGGGTGAGCTGTCCAAGTGGGTCTTCTCTTCGTTAGAGAAGGTAACACCGGGGATAAGTTAACCATCCAGTAGGTCTGGAAGACGCTAACTAAGGACTTACGCTGAAGAAGTGGGGATAAAGAAGGACATCTTACCTTAAGGCATACCTTCGCCACGGACCTGTATCGGGAGACGGGGAAGATCCGGTTGGTCCAGAATGCGTTAGGACATGCTGATCTATCAACTACTATGATTTACACTCACATAGTGGACGAGGAGCTTGAGGGGGCGATGAAGTCATTTAGGGGGCGGTAGGGTGTGTGGTCATGTCTTCCGACTGTCTGAAGTCGATGTGAATGCCCAAGGCGTACATCAATGTATGGACTTAGCTGAAATGAACACTTAACAGAAGTAGATAGGGCGGGCCAGCGCGGCTACAGAGCAGCATATTACATAAAACGAGAATAAGTTATGGTGATAAAATAGTGAGTCATCAAGATGTAGGTTTGTGCCATTTTAGGTTGAGCGGGTGTACTTCATGTATTTAGCTAAGGCGCTGGATCTTTTAGCTAAAGTTTCGTTAGCAAAGTTAACAAATACCTTTGGTCCTCGTATTGTTAAGAACGGTTCATGCAATTTTAATGAACCGATTTTTATGATTGGTTGTCCTCGTTCGGGAACCTCAATCAGTGCACAGATATTAGGGTCTCATCCTGATATCGCTATGTGGAGCGAAGCAGGCCGTGTCTGGGACAATAAGCATTTTTATGATGGTCAAGCTAGCCATTTATGGGAGTCTACTGACTTAACAAAGCAAGACGAAAAAAGAATTAAAGGGGCTTTTTACCTATATAAAAAAATTCTTCGGAAGGAACGTCTTCTTAACAAACACCCAAGAAATTCCTTAAGAATAGATTACATAAAAGAGATATTTCCCACTTCTCTTTTCGTCCATGTAGTGCGACATCCTATTCCTGTAGTAGAGTCTTTGAGGAGACGTTCTGAGAGTATTTGGCGCTCAAATTTTCCCTTTGGGTTGTTCTGCAAACCTCCCGACTGGGAGGATTATATCAATGAACCCGAGGTAGTGAAACATAGCCACCAATGGAGAGAAATCGTGAAGTACGTAGTAGATGTTTCGGAAAATTACGATGATAGCTTTATGACGATAAAATATGAAAATCTATGTGCTGATCCTGCAAACGAAGTGAAAAGGTTCTCTAGTTTTAGCGGACTAAACAGCTCCAAATACCCCGATAATTTAAAGTCCAGTTTTTCAACCAGGAACCGAAACTTCAAGGCTAAGAATAACCTGACCGAGGAAGAAAGGCATAAAATCTGGGATATAGTTCAGGATACGGCAAAACATTTTGGGTACGAACGAGACGAGTTGTGAGTTATTTTTTATACCATTAACAACTCCATATCGGGCTTCATCCAGTGTAGGAGGCAAATGCAGACAAGCAGTCTCGGAAAACTAGCTATTGTTTTCGTAATAATTTCCTTATCTTTTAACGTAGCAAGTTTTTCCTATGAAGGCTTTACTTTCGTATCAATCGCGGACTTTCTGAACAACGATATTCCTCCTAAAGGTTGGCGACCGACTCTGGATAAGACGCTTGGCTCGATCAAGGCTGAAAATCCTGAATTCGTCCTCGTCCCAGGGGATATGGTCTTGGGGCGCTGGTATTTTAATCAACTCCACCGAAAAGCTGACCGTGTTTATGCGAATTGGCAAAAACGAATGCACCAATACGGTTTAAAATATTATACTGCCGTTGGAGACCACGAGATAGGGGATTTGCCAACCTCTAACTTCCCCATCATCTACCAATTGATCCCGGAATACCTAAAAGCTTACAAGGATAGTTTTGAGTTTCCAAAAAACGGTCCGGAAGGACTTAAGGAATTGGCTTACTATTTTAAACATAAAAATGCACTGTTTGTAACGCTATACACGTTTTCAAGAGGCTCAGGCAAAGTTAGAACAAAGATTTCCCAAAACCAACTGAACTGGCTTAACGAAGTTCTATCTAAAAACGATTCCGACTTTACTGTTGTCCAAGGTCATGTACCAATTCTGCCTGTCGAGTCGAAAAGTAGGCATTCTGGGGGCTTGATATACGAAAACGGGCGGAAGTCCGAGCTCTGGCAACTAATGGCGAAACAAGACGTTGATCTTTACTTGTGCGGTGAACGCCATGTATTAGACGTAGCTTGGAGCGATGGGATAACCCAGATAGTTCATGGTTCGATCCTCGGTAAAGCAAATTCGGTAAACTACGTTCTGGCCATAGTTTCGAATAAGCGGCTGAAAATCAAATTAAAGCGGATAGAGGTTAGGAATCGTGATCTATCTTGGCACTTTACCTTTGCGGGGCCATTTTATAATAAGATCATCCCAGTCGGCAGTTTCGCCACAGTCAAGACGCTTACGATTGATTCCTAGAAAATATGAGGAAGGTTAGAGTATTTAGGGTGAGTACTTCATTTAAAATTGAGGTTTACAGTCTGTAGCTCTAAATTTTTAACATTTGCTAACGGAAAGTTTAATTTTAACCCAGTGTAACCTCTCAATATCCCGCCCGAGGGGGTTAATCTTTTTGCATACTATATTACCCAACTATCAGGTAATATAGCAAGTTTTGAGTGCCGTTTTAAGCAGTTTTGGTCGACCCGGCAGGGTTAGGGTGTATTTTGATTACTCACTCATATCTCTTAATTTTGGTGTATTAAGGGGGTAAAAATGGCTCCTTTGGTTAATTGTTGTCACAAAAGCGGGGAGAGGAGGATGGGCAATTTAAAATCCACCCTTTTTCTCCTGGTTGTTATAAACCTTGTCATTTTTTTAAGTTTACCAATTGTTGGCGCCTCCCAGACCTCTAGAGATGGTTCCGTAATAAATTGGCCAACAAAGATAGGTGCGGGAATAGGAACTGAAAGCTTTACCTATCAAGAATCCTCATACGGAGTCTTTATAGAGGAAAAAGGAACGCTATCAACTGTAAACCTTTCCGTTCGTTTCCCTCTCATTGGTAGCTTTTTTGGACAAGACTACTCTTTTGGCCAAATCGAGGGATCTTTTTCCAGAGGGAACTTGACTTACGATGGACAAACTTGGGGCGGAGATCCCCTCACTGCTAGCACTCGGGACAGAATTTATCGTTTCAGGTCTTACATTGGTCCCGCTTACGCCTTCGGACAGGGTGCTTTGGAACCTTACGGGGGATTTTGGGCCAGATATTGGCATGATAAAGTAATAGGCCAAGGAGGCTACAGGCGAGAGATTAAACAGTTTTTCTGGCTAGGAGGAGCGAACTTAAGATTTGACCTCAGTCCATCCCTTTCACTCACAGTGGGAGGTAGTGGGTCAAGGCTTAAAGTTGGTTCAGTTAAGTCTTACTTAAGTGACGTAAATTCAGGGTTTAATAATCCTACCGTGGAACAAGATAGCGGTTCCTGCTATAGGGCTTATATAAAGTCCTGGACCAAGCTACTTGGATTTGTCATAAGGGTCAAAGCCTACGGTCGATACCTGGATATAGCAAGCTCTGATACTGCTCCTCTTTATTACAAAGGGGAAAAGGTCACTGTAGTGCATGAGCCAGCCAATACCACAACTATATACGGGATAAACCTAAATTTGGTATGGGGATAAGTGATAGCTTGGTAAAAGTACGAAATAGGTCGTTGCTTACGATTTCCGCTCTAGTCTCCGCTAAAGGTTAAGAAAGACGGGAACCTGCCAAAGACAAAAAACCCTATAGATGATTGACACAACCCAGAGAAAAATGTAATTTACAATTCAAAAGGAGGAGTTTTAATGTTTAAAGACTTTAGGTTATTGTATAAAAGTTTGTTTTGTTTTTTTGCGATAGCCCTCATTTTTTCGGCGCTTCCTTCGAGTGTGGTCGCTGAACCCTCTGCTGTATCTTTTATTGGGACTGTTGTAGATGTCTCTTACACTCAAGATCAGGACTTCAAATACTTCTATCTTCGGGTAGAAAGACCTATCAGTGGTCCTATTAGAGCAGGTGAGAAACTTACCGCTGTCTCGATAGCTCCTTCTTCGGACACTGTAATGACCTGTGCTGATCATGGTCCTTACAACGATTGGAGTGATTTAGAAGTTCAAGTTGGGGATCTAGTGAAGTTTAAAGTTTCCCAGGAAAATTACAGCCCCGACAGTAAGGTATTGCTACATTGTGCGGGACATATGAGAAAATACCAAGATAGTAATCCCAGGCCTGAGCAAGAATCGTGTGATAACTTTCAGGTCAGTGTTTCTATGGATCGGCATTGCTATCAAATTGGTGATAGAGCTACTGTAACCTTAGTTTTTAACTGCGATGCCCGGTATAAGCTGGCAAGATCTGGGGCGGGAGGGAAGAAAATACTCGTCGACACCAAAGACGTATCTTCGGGTAGATATACTATAAATGGTACTATCGTGGGACCGGCCGGTAGTAGAAAATTGACACTTTTGGCTGGAGACAGTGAGGGAGATGCTGGTTACGATACCTTCCATTACGAGGTAGGAGAAAGTTCTTGCCGAAGTCACGAAGATGGACCCCAAAAGTCTCAGCAAATAGTTCTTGATCACACCATGTGCGAGCACGTAGAAGAAGATGAGCCTGGTAATCCAATTATTAGAAAGAATACTTTTTCCAGTCGTGATGAGAAGGCTGTTGCATGGATCAAATTTGGCGAATTACATAGAAGCCGGACTGTATTGTGGAAATTTTATCAACCTAATGGAGAACTTTATTATACAACGAGCCGTACCATTCCTAAGCCCGAATCTCAGGATTACGACTATTGGAATTGGTATGCCGTTTGGGCTTGGATTGATATTGATGGCTCCAATGCAGCTTCTTTGTCAGGGCGATGGAAGGTCAAGATTTATCTTGATGAGTCCTATGTTTTGACTGAATCTTTTACAATTAGGTCTTAGTAATCATAGTTCGATATTGAATTTTCTTGAATTTGTAATTTGAGAAGTAAACTGATAGTTGATCTCGATGTCTAGCCATAATTGTCTACTTTTGTGGCAATTCTTTTAACCACAGTGATTGAGATTTTGCGGGCGTTTTGAGCTATATAATGTTAGTGCTTTCCGCCCCGGATAATCTTGGTTACCCCATCAGAGTAACTTACCAAAACATTATCGGCAGCGAAAGGTCCTTCAATATTGCTCAAACTCGAAGAATATTACCATTCCTCCCAAAATTCGTGAACTTTAATAATTCCCCCTTCAGTATCCAGCCCGATACCAAAGTTATTCCCCTTTTTTGCATCTTCCAGACAAGGGGTAAGCCAGTAAGAATTTTCGGTAAACCGGGAGCTTTTTGTACTGGATTCAAATTTTTCCCTGAAATTCCATTCTTGGTATTTGTCGTTACCACCGGAATCAATAAACATCCCAAGATTGTTACTATATTTATTTAGGTTATAGGTACTGCCGAGTGTTGGTTTTGTGTAGGATTCCCGACTGTCAGAGGCTCCAAATCCCGTTTTACCTTTTCCATAAAGATAGTAGTCGTTACCCCCCTCATCAAAGAAATAGGCGTGGCTTCTAATATCAGCTAAGCCGAAACTGGTTCTTTGGCTTTTGTACGTATCATTACCTTCTCGGTTAATGACTATCCCAGTGCCGCCGTCCCAGCCGAAACCCAGACCTGCTCCTCCCTTAACACTAGTTTCGCCTTCTTTAAAGTAGAGTCTTCTGTCGAATAGGTTATGGTGATCATCACCGGTTTCATCTATCAAAGCCCCTAAAGCCCAGTGGGCTTCCGAACCCTGAGTAAAGTAAACGCTGTTGTAAGTATCATTACCGTGTTTATCAAAACAGATACCGGTTCCGAACCAATAGCCAGCCCCAAGTGACCAATTTCCTGATTTGTACTTGTCATCCCCCTTAATATCCATAATAACTCCTAGCCCACCGGCCCAAGCTTCTCCATCTGTGAGGTCACCTCTCCTTCCTCCTCCTACCCCTTGAGCCATGTTTCCGTTTATCAGATTATCGGCATGGTAGTCGGCTAGTTTAACCTTTTCAGACGGATACCTTTCTGCTTCGTATCGGTCGTTTCCGGAATAATTAGCCAAAACTCCTATGCCTCCCGGGCCTCCATACCCTTGCCCCATACCTCCGAGGTAGAATTCATCATCTCCTGTTTTATCCAGGTTTAAGCCGATTCCAAAGTAACCTGTCCCCTGAGAAGAATATATACTGGAGTAACTGTCATCCCCCTCTTCATCGTAAAGTATCCCAGTACCAAAAAACCCCATACCCTGGGAGTAAGAGTAGGAATTGTAACTATCGTTTCCCCCCAGATCCATTAGTATTCCAGTTCCCAGTATCCCTGTGCCTTGTGTAGCCAATTTCTTGTTTGAATTTTTGTATGAGTCATCACCCGATAAATCTATGCAGACCGATATTGGGATATGAGGGCTCGGGTTAGCTCCAACTAAGCCTTGATACTGATCGTCTCCTCCTAAATCAACTATAAGTAAGGCATCCGAATATTTATGAGAACTATCCTGAGAGTCCGAAATTACCACCCGTCCTATAGGAGTTGGTATACTTACGGTACCAAATTCGCCCATCTCAGTAGACAGTTTTTTAATTTCGTCACTAAACACCATAGTGGCGAGGGAAACCTGTTGAGATGCAGTAAAAATGGCTGATTTGTCCAATGATTTTTCGACATCTTCTATCGCTGGATGAAATTTCTGAGCACTTTGATGAGAACGACCGAAGTCCCTTATTTGGTATACTTTGTTCAGGTCTTCATATTTTACATTACGAACCCCTTTCAGATGCCAATTAAGCGCGTGCTTGAGGTAAATGAGATATCTCCCTACGGGTCCACGAAGTTTTTTCGGTAACTTTTCTATTTCACTCTCCGCTCGCTTTTTGGGGTTGGTGTAGGAATAGTTATTTAATACCCAGGATCTATTCTTTACGTTCAACAATCTATCATAAGCCGTCAAGATAGGCTCTTCTTCCGGTAATTCAGGTGGTTTTAGTTCATCACCGTAGTAGCCTCTAAATAGACCCGGATTGAGCTTATCTATGCCCAAATAGAATAAAAGCTTGTAAAGCATATTTTTTTCTTTGTATCCTGGTTTTAATAGTTTACTTACCGCTTTTTCCATTACTTTACTGAAAGGGTAAACCATCCGAGGTTCCTTGTATAAATCGGGGAAAAAGTCCAATTTGTAAGGGACCTGTTGTGGAAGCGGGGCCCTGGATGACATATAACCCGGGGGAAACTTAACTTTCAGGGCCTCTTTCGTAAGATCAAGTTTGGTTAAAGCCAGGCGGATTAAGTCTTTTTCAAGAGATACTTCTTTTAGGTCATTAGATTCACCAAAAGTTAAGCAAGTTAAACCAGATATCAATAAGAGCAAACATAGCAATGTTGCTAAAGGCTTTATCATTAGGTTATTTTTCATAATACCCCTATGCCATTTTGGCATAAATATCAGTTTTTGCCAATTCTAGAGACCACACTTTTTGAACGACCTCTAGCATTACTTGACACTATTTATTCGCAAGAAGCCTACACACGAAAGCTCAGTGCCAGGTGAGTGCTGGAGACCTATCTTAGTTTGTTTATTTTCGTTCGTTTTTCAAGTACTTGTTCTTTTAACCTCTCTCGTCGTTCTTTGATCTTCTCGGCAACTCCTCATTATTTTTGGTGTGGCGTAACCTGATCCGGCGACTGATGCGCTCTATCGTATAGGAGAGACTTTCCAAGTTGCTTGTGAACGTATGGGAGAACAGATTTTACTGA
>JBDGQU010000053.1:32733-42198 GCA_042218715.1 Bipolaricaulia bacterium | reverse complement strand
CTGGTGGAGATGAGCGGACTCGAACCGCCGACCTCCGCGTTGCGAACGCGGCGCTCTCCCGACTGAGCTACATCCCCATAATTGTGAAGTTATTATAAACGAAGTAATAACCCCTCTCAAGAGACACCCGTACCGGTGTTATAGCTTACTTGATTTGGTTTGATTAAACTGGACCAAAATAGTATAGTTTTGTAGGAGGTAAGAGATGAAAGAACTGGTCTATATGGATAATGCGGCAACAACGCCGGTAGCAAAGTCCGTAAAGGAAAAAATGTCGATTTTTTTCCGGGACAAGTTCGGGAACCCCTCGAGTTTATATTCCGCTGCAAATACGGTAAGAAGGGAAGGGCTGGAAAGGAGCAGGGAAAAGGTGGCGGATACCCTGGGAGTAAAGTCGGAAGAAATAGTATTTACTTCCGGTGCTACTGAGTCCGATAATTTGGCGATAAAGGGCGTTGCTTTTTCCCTGGACGAGCCCGCTCATTTTATTACTTCAAATATCGAACATCACGCTGTTCTTCACACCTTTGAGTGGTTGGAAGAGAAAGGACATGAGGTAACTTATCTCGAGGTTGACGAAGACGGCATGATCAGCCCTGAAGACCTTAAGGAATCATTGCGGGAAGATACGGCTCTCGTTTCAATTATGTACGCGAACAACGAGATAGGGACGATCGAACCGATAGGCGAGCTTGCAAAGATAGCTAACGAAACTGGTGCGCTATTTCACACGGACGCAGTTCAGGCCTACGGAAAATTTCCACTTGATCTCGAACACGTCGATCTATTATCGGCTTCAGGTCATAAAATTTATGGCCCGAAAGGAGTGGGCATGCTTTATCGTCGTAAAGGTGTCACTCTGGAACCACTTTTACACGGAGGAGGTCATGAAAAGGGCCTGAGGAGCGGGACGGAGAACATCCCGGGAATTGTAGGTCTGGCAGAAGCTACCGAGCTCGTAGCTCAGGAGAGGGACGAAGAGATGCCTAGACAACGGGCCTTAAGGGATAGGATAATTGAAGAAGTCTTGAAGATCCCGGATTCGAGACTTAATGGACCAAGGGAGAATAGGCTAGCGAATAACGCCAACTTCAGCTTTAAAGGCATAGAGGGTGAGTCGATAGTAATGAAGTTGGATAATAGAAATATAGCGGCAAGCACCGGCTCTGCATGTTCTTCACCGAGTCTGGAACCGAGCCACGTCCTGCTTGCCATAGGGTTGCCCCTGTCTCTCGCTCACGGTAGTTTGAGAATCACACTTGGTAGGGAAACAACGGAAGAAGAAGTAGATTATCTGTTAAGTGAGCTTCCGGAGGTAGTGGAAGAGTTAAGAAGGGCCTCCCCTCTTTCAAAATGACGAGCAACAACGCCTAGAGGTGGTAGTAGTGTATTCGGAGAAAGTAATGGAGCATTTTAACAATCCTCGTAACCAGAGAAAGATGGAAAACCCCGACGCTATCGGGAAGGTCGGAAACGCACTTTGCGGGGACGTAATGTGGATTTACATTAAGGTAAGCGAAAACGACCAGGGGGAAGAAGTCATCGAAGATATTTCCTGGGAGACTTTTGGCTGTACAGCGGCCATAGCTACTTCTTCGATGGTAACAGAATTAGCAAAAGGAGAAACTCTGGACGAAGCGCTGGAGATAACGAACAAAAAGGTAGCGGAGGAACTGGACGGGCTGCCCTCGGTAAAGATGCACTGCTCCAATCTAGCTGCCGACGGGTTAGTAGAAGCCATCTATAACTATCTGGATTCGCAGGGGAGAGAAATTCCGGATCAGTTAGCCAACAAACACGAGCAAATTCAACAACACATGGAAAAAGTCGAAGAGGAGTACGGGGACTACGTAGAAATGGAAGAGGAGATGCACCGGACAAATTGAATTGTAATGACCGGGATACTTTATCCTGGTCCGCTGAAATGTGGTCTAAGTCCAGTCAGGGAGTAGTATAGAGGTGGAATATGGATTTAGTATTTTCCGAAGAAGCATTGCAGTACCGGTCGGCAGGCCATCCAGAAAGCCCTGATCGGGTAAAGACGGCTTATAATTATTTAAAAGATAAATACAGAATAAAGGAGCCATTTCAGGCTTCGACCGAAGATCTGTTTCTCGTTCACGACGAGGATTTCGTTCAGAGGGTTAAAGAGGGTCGTTTTTCCGATCCGGATTGCCCTAAATACGAGGACCTGTTTTTTTACGCAACTCTTTCCGTGGGGGGAGCGATTAAAGCTCAAAAGTCCGGAGACCTTTCCATAATGAGACCCCCCGGCCACCACGCCGGAAGAAATTTTCTCGGTGGTTTTTGCTATTTCAACAATCTCGCAATAGCGGTTGAGAAATCCGGTCTTTCGACGCTAATCGTTGATTTTGACGCTCACCACGGCAACGGTACCGAAGATATTTTCCTTGGAAACGAAGATGTAACCTATCTCTCCCTCCATCGTTCGCCGGGGTTTCCCGGTACGGGAGGAGAAACCCGGCAGAATGCCATTAACCACCCTGTTTCGGCGACTATAGGAGACAAAAAGTATCTCAAATTATTGCGACAAGAATTGGGGAAACTAAAGGATAAAGACTTCGAACAACTGGCATTGTCAGCTGGATTTGACGGTCACAAGGATGATCCTCTGGCTTCGGTTGGGCTTTCCACTTCTGCATTCGGGGAAATTGGGGAGTTATTGAGCGATATGGAGCTTCCTACGTTTGCCGTTCTGGAAGGCGGGTACGTTGGGGAAGATCTGGGAAAAAATATCGACGCATTTCTTAAAGGATTCAACGCCCGCAATTAAAGGTTTTTAAATGAAAATACTTGCTTATTCAAAAGCGCTTTATTCCAGCTGGCTCTATTATAGTCCGGATAGAATTCTTTTTGACGCCGGGGAAAGTGTTAGCAGCATAATGGGTAATAAATCCTTCGCCATAGAAAAAGTATTTCTTTCTCACGGTCACACGGATCATATAGCAGGGCTGGTCAGCCTGGTAAATATCAGGAATAACGCCATGGGAGACAAGAAAAAACCATTAACGATTTACTACCCCAGGAACAATTTCCATATTTCAGAGTTAATGAACTACCTCAGCCGAACCAATAATCACGTGAAGTACCCGCTAGAGTGGGAACCCCTCGAATCCGGGGAAGAGGTTCAGGTTCACGGGGAGGATGATGGATCAAGGAATCCCCGGTTTGTTAGTGCTTTCTCAACCGAGCATTCACGTAGTGAGATTTCCCTTGGTTACAATATTATCGAAGAACGTCAACGGTTGAAGGAAAGATATCGCGGTCTTTCTGAACAGAGAATCAAGGAGCTGGCTGAACGAGAAGGCCGGGAAGGGTTAGTAGAAACCTACCGGCAGAAGATATTTACCTATGGGGGGGATTCAGTCCCTCTGGACCCGGGCAAGATAAAGGGAACCGAGGTTCTGTGTCACGATTGTACGTTCCTCGTCGAAGAGGATAGAAAAATGTACAAACACGCGACACTCGAGGAAGCCGTAAAGGCGGGTAAAGCGGCGGGAGTTAAAAATAAGATGCTTGGAATCCACATCTCTTCCAGGTATAAGGACAGAATAGAGGAATTGAAAAAATCGGTAGTAGGGCCTGAAGCCCCTTCCTTCGAGGTGGAGTTACTCCCGCCAGGCAGGATATACCGGGAAGATTAATTGAGAGCCCTATTTATTAGCCCGGCGGTAGGACGTAGAAGTAGATAGCGTAGAAGTGACTGACGCTCCCACCCATTACGAATAGGTGCCAGATCGTGTGGTTGTAAGGAAGACTGTGCCAGCCCAGGAAAATTAACCCCAGAAGGTAAATCAAGCTACCAAGCAGAACCCAGAGAAACCCGACGAAGGGCAATCCCAGGTAAAGTTGCTTCATTATCAACGTGGAGAGAGCTCCCATGATGACGTAGGTGCTAGCTTCGAATCTGGGGTACCTGTTTATAAAGAAGATTTTGAATACGATTCCTCCGAAGGCGAAGGCCC
Source organism: Bipolaricaulia bacterium (assembly GCA_042218715.1). GTDB lineage: Bacteria > Bipolaricaulota > Bipolaricaulia > M55B111 > M55B111 > JAGXLP01. The sequence goes on along the minus strand of JBDGQU010000053.1, from coordinate 38,212 downwards.
AGACCAGGGCGAACATGATCCAGCCCAATGCTGGCTTCAAAGTTACCAGAAGCAGAGGAGTAAAGGTACCCGCGACCAGGAAGTATATCGAACCGTGATCGACGAACTGGAGGATTTTTTTGTATTTCTTCTCGGGGATGATGTGATAGAGAGTGGATGCCAGGTGAGCAAATATCATTGACGTACCAAATATTACTACGCTGGCGAGCCGCAACTGGTCCTGGAAGGGGAGGGTTCGGAGGATCATCAGGATTAACCCGACTGCGCTCAGGGCTGTACCCAGCCCGTGAGAAATACCGTTGGCAATTTCCTCTTTTCTCGTATGCAGGAGCCGAAATTCTGCGCCCTCCGGGCGATCGTCGAAAATCATCTTAGTGTAATTTTGCCTCCAGTTTTTCTATCATGTCTTTTACCATGGATTCCATATCGTAATTGGGTTCCCAGCCCCATTCCTCTCGTGCGGGAGTGTCGTCCATAGAATTGGGCCAGGAATCAGCTATTTTTTGTCGCTCGTCCGGCTCAAACTCGTAAGTAAAGTCGGGGATGAATTCCTCAATCTTTCGAGCAAGTTCTCCGGCCGAGAAGCTCATTGAAGATACGTTGAAATCACAATGGTGCTCCAGATTATCCAGGTCCGCTTCTGCGAGGTCTATTAGGGACTTTACGCAGTCGGGCATATACATCAGCGGCAGGGTGGTATCCTCTCTAACAAAGAAAGTGTAGTGGCCTTGTTTAATCGCCTCGTAGAAGGCTTCGACCGCATAATCCGTCGTCCCCCCGCCCGGTAACGTCTTTGAACTTACTATCCCGGGAAGCCTGAGGCCCCGGACGTCCAGGCCAAATTTCTTAAAATAGTAATTCCCGAGCAATTCGTCCGTAACTTTCGTTACTCCGTACATCGACGTTGGCCTGAGCACCGTTTCATTGGGTGCTTTCTTGCTTGGAACTTCGGGCCCGAATACACCTATCGAACTCGGTATGATTATCCTTGTCAGGTCAAATTTCCTTCCTAATTCAAGAAGATCAAAAAAACCCAGCACATTTACCTGAAAAGCTTTAACGGGGTTTTCTTCACCCTTTGCCGACAGTATAGCCGCTAAGTTGAATACGGAATCTATGTCGTGCCGTTTTATAATTCTCTCCATTCTGTCTTTATTTAATACGTTTAGCTTCTCCAGTGGGCCGCGAGATAAGTCGCTATCCGGTTCTTCGGTAGAAAGATAAGTTGCTACTACGGATTCATCTCCATATCTTTTTCTAAGTTCAGGAGTTAGCTCTGAACCAATCTGGCCAGTAGCTCCAATGACAAGAATATTATTCATTTTTGACGCCATTATCGGGAACCCTCCAGAAGAGTTTGTAAATTATAGAAGTAAGAAAACGGACTGGCAACTATTCCGATTACACCAACTTACACCTTCCAATTTGACCCCTATCAGCTGCTTCCGTATCCTTAATGAAAATGAAAATTTGGGGTGAGGTGTATGCCGCTTGAGAAGCTAGAAGAGAAGGTTAGAGATAGACTCAAGGAACTCGAACAAAAAGGTAGAGCGAAAGGCGACGAGTTGGTAATAACCGGAATCGAAAAATCTCCGAACGGAAACGCTCCGCGTTATCGAATAGAGGGGGAAGAGGGAGCGTTTTTAAAGATGAATTCTAATTCGTATCTGGGGTTACATTTGAACGAAGAAGTAATTCGAGCAGAAGAGAAAAGTTCCAAAAAATTCGGTTCGGGACCCGGAGCCGTGAGGTTTATCCACGGAACTTACCAACCTCACGTGGAACTGGAAGAAAAACTTGCCGATTTTCACGACAAAGAGTCCTGTGTAATTTACTCTTCGGCGTACGCCACTATGACCGGTATTATTCGACCTCTAACTTCTGATGAAACTCTGATTCTTTCGGACGAATTAAACCATAACTGCATAATTAACGGCATAAGGATGGCGAAACCGAAAGGCAAAGACATTTACGATCATTTAGATATGAATAGTCTGGAGGAGAAACTTCGGGAAGCGGTAGGCGCTTACGAACGAGTGGTTGTAATTACGGACGGCGTTTTCAGTATGAGAGGAGACTACCCCGATTTGCCAAAACTCGTTGACCGGGCTCGAAAGTACGATTCGGAATTCGAAGACGGGGTATTTACGATAATGGACGATTCTCACGGTGTCGGAGCTTACGGGGAAACTGGAAGGGGTACCACCGAAGTCACGGGAGAAGACGAAGTGGACCTGATAGTTTCAACTATGGGTAAAGCGCTGGGAGTCAATGGGGGATACGTGGTCACTAAAAAGGCCATCACTCGCTATTTAAGGGAAACGTCCCCGTTTTACATATATTCAAATCCGATAACGGCTCCGGAGGCGGATGCCGCGATAAAATCTCTGGAGATACTGGATAGTGACGAAGGTCGGTCCATGCTGGCTCATCTGACAGAGATGACCAATTACTTTGAAGAAGGGCTGAAAGATATCGGCCACGAGGTTATCGAAGGACCTCACCCGGTAGTTCCCTTGATGATAAGGGACACCAAGGAGACTAAAAACCTGGTTGAATATCTAAAAGACAACAATATTCTGGCGACCGCCATAGTATATCCCGTAGTCCCCCGCGGTGACGAATCGATTAGATTTCAGTTGTCGGCCGATCATACAAGAGAGGACCTGGATTACGTGCTGGATATAATAGAGCAATTTTAGCCTCGACCGGTTAAGGTAGAGTGAAAGTAGTGACGCCTCGGTTCGAAAGTTCGGATATCGGCTATAAGGTTGTTGACTGTGGATTAACTCGGTACAGGGAAAATTACGAACTGCAAAAAAGAATTTTTTCTCGCCGGCTCGAGGGTTCTGGAGAAGATGTCCTGTTGATTACGAGACACGAACCCGTGATCACCCTGGGTAAGTCGGCTCGGGAAAAGGACTTGCTCGTTAGCAAGGACTTTCTTTCCGATAACGGGGTGGAGCTAGTGGAACTGGATCGCGGGGGAGGAATAACGTACCATGGGCCGGGCCAGTTAGTAGTCTATCCAATATTTGATCTCCGAGGTTACGGAAAAGATCTCAGAAGATTTATCAAAAAACTGGGCTCAGCTGCGAGTCGGACCGTGGAGGAACTAGGGCTGAACGTAGAGTTTAAGGAAGGAAATAAGATAGGCCTCTGGGTTAAAGGAGACGAAACCAGGAAACTTGGATCCCTGGGTCTGCGAGTTAAAAAATGGTATACAATGCACGGATTAGCTTTGAATGTTTCATTAGATAAAGAAAAAGCCGGCCTGATCCGTCCCTGCGGTGTTGAAGGAGCCACGTTAGTCTCCCTCGAAGATTTCGTCGATACGAAATTGGAAGAAGTGAAGAAGATTCTGTTGACCCAGTTAAACGAGGAATTTTCAGGAGGAGGGTCAATGTGAGGCACAAACCGGATTGGGTAAAGGCGAGTGCCCCGGGGACGGAAAGTCGGGAAAAACTGGGAAGGAAGCTGGACGAACTTGGAATAGATACGGTTTGTCGGGAAGCTGACTGCCCGAATCAGGGTGAGTGTTGGAGTGACGGAACGGCGACTTTCATGATAATGGGAAACGTATGTACCAGGAACTGTAGTTTCTGTGACGTGAAAACTGGTCATCCTGGCGGAACGATAGACGAGAAAGAACCCGGGCGGTTAAAAGAGGCTGTCAAAAGATTGGATCTAGACTACGTAGTATTGACGTCAGTGGATCGGGACGATCTTCCCGACGGAGGTGCTGAACATTTTCTGGCGACAGTTGACGCACTAAAGGAGATTTCTGATCCTCCCCTGGTAGAAGGATTAATCCCGGATTTTAAGGGCAAGGTCGATGCCCTCGAGCGAGTAGCCCGAGGTGGACTGGACGTTGTGGGTCACAATATAGAAACCGTGAGGCGGTTGACGCCCAAAGTAAGGGACGCCAGAGCCGGATACGAACTAACGCTTTCTGTTTTGGAAAAGATGAAGGAAGTTGACCCGGATCTGGTAACTAAGTCTTCGATAATGGCAGGACTGGGTGAGGAGCTAGAAGAAATTGAGAGGACGTTAGAGGACCTTTACAGGGTCGGAGTGGATATAGTTACTATCGGTCAGTACTTGAGGCCGACGGAGGATCAACTACCCGTTGAAAGATTTTGGGACAGTACCGCCTTCGAAGAGCTCGAGGATACTGCGGAGGAAATGGGGTTCAAAAACGTAATTGCCGGACCGTTCGTGAGGAGTTCATATAAAGCCAAAGAAGTTTACCTGGAAACCCGGGAGTTTGAAACTTAGTCCAGTGGATTTTAACCAGTGCTTCCAGGTAACGGAGGTGGAAGTTTAAAGCTTCGAAATGGATACGACGAAAAGAATAAGAGTAATAAAAGATCTGGAAATCAGGCCTCCATCGTTAAACCTCGGCCTGGAAGAAGCCATTTCAAAGTCCGTGTCGGAGGGAAAGAGTCCTCCCACTATTAGGTTCTGGCGAAACGAGCGTTCGGCGATAATTGGGAGGTCCCAGGAAGCGGAAATAGAACTGGATCTAAAAAATTGTAAGAAATCCGATATTCCCGTTATCAGAAGGCCAACTGGTGGGGGCGCGGTACTACATCATCCGGGTAACTTGAATTACTCACTCTATCTTCCCGAGTCGTCAGCGGGTAGCGTAGAAGAAGAGTCCAAAAAGATGTCGGGCCCGGTGGCTTCTGCACTCTCGGAATTAGGACCTGATGTTAGGATCCAGACCAATGGACTTTTTGTAGATTCGCTCAAGATAGGTGGAGTTGCTCAATCCAGGCGCAGGGGGCTCCTCCATCACGGGACTTTGTTGGTGAAACGAGATAGTTTCATGAAAGAGATGAGTAGTTTCCTTAGAGCCGGAAGGGCAGACTACGATAAGCCAGTCTCGCGTGTCGCGTCAACGCCGGACCCGGTGGGGAACATCGAGGATCTGGAGGGAGCAGGTGTGAGGTTACCAAATTTAGTAGGTATTATCATAACAAAATTTGCAGAAACACTGGGCGGGCGTCCGGATCCAGGTAAAATTTTCGAAGATGAGTGGAAGGTTGCCTCATATCTTGCAAAATCTAAATACTCTACCACGGAATGGAATTTTAGGTACTACGAAGATGCTGGCGGTCGTGAATTAGAAGCTCTTAAAAGAACTGGAGGTTCCGTATGAAGGAAGGTAGTATTAACCGTCTTTTCCTTGTTCTGTTGAGTTTAATGTTAGTTACCTTTTTGGTAGGTTCGATAAACTTACAATCCTCTGCAGCGGATGAAGCTAACCTTGGCAAATCTCTTGGGGAAATTCTGTTGAACTGGAAATTACTTATGTGGAAAGATCCGTCCTTTATAGAAGAAAGCGGTCTCGACTCTTCTCTGGTTTCTCTGAGTAAGTCTCTAAAATCCGTCAACGCACCTACCTTTCTCGTCAACAGAGTTCCACCTCTAAGAAAGAAGCTGGAGAGAAAAAAATCCGGGGATACATTTGTTC
>JBDGQU010000053.1:0-32633 GCA_042218715.1 Bipolaricaulia bacterium | reverse complement strand
GCGGAAAAGCTAGTTAGCTCGGGCGATTGGTACCTTGGGGTAAACGGTAGCAAGCTCGCGCTGAACAAACCACAAGCTGGAGTAATATTAACAGGAGAAGAGATCAACCCGGGATACTGGACCCATATAGCTTTAACCTGGGATGGAAAAACAATTAACCTTTACCGGAACGGGAATAAAGTGGCGAGTGCCTCGTATTCTGGTTCGTTGAATATAACGGAAGAAATAGTATTTGGAGGGGGATTTATCGGGGACATAGATCAGCTCAGGGTGAAGGACAGGAGCGTAAGTAGGTCCTCCCTTCATTTCGATCTACGGATTAACTACTTGCTGGGGTTTCCAATCATTAGCTGGGTTCAGAAAAACCTGACTCCGGAAGAATTATGGCGGTTTTACGCGGGTTTCTTCTTTTCGAATATTTCAATAAAGCGAGAGAGCGGCCAGTACTCGGTAACCGGCAAGAAACTTAACCAGGTGGCCGAGTTTTTGCTCGCGGAGACCGATAAGAACAGAAAAATTCCCTCGGACCTATCTGAAGGTCTATTAGAGGACATAAAAAAGATGCGAGATTTAGGGGGGGACGGAGAGATAACTGAAGAGGAAACCGGATCGCTGGACCAAATACTTGAAAACCTGTCTAATTATCTTGGTCTGAGTTAACCCGGGCTCCTTCCCACCAGGTTATCAATTTTTCCAGTTCACCCTGTTGTTCTTTGTCTTTGAGAAAACCACCTATCCGTTTTCCGGATTCCGTTTCCAGGCGTGGTAAAGTGTTGTAGAACCACTTACGGGCAAGCGGGTTTCCCTGATGTACTATTTCCAGGGACTGAAATATTAGGTCGAGTAAGTCGGCGTCCTTTGTAACTTTTTTTAAGCCCTCCGACTCGGGACATCGATTCATTAAGTCGTCGATCGAGGACGCTAGGTCCTCCGGTAGCCTGGCTATTTGATTTGCTACTATTTCCGACGAGGTATAATCTTCCTTGTCCAGGTATTTCTGGGCAAGCCAATCGAGATCCATTGTCCTTGTCTCCGCCATGTCGTGAAACAGACAGTAACCTGCTACTTTATATGGGTTTTCACCTTCTAGCTGACCCAGCAGGTAGCCGATAATTGCTGTTCGGAAAGTATGGGCAGCTACGGATTCGGGGTTGTTCACTCCGAGTTTAAGCCAGCCAGATCGAGGAGTCCGTTTTAGCTGTCCCAGCTCAAAGATAAACTTTGCAAAGTTGGCTAAATCTTTGTTTTTCATCACTTACCTCCATCTTTCCTTTAAATATAATCCACCTTCGGAATTATTAAACCCTGGTCCGGGACGAAACGAGCTCCGAGGTTGGTGAGGTTGGTTGTGGAAAAGTTTAGACGGATTTTAGTTGGACTGGTGACGGTTTTCCTTGTAGATAAAAAACAACCGCTCCACCATTTATCGGTCAATAATGCTAAAACTATTTCCCAAGGGCGCGTTCAGACCGATTAGAATAGCTGCCGGTATCGTAATCGTAATTTGCTTAGTGGCGCTTACCCCTACGAGCGTAGGTCAGAGGACCTTCGTTAACATAACAAATCCCATCGGCCAGAAGACCCAGGGAGAAACCAGAACCATTAAGGGAATTTACCTTCACTCGCGGGCGATTTCAGCCGAAAACGCGGGGGACTGGGCGAAGGTTCTGAAAGAGCACGACTTTAACGCAGTCGTTATTAACGTCAAAAACGTCTCCGGGGAGGTTACTTACTCTTCTGACGTGGAGCTGGCTTCTGAACTAGGTGCGACCACGGGAAGGTTGGATTTAGGTAAAATTATAACCCGCCTGCACGAAGAAGGGATTTACGTTATTGCCAGGTTAACCTGTTTTAAGGATAAACTTATGGCGGCTTATTGCTGTGGCGGGGGCAACTGGGTGGACCCAGAGGATCCACTGGTTCAGAAGTACAACGTTCGATTGGTTCGGGAGATTTCCAAAATGGGATTTGATGAAATACAGCTCGATTACATCCGGTACTCGGATGGTCCGGGAAGCATTGGCGGCAACTACAAACGAAGGAGCAAGGTAATTTCGAATTTCGTCAGCCGGGTCCGAAGGGCGATCGACACTCAGGTCAGGTTGTCAGCGGACGTATACGGGAGGACGATCTGGAGCTGGAATAGCAAAAATATTGATCCAATCGGTCAGAATCTTGATTACCTTGAAGAAAGTCTGGACGTTCTAACCCCCATGATTTATCCTTCTCATTACCGAAATCCCGATCTCGTTTACAATCCTCAAAAATTGGTCGATATTGCTTTACAGGAGGGCAAGAGTAGACTGAGCGCTGAAATACGGCCTTTTATTCAGGGCTTTTCCCGCGCTATGCCCCGCGGAATGGACCTGGTCACGTATATCCGGGAAGAACTGAGAGCAATCGAGAACCACGAAGGTAACGGGTTTTTGGTCTGGAATCCATCCTCCAATTACGACCCTTTATGGAAAGCCGTAAAAGGTATGAACTTGTAAGTTGAGATGAAACTAGAATCCCCCACCTCGTTAAGTGTTAAGGTGAGGGATTTTACCTGAGCTTTTTATTCTTCTTCTCCTTTACTATTTTCGTTGTTTTGCAGTGCTTCGTGTATTTCCCTTATTTTATCGTCTGCCCCGGCATATATAGTGCCTTCTTCGTATCCTTCGTCCCCTAACTCAGCTCCCGCCGGTTCGCCCGTAAGTACCTCGAGGCCTTCACTAACGGTTTCAACCGGGTAGATATGAAAGTCTCCTTCCTCTACCGCGGCGATAACTTCGTCATTCAACATTAAGTTATCCACGTTTTGTTGAGGGAGGATGACTCCCTGATCTCCGGTAAGACCCTGTGCTTTGCAAACCTCATAGAACCCTTCGACCTTTTCCTTGGCACCACCTATTGGCTGAATTTCTCCTTTTTGATTTACGGACCCGGTAACGGCGATTCCCTGGTTTATCTCTACGTCCGCAAGACTTGAGATTATGGCGTATAGCTCGGTACTGGAAGCACTATCCCCGTCGACCTTGGAGTAGCTCTGTTCGAACGCGATATTTGCAGTCAAAGATAGAGGCTTGTCGTAAGCAAATTTTCTTCCCAGGTAACCCTTTAATATCATTACCCCTTTGGTGTGACTGCTTCCGGATAGGTCGGCTTCCCGATCGATATTTACTACCCCTTCCTTGCCCGCGTAGACGTTTGCCGTAATCCGAGCCGGCTTACCGAAGCTAAAATCGCCCGTATTAAGCACTGACAGGCCGGTAATTTGTCCTACTTCCTTTCCCTCTGTGTCAATAAGAATCTTGCCCCTGTCAATGTATTCGTGAATCTTGTCTTTGATTAGGCTTCTTCTCTCTATCTTTTTTTCCATGGCCTTCTTTACGTGATCCCCGTCGACGTAACCCTCACCCTGTTGCTTTGCCCAGTAGCTTGACTCCTTCACCAATTCAGTTATTTCGCTGAATTTAGTTGAAAGTTTCTCTTTATCCCTTGCCATTTCCGAGGAGTACTCGACGACTTTCGCTACTCCCGCGCTATTGAAATGCTTTATCTCGGTGCTGTCTCCCGCTCGGTCACTTATAAACTGGGCAATTTTTATCTCTTCCTCTTCCTTCCAGTCCATTTCAAAATCGAAGTCGGACTTCACGTTGAACAGTTTCTGAAAGTCCTCTTCAAAGTTATTCAGAATATTATAAATCCTTCGGTTTCCGATTATGACTACTTTGATATTCAAAGGAATTGGCTCCGGCTGAAGTCCTTTAGTGGATGCGTATCCCAGCATCTGTGCCGGGTCTTCTATGTTGATTTCTCCCTGATTCAGTGCAACCTTTAGTCCTTCCCAGCTCAACCCGTAGCGGAAGAGGTTCTTGGCTTTTAGAACTAGATATCCTCCGTTCGCTTCGTGCAGGGCCCCCGGCTTTACCATAGTAAAGTCAGTCGACATCATCCCGAACTGAGCCTTCTTCTCGACGGCGCCAAATAGGTTAGGATAAGTCGCATTATCCTCAACGACCACCGGAGCTCCTTTTGTGTCACCGTTATTGATTAGAACGTTTACCCTATATTTTACGAATTGATCCTGTTGGGAGGTGATCTGAGGCATGGCTGCCGGTTGGTTCCCGGAGTTTTGATTGGTAAATTCGTCGATGTTTTCCAGGATGTCCTGTTTTACGTCGTGGAGGTACTCTACGGCTCTTTCGTTTTCTTTATATTTCTCCTGAAGCTTCCGGAACATCGGATCCAGTAGAAAAGATATAGCCTCTTTTTTGAGATTCTGTATCTTTTCGTTTCTTTCCTCTTCGGCCTCCATTACCTTCTCCATTGTTTCCTGAATTCTTGATTGGAGTTCTTCCTGACGCTCTTCCATTTCTTCCCGTCTTTCCTCGTCCAGTTCGCTGAATTCCTTCTGATCCATAGGTTCTCCGTCTTCCGCTTGAGGTACGGTGTTTAGGCCGAAAGGTGTTCTCTGGAGTATGAAACCTTTTTCGGAGGCTTCTTCTTCTAGTTGTTCGAATAAAGCCTTTTTCTTTTGGTTAAATTCCTGGTCGATTGCTTCCTTTCGTTGTTTGTATTCCCCCGTCTCGAACGTATCGGAAACCCCATCCTCCAGGTGTTCTATGAGTTCATCCATATCGTCCTTGAACTCGCAACCCTTGCCCGCTTCCAGCTGGAGATACTGAGGCCTATCGGGATTTTCGAAGTTGTGCACGTAGCAAATATCCGGAGGTGCTTCTTCTTCCTTGCTTACTTTCTCGAGAAACTTATTTACGGCGGAATTCTTACCCGTTCCCGGCTGTCCTGCCACGTAAATATTATAACGGTTTTCGTCGTCCTTAACTCCAAGACCAAGTTCTATGGCATTTAACGCTCTATCCTGCCCGATTATCTCTTTTAACGGTTCAAGCTCTTCTGTTGTTTCGAAAGAAAAATCATCCGGCGAACACGTCCTTCTTAAATCCGAACTTCCAAGTTCTCTTGTCATCATCAGCCCTCCTTTCGCTAATGTTAAAGGAGGGTATGCGCAAGTTCAATTCGGGTAATTAGCTTTTCCGAACTACATTGACACCGTCCAGAACGAGCGCGGGAGCCTTTAGTCCTCCTCCAACCCACTCCGGTTCTTTGCTCAGCTCGATACCCTCTTTTAGCAATTCGTAGACGTTCCCCGCAATCATTGTATCTTTTACTTTACCGGTTATAGTCCCGTCCTCAATTTTGAAAGCCACTGAAACGTTATTGGAAAATTCTCCCGAGAGAAGATTACCCTGTCCGAGCCCGAGAACCTGATCCACCATCAAACCTCTGTCGATAGTCGATATAAGTTTCCCTACCTTCCTGGTACCCGAACTAATTTCAAGGGTGGTGGGGCTTATACTTGGTGGGGACCTGAAGTCCGATCCGCTTATTAGGCCTCCTTTTACTCCGTTCCCCGTAGGATCAGTCTCGGCCTGACCCGCTGTTTGCAGGTCGTAAAGAAAATTCTTTAACTTACCCTGGGCTATTAACTCAGTTTTTTGGGCCGGTGATCCTTCGTCGTCAAAGCTACGCCTCGACGGCGAACCTCTCATTGAGCCGAAATCGTTAATAGAAAGTTTATCAGAAAATATTTCCTCCTCGAGATCGCCTTCCAGCGGCGAAGTTCCCTGGAATACGTTTTGGCCGTTAAGACCGGAAAGCAGCGAGACGAGCAGAACGAGGGTTCCCCGTGGCGTTAATAGCACAGGGTAAGTTCCGTTTTCTATTCCGGTCTCTCTTTCGGCCCACTTGACTTTCTGTATCGCTTTTTCAGTTACGCTCTCAAGGTCGAATTGGTCCAGTTTCTGGGCCGCGGACGATTCGTGGAACGTAAAAATATCGTCTTCTCCGACTTTTTTTACTTCCACACTCAGGGAAAGTTTTGTCTTTTCTTCCTCTAAGTTCAGGCCGTTGCTATTAGCGATTCTCGTCTTCCCTACCGATTTAGTCAAGTCTAGGCTTACTTCTAAATCAGGATCGAACTCCTCCAACCGATTTATTACTTCCTTTCCGTAATCTATAAGTTCTTCTGGGCCGAGGTTTGAAACCTCCGGGTCAAACGTGTCGACCTTTTCTATTCCAGTAGAATCGGGAAATTCGAAGCCGGCATCCTCGCCGAACCTGGCCGTTTCAACCGCTCTGGCCGTCACCTCGGAATTACCCTCCGGATTTGTCGTGGTCGAGAATCCAAGCTTCCCCTCGTGGATTACTCTCAGAGCGGTACCGGTTGTCTCGACGTGTTTGACGGACTCCAGCTCCCCCGAGTTAAATTTGACGGGGATTGAACGGCCAATTTTCTGGAATACTTCGGCACTATCCACCTTCTCGGTAGCTTTATTTAGAAGTTCCATTATCTTCCTCCTATAGTTACGTCTTCTATTCGGAGATGAGGTGAACCGTCGGTCACGGGGAGGGGCATCTGACCTCCTTTTCCACAACCTCCAGCCGAGCCAATTATATCAAGATCGTTTCCGATACCCGTGATGTTCTTTAGAGATCTGAATATATTTCCCGTGAGCACGACGTCCTTTACCATTGGACCTATTTCTCCGTTTTCAATGATAAACCCGTGACCGGCACTGAAAGTGAATTGCTCGAGCTGGGTTTGGCCTCCGTAAGCATCCTTCGCGTAAATGCCCCGATCGATTGAACCAATTAGTTCCTCGAAGGACTTCTCCCCTTCTTCGATGTAGGTATTGGTCATCCTGACTATAGGCTCGTGTCGGTAAGAGATGGCTCGGGCGTTACCTGTCGGGTCCTGCTCCATCTTGGCGGCTGTTTCCCTGTTGTGAAGAAAGCTATTTAGTTTTCCTTCCTTTATCAGATAGGTTTTTTGCCGTGGCACTCCTTCATCGTCATATGGGAGATTACCTCTCCTGCCTTCAATGTAGCCTTCGTCTACTACGTTCAGGTTATCGGGCCCGAACTTCCTTCCCAGGGTCATTATTTCTTGAAGCCGCTCGTTCTTGTAAAAGTGATCTGCTTCGCAAAGATGTCCGAAAGCCTCGTGGATAAATACGCCGGCCAGTTTGGGATTAAGCAATACTGTATATTGTCCACCTTTGACTGGCTCCGCGGATAGTAAGGAAACAGCTTGAGAAGCAACGTCTACGGCCATATCTTCTCTCTCCTTGATTAGTTCGAATCCTGCTGCTTCCCCTATAGAATCGTGGGCGGTCTGAATGTTATTCTTTCCCCCTTTGGCTATAGCTACGAGGGCTAATGTGACGTCGGGTATTTCCTGGTATAGTTCTGCTCCTTCCGAGTTTACGTAACTTAGCTCCCGGAACGAATCGCTGTAGGCGGACTTGGTTGATTCAATTCGGTCGTCGTAATTCAGCATTTTTCGATTATAATCCTGAACTACATCTCGCTTTTCCTCCAGTGAAACGCTCCGAAAGTCCTTGTTAAGACCCGCTTTTATTTCTTCTTTTTTCGGAGTAACTGGAGCCAGTTTTATCGATTCGGCAAGATGGGAGGTCACTTCCTTGCCCACCTCGTAAGCTTTTTTTGTCTTTTGCTTTATCTCGTCTATCGAATTGAATGTCGCTATCCCCCAACCGCCCTGAACCAGTGTTCGTACTATTCCGCCTATCTCCTCGGACGAATCGATATTCATCAGCTTTTCCTTTTCGTACTTGACGTCCGTCCTTTGGGTTTTTTCAACTCTGATTTCCGTGAATTCTCCCTTACTCGCCTTCAAACCTTCCTTGAGTTTTTTTAACAAAATTCCCTCCTTTTTAAATTGGTCTTCAGAATTTAAGTTCGTTACAAACTATAATCAATGCCAACAATTCGGGCAAATTTGGTAAATTATTTTATCGGGGGGAATTAAGTAGGGCTTTAAGGAAACCTCAGAGTTCTGGAAATGGGATTCTCCGAGTTATAGCTCGAAAATGCTTGATCCAGGGTAGAATTTTCTGATCTTAATTTGGCTATTTGACTACTCTTTCTTCTCTACTGACAGAATGATCGGTATGGTAAAGAGTACGACAACCAGGAGAACTGCAAAACTCCACCGGAACCCTACGTTATCTATCAAAGCTCCGACGAGCCCGGGACCTATGGAACCGAATACGCTGAGACTAACCATAAACAGTCCGTAAAGAAGGTTGACGCTTTCTTCTGGTAAGTTGTCCAGGATATGGGAGTGCATTGCCGTGTAAACCCCTCCCCGTGCCGGGGCAACGACGAAGATGCCGATAGCGAGCGCCCATAGTCCCGGGACCTGTGAAAATAGAGTAAATCCGATTAGGATAAAACCGACAACCGTTAGAAACGTCCAGCGAGCGCCTTTGCTATCCAGAGCCCTTCCGGAAAGCATCTTGCCCGGTATGATCAGACCCATGAAAACGATGTACAGCAGGTTTGCAATCCCCTGATTTAACCCCCTTGCCTGGACCATGTAGGCGGGGATGAAGTTTACTGCTCCTTTCGCAAAAATGCTTACAGGTACAATGAGAGCCACCATCTTAAGAAATACCGGACAGTTTTTTGCTTTTACGAAAGCGCTCTTTATCTCACCTGTCGGTGAAAACCCCCCGGAACTGGCCGCTTTGTTTTCCCGTTTTGGCGGACCCTGAATCACGTAAAGCGTTACGGTCGTTACGAGTAAATATAACCCCAGAATACCTACGGCAAACCTCCAGCTGCCCAGCAAAGCGCCTATGCTCGTTACTCCGTAAGCTCCGAGGGCGGATAACGGGAATATCGAGTCGTATAAACCGATATATTTTCCCCGTTCGTCCGGAAATAGCTCGGAGACCGCGGCAAAGCCGGCGGGTATGAATAACCCGTTCCCAAGCCCCATTAGAAGTGCCCCCATAATTATTAGCCAGTATGTAGGCGCGAGAGAAAAAATTATCGCCCCCAGGACTATCAAATAGCCGGAGTAGTAGATAAAGACGTCCTTGCCAAGTTGGTCCGCCCCAAAACTTTCGGCAAAACGACCTACCGCACTTGCGATAAACATAATTGTATAAACAAGTCCCGCCAGGCTATGTGAAAGATTCAGGCTCTCTTCGAGGGGAAGGATAAGTAGCGGGAATATGGTAAAAGTTAAAGAAACTCCCAGAAAGGAGAGCGAAATTAGGGTAAATGTCAGCGTTTTTGACGTTTCAGTGTCTTTCATCTTTCTCTAAATTAAGCTCCTGGTTGAAAACTATATTTTGGATTGACGATCTCCAGGTCCCCTTTCGAAGAAATACAAGATACAGTTTTACCTCTGTTCGGGGATATCTCAAATCCCCGGGTTTTGTTTTAAGAGGGAAGGTACTCGTTTATTCTAATCTTTCCTAATTAGAAGTTTCAACCCGATATCCCCTCAGCCTGGGGTGAAAAGTATTTTGCAAAAAGGATTTCTATCAGTTAAATTTTGCCTACCAGAACCAGGTTCGGAAGTTCAAGAACACTCTCTTATAGTTAATAGGCTGGATTAAACTCCTTTAGAGTGGGTAATTGGCTAACTGCGAAAATAAAATTCTAATAACTTTGGTGGGAAAATGAATGTATTAGCTTTGATCATATTTTTATTACTTTCTCTGGTTGGATTGGTAATAATACCCATTGGGATACCCGGGACATTCTTGATTGTAATAGCCTCCGGTATTGCCGGGCTTATAACCGGTTGGGAGGTAGTCAGTATCAACCTTTTCTTCATCTTTTTGGGGCTGGCTATCTTCGGTGAGGTAGGTGACTATTTGTTCAGCGTAGTCAGCGGCAAGAAATACGGGGCAAGCAAATTCGGTTTAATAGGTTCGTTTATCGGGGCCGTTATAGGTTCGATCGTGGGTTTGCCGTTACCGATAATCGGCAACTTGATTGGCGCTTTCGCTGGAGCTTTTGCCGGCGCATTTATTACAGAATTTATGATGGGCAGTGATCCTTACCGGGCGATTAGAAGTGGAATAGGGGTTTTATTTGGCAGGCTTTTCGGTTCGATAGTCAAAGTCGCAATCGGTATGGGTATAATAGTCAAGGTTATGGTAGGTTTCATATTATAGTAAGGATCTGAAAGGAGGGTCTTTCTTTTTAATGTCAGAACTAAATCTGGACGGTTATAAAGCCATTTTCGTCGATATGGACGGGGTAATCGTAATGTCGAATCAGCTGGTTTCGGGGACCCCGGAAGCGCTGGAAAAACTCCGCGAATTCGGCGAGTTATTCATTCTTTCCAATAATTCCACCCGAAGCAGGAAGAAATTTTCGGATAATTTGGCCCGGCTGGGTATAGATCTGCCCCCGGAATCTATTATAAATAGCGCTTTTGTGCTTGCCAAGTACCTGGCCGAGACTCAGGGTCCCAGGAAAGCTTTTGTGGTAGGGGAGGAAGGGCTGGACGAAGAACTCGAGCAAGCGGGTCACGAAATAGTAGTACCGGAAGAAGCAAACCTCCTTGCTGTTGGTATGGATAGAAATATCAATTACGGAAAACTCGACGGTGCTCTGACAGCCCTTCTGGCAGGTGCTGAGTTTTACGGAACAAATGACGACAAAACTTTTCCTACACCGGATGGAGAATCCCCCGGCGCGGGAGCCTCAATAGGGGCAATTAAAGGAATGGGGTTCGAGCCGAAAAAGATTGTCGGTAAACCCTCGGAAGTAGCGGCTCGGATAGCAATGGAAGTTGCAGGAACGGAAAATCCTGAGGACTGCCTTGTTATAGGAGATAGATTGGAAACCGACATACTTATGGCGGAAAGAGCCGGAATGGATTCGGCTCTTGTTTTTACGGGTGTAGAGACGCAGGAAACCCTTAAGCGAAATGATATTGAACCGACTTACGTGTTTACCGACCTTCGAGAGCTTGTCGGGATGTGAGTTGCCTGGACAGACAGCTTGGTTCTTCTTTTAGTTATTGATTTTGGCTTAAAATAATGCAGGGAGCAATTTTCGAGGAAAAATTGCTCCCTGGCGTTAATTGCCTGATTTTATTTTAACTGATTGAACACGTGCTCCAGCCACATTCTACGCACTTGTTGCAGCCACCTTCGTGTATAACTTTCCCGCCACAGTCCGGGCACTCCTCCAGGTCTTCTACCTGGTTCAAAGGATGGGTTTCGTCCTCCAGAAGGTCCTTGTTGCTGGGTTTATCGCTCCGTAAAGATTCTCCTAAGTTCTGGGCTTCCAAGTACTTCTCTCCATCTGGCGTGTTTGCAAATTCCTCTTCCAAGTAGGACTTTACGTAGTCACTGGGCTCCAGATTTCTTTCCGTTGCTTGCTCCCCGTCCATATTTAGTACCTGGCTCGATTTCGACCCGTCTCTATAGACTGTAAGCCCCTTTAGCCCTAGCTTGTGCCCAAGCAGGAACGAGTTGAGTATGTCGTCCGGGGTGGCGCTGCTGGGCATATTGATGGTCTTGGAAATTGAAGCCGTAACCCAATCCTGCCAGGAAGCCTGGGCGGTTAAGTGGTCGGTATAGTGGATATCGAGAGCGGTTACGAATACTTCCTTTAGCTCGTCCGGTATTTCCTCCAGACCCGATAGACTTCCGTAGTTTTCGTTTATCTTTTGAAGTAGTTCCTCGCTGTAAATTCCCTTGTTCTTCAAGGCTTTTTCGAATACCTCGTTAGCGTAGTAGAAATCTCCGGCCGTAACGTTTTTTTCGTAAGCAAGGGAGAATTCCGGTTCTATTCCGTGAGACGTGTCGGCAATCATGGATATACTACCCGTGGGTGCAATTGTGGTGGTCATACCGTTTCGGATTCCGTGCTTCTGGATCCCTTTAATAAGATCGTCCCAGTCTTTTTGGTGCTTTTCTCTCTCGTAATAGCCGGCTACCGGAATCTCACCATCCGGATACCCGGATTCTTCGTATAAAGGGAAAGCTCCCCGCTCTTTAGCAAGTTTTACGGATTCGTCCATCGAATAGTAAGATAACGACTCGGCGAGTTTCTCCATCTTCTCGTAACCCTTTTCGGAGTTGTAAGGGATTCGAGAATCGTAGAGAAAATCGGACAGGCCCATTACGCCCAGACCGATTTTCCTCGTCGCTTTTGTCGCCTGTTCTATTTTATCCAGCGGGAAGTTGTTCATGTCAAGCACGTTATCCAGGAACCGAGTGGCGTTCCGAACGGTTGTCTCGTAAGCATCCCAATCGAACCCGTCTTCACCGAGCAAATTGTGGAGGTTGATTGATCCGAGGTTGCAGGACTCGTATTCGTACAGGGGTTGTTCACCACAGGGGTTCGTCCCCCTTATCTTTCCTTTTGCGGGTTCAAGCACGTTGTATTCATTTATTCTATCGAAATAAATCATTCCGGGATCCGCGGATTCCCAGGCGGAGTGTGCGATTAACTCCAGTAGAGCCTTGGGATTCTCTCGCGATACTACCTGTTCGGTTCGAGGATTTATCAATTCGAACTTCGAACTATCTTCTCCCTTGAAGGCTTCCCAGAAACTTTCTACAGTTCCAACCGATATATTGAAGTTTTCCAGCTTGCCTTCTTTCTGTTTTACGTTGATGAAATCCTTTATATCGGGGTGATTTATATTAATAATACCCATATTTGCCCCGCGCCTCTTTCCACCCTGCTTTACTACGTCGGTAACTGTATCGATAATTCTCATAAACGAGATCGGGCCCGAGGCGACCCCCGAAGTCGAAGCGACTAAATCTCCTTCCGGCCTTAAACTTGAGTAATTAATTCCAACCCCACCACCGCTCTGGAATATTAACGCTGCGTCTTTCGAGGCGTCCATTATCTTACCCATGTCGTCTTCCATGGGGAGAACAAAACAGGCACTTAATTGACCGAGTCTGGTACCCGCGTTCATCAAAGTGGGGCTATTAGGAAGGAATTTCTGATTCACCATCATGTCGAAATAGGTTTGCCAGTTCGACTGGTATTGGTCGAAGTAACCGTTATCCAGTAAATCCAGGAACTTCGAGAAGTCCACCTTCATGTGACCGTCTTCGGCGAGATTCGCGAAAAGTTCCGCCATAGACTTAAACGTCCATTGGTTAATTCGATGGTCGGCAAAAGCGTACCTATTTCCGTAGTCTCGGAACGAAGAGAGATATTTTTCCGCCTGCTCCCCTGTTTCTGTAGCTCCTCCCTCCCGGTCGAATACCCGGTCGTCCCTCATCAAATCGGGTATAGTTACGTTCGTTGCCACCCGTCCGAATAGTTCCTTGGGAGATTCTACGATCTTTCCTTCTGAGTCTCTCAGTAGGTACCGGGAAGCCAGGACCCGAAGCGCTTTTAGGCTGAATTTCTTGCCCACGCTTCCTATCTTGGCCCTGTCGAGAAGTTTTTCTTTTTCCCGCCTTTTTTGTCTGTGCTCCTGGCGGTAGAGTATGTACTTTTTTGCAGTAGAATAATAACCTTCTTCAATTAAAACCTTTTCTACGGTATCCTGGATGTCCTCTACTTCCGGAAATTCCTCTTCCCCGAACTCTACCTCGCCGTATATTTCTTCAAGGTCTTCGGTTACTTTCTCCGCTAGCTCATCCGCTTTATTGACGGCTGAGGAACCGGAAGCTTGTGAAGCTTTTAAAATTGCGTCTCTTATCTTAGTTTGATTGAAATCGACAATGGATCCATCTCTTTTCTTGACTTTTTTTATTTCCACTTTTTGCCACCTCGGTATAGATAAAGTTTATTCATAGAGCTGGATTAAACAAGCTGGGGGCTATGACATATATACCCTTATAACTACGTGTGATACGACAACTTAGGGTATTATATCTTAAAGTTTCCTTCTACAGGGAATTGAAGGGTTGTCAGTTGTCCTGGGTATGGTCCTGCTTTAAACTATTAATCAATATGACTCGTTATTATGTTGAAACAGACGGGAAGATATACTTGATTGAAGATGGTGAGCGATTGATTTTCCCCCGCTCCCGGGAGGAAATCCCTTTCAAGATTAACCAAAAAGCTAAAATGATGGTCGGCGGGGAAGAAATTATCTACTCAGAACCGCTTCTGTCTTATCATCCGAACACCTGGTTAAACAAAGAGGACATTCCGATGCTGGAGAACGTGGACCCAGTTGTGAGGAAAGCCGTTAACTTCTCGCTCCCTCGAGTCGTAGTAGAGGCGGTAATCAAAGACAATGATAAAGTATTGCTCGTCAAACCGTCCAGAGGGTATAACGAGGGATTCTGGACTCTACCGGGAGGGTTCCTGGTTTACGGGGAAACGCCCGGGGAGGCAGTTCGAAGGGAAGTAAAGGAAGAAGTGGGGGTGAATCCGAGGATAGGGCGTTTGCTCAACGTCTACAGCGCAAAAGGTGCGGAAAACAGCTATCAATGGGTGATATTCTATTTTGCCGCCAGTCTTCCCGGAAAGCCGAGCGAAGTAAAGCCAAATCACGAAATTAAACAACTGGACTGGTTCGAGTTGGGAGAGGTCTCAGAGGCCATTCATAGCCCTCTCATGCGGAGTGGTTTTGAACAAATCATTAAGGACGAGAAGAACCCTCAAATTGGCTAAATCAGGTAATTATCAAAACGGTTCCGGGTAACACGACTAATCCTATCTCGAATAAAGGCTGTTCTTTAGCAATTTAAAATCGTTCATTGAGGATCTTAACGAAGAGATCCTGTCATTCAGGGACGAGGTAACTTTGGCTACTTCCTCCTGAGTTTTTTCCTTAATCAGTTGAACCGCCCATTTTCGACTGATTTTTTCCTCGTCCAGGTGGGACACTTCCTCGTTTAACTCCTTGATTCTCTTATCCAGAGCCGAATAGAATTTGTCAACCTGACTGGCCAATTCGTTCTTTGCCTGCTGGAGCAATTTGAGCTTCTTTTTCAGATTACCAGTAATCGTCGAAAGGTCCTGCCTCAGTTCCTTTTGATTTTCGCTGATGCTCGTCAGGGTCTCGTTAAGGTTCTTTTGATCGGACTCGATTGTGGAAATTTTTCTTTCGATAGTTTTATCATTTTCTCTGAGGCTGGAAACCTTTCTATTCAGTTCTTCTCCGAATTTCCCCAATTTTTTCTCCAGTTTGTCCTCCTTTGCCAGGGCTTCCTCCAGCTTGGCCCTAATTTCTTTGCTGGTTTTATCCAATTGATTGGCCAGGGAGGATGTTTTATCGTTGATTCCCTTAATTTTTACCGTTAGATTATTGAACTTCGAATTGGTGGTGTTGATAAAATCCGTTAACTTCTTTTTCAATCCCTTATCAGCCTGATTGAGTTGAGCAAATTTGTTCTGTAATTCGCTGTCCAGCTTCTCAAGTTTAGCCGAGAAAGATGCGTCGTTGTCCTTTAACTTGCTTATTTCTTTTTCTATTTTTTTAGCGAATTTTTTGTGACTGGAAGATAGAGCAGAGAGTTCTTCCTCCAGTTTTCCAACCCTTTCCCGGAGACTTTCGTTTTTAGCCCGGAGTTCTGATATTTTATTGGTTAGTTCACCTTCTACGGTGTTTAACTGTGTTGCTAATTCTTCATTTGCTTTCTGGAGGTTGTTTATCTTCGACTGTAAGGCTTCGTCGCCGGATTTGGAGGCCTGCCTGACATCGGTTAATTTCTCCCGTAGGTTGTTCATCTCCTCCAGGCGAGCTTTAAGATCCTCGAGAGATCCTCCTATCCCGCTATATTTATCAACCAGTTCCTGGTTTGTTTTTTGTAAACTGGCCAGAGAGTTCTCTTGAGAGCTATTAGTGGATTTTACCTGCTCGATCTCTTTTTCAATACTACTGACTTTATCTTTTACGCTATTCAGCTTGCCGTTAAAGCTAAGTCCTACATATAGTAGACCCCCGATCAACATCAGTACTGAACCGACGAGTAAGATTTTGGTAAGTCTTGTCATTTACCTCCACCCCTTTAGAGCCGAATAAACAGTGAAAAAAACGACCCGGTTTTTTAAAAGATGCTATCCCTTTTTTAAAGCGATGTTTGGTAGCCCGCACTAACCTACATTATGGATATTTGACTAAATTTGTCAAATATCCCGGTTCCATAGTCGGAATAATCGAATTCGATTCCTAATTGAAGTGCATTTATTCAGCCAGAAAATACGGCCTGTAAGAGCTTTTTCTGGCTTGAGGTGAAGGAGGTTTCAAGTCGGAAGCTTGGTCTTGCAGTCACCGAGCGAGAAACGGATTAGTTAATCCGCTTGGTTTATTTACGGAAAACCCCCTTCCCAATTGTCCTTATTAGAAAAGGATAGTTTGTTAAAGTAAAACGACTTCGCCCCGATTTTTCTCCAGAAGACCCTCTTTTTCCAGTTCTCCCAGACTTCTCGTGACCGTTTCTTCAGTCATCCCAGCCATTTCGGCTAGTTCTTTCCGGGTAAGAAACTTTATAACGCGGTGACCCCCCTTCTTTTCTCCCAGGGGAGCTAGTCTCTTTAATATCGAATGTATCCTTTCCTTGGCAGTTAACGAAATCTGATTTTCTAACGTCCTATCCCTGGACTGAAGTTCGTCCGAGATCATATCCATTACCTGGAGAGCGAGTTCCGGATTGGCCAGGAGTTGTTCTTTGAACGAATCACGCAAGACTTCTTGAAGGGTAGAGTCGACCAACGATTTCGCCGTACAGGGCTGGGTAACCACGCTGGAAGATAAGTGGTAAGTTGAAAAGATGTCATCTGCTAGGAGTATCTGGTAGGTTAACAAGTTGCCGTTTGGAATTCGCTGGGACTGAGATACTCCTCCGGATTTAATTCGGTACACCTTATTGTCAGGCTCGCCTTCCTTGTAAATCGTTTCCCCGTGTTCGTAGTTAACCGTGGCTCCTTTATTCTCGACAAGGTCGTCGAACAACTTTCCTAGACTTGAGTACTGCCTGGCTGGTGTCATTGTATATTTCTTTGGTACGCCCGGGAGGATTTGAACCCCCGACCTACGGATCCGCAATCCGTCGCTCTCATCCACTGAGCTACGGGCGCTAAGGTGGCGGAGGAGGTGGGACTCGAACCCACAGGGCCATAAGGCCTTACCGGTTTTCGAGACCGGCTCCTTGCCAGATTCGGTCACTCCTCCTTTCTGAAAGTTATGGTAGCACCGGAAGGCTCTGAGTTCAAGCCAGTAATTTTGTTGTAAAAGGAAGTTTCGGTCGCTAAAATGATCTAGCTAAAAAGCTTACCGTACTAAAGGGGGAGGAAATGTCGATACTTATAGATAGCTCTTCATCCGTTCTGGTTCAAGGCATTACCGGAGGGGAAGGAAACTTTCATGCCAAACAGATGAAGCAATACGGGACGAATATCGTGGCGGGAGTGACTCCCGGAAAGGGAGGAAGTACCGCTGTAGGTGTCCCTGTCTATAATAGCGTAAAAGAAGCAAACTCAAACCACGAAATAGACGTGTCCGTGATATTCGTACCGGCGAAATTTGCCAAGGACGCAATTCTGGAGTCGGTGGATAACGGAATAGAACTGGTGGTTTGTATAACTGAAAACATCCCCGTTCACGATATGTCTCAGGTTTACCATTACGTAGAAAACTACACTGATTCCCAACTAATCGGTCCGAACTGTCCCGGCGTTATATCACCCGGGGCCAGTAAGGTCGGAATACTCCCCGGCGACGTCTTTGAAGAAGGAAATATCGGGATAGTATCCCGAAGTGGAACGTTGACTTACGAGATCTCTTCCGAGTTAACCGGCAGCGGTTTAGGTCAATCGACCGTAGTGGGGATTGGTGGGGATCAAATAGTCGGATCGAATTTCGTAGACGTTCTTGAGGATTTTGAGCGAGATTCCGAAACCGAACTGATAGTTCTGATCGGTGAAATAGGGGGTTCGGAAGAAGAGCGGGCCGCGGAATACATTGCAGAAAACCTCACAACACCGTCTGTCGGGTATATCGCCGGCTTTAGCGCTCCGGAGGGAAAAAGAATGGGCCACGCCGGGGCTATAGTTTCAGGAGAAGAGGGGACAGCAGAAACCAAAGCTAAAGTGCTGGAAGACCACGGAGTTCCAGTAGGAAGAAGTCCCGCGGAACTTGCCGATCTGGCTGCGGAATCCGTGTAGCCTTAAGTTGGTGCTTCTACGGCAAGCGGTATTTGCCCTTCCCCGTTACTGTCGAATGGGAAGAATAGGGTGAGATTAATTATCTTCCACTTTTGGTAATTATTTCCTCCGCTCCCCCGGCTAGCGAGCTCGCGGAAGGAATGCCGTTCTCTTCTAGAATTTTCCGACCCTGTCTTTCGTTTGTACCAGTTAACCTTACCACGAGGGGCAGTTCTGCTTCACTTTTTTTCAGTGCTTTTACTATACCCTTTGCTATTTCGTCACACCGTGTTATTCCACCGAAGATGTTGATGAAGAGACCCTTGAGGCCCTCCTTTTCCGTTACAATTTCGTAAGCTTTTGCCATTAGCTCTGCGTCTGCCCCGCCCCCTACGTCAAGGAAATTTGCTGGCTTACCTCCTTTCTGCTCTAGCACGTCCAGGGTCGCCATAACTAGCCCCGCCCCGTTACCAATTACCCCAATTGTTCCGTCGAGTTCTACGTACTGTAATCCAGCGTTAGCTGCTCTCCTCTCAAGGTGGGTTTTATCCCTTCTCTCCCACCCTTCGGGAAGGATTCGTTTTACCTTTTCCAGGGCCCGGCTGTCATCGTCGATTTTTACTTTCGAGTCCAGAGCGAAGAGCTTTCCTTCCGTGGTTAGGGCAACGGGATTGACTTCCACTAGCGTCGCACCGTATTCCTGATAAGTCCCATAAAGTTTTTCTACGAGGTTATAGAATTTTTTGAAGGTCCTATCCTTGAGTTGTCCCTGGAAAAGCAATTCTCTTATCTGGTATGGCTGCAGGCCCATTATCTGATCGGGACGAACTTTATGGATCTTCTCCGGAGTTCTGGCAGCTACTTCTTCGATATCTACCCCGCCCTCTTCCGAGAAGATAACTACTGGACCTTTCGTACCTCTATCCAGTAAAACGGAGACGTAGTATTCTTGGTTTATCTCTACCGGTTCTACCAAAAGGAGGTGCGAGACCTCCTCTCCTTTAAGCTTGGAACCCAGTAGCGATTGGCTGACTTCCCGGGCTTCCTCCGGGCTGTCGACTATCTTAATTCCGCCAGCCTTGCCTCGCCCGCCCACCGGTACTTGTGCTTTTACTACGGCCTTTCCATCCAGTTGTTGGGAAGTTATGTCGTAAGCCTCCGCGGCCGTTTTAGCGACCGCTCCTTGTGGTACCGTAACACCTGATTCTTTTAACAAAAGTCTGCCCTGATATTCCAGTAACCTCATTCGACCCTCCTTTGTTTGTTCGGGTTAACGACGGTTTGAAAAGCGCTACTAGAATATTAAACCTATTAGTGGCCCCAGTGCAAAATAGCCCAGCCCGGTTACTATGACAAGAGCAATTACGTTCAACCCTATACCGTTTTTTACCATCTGGGGAATCGTAACGTGACCGGTTCCGAACACAATAGCGTTGGGTGGAGTCGCTACCGGAAGCATGAACGCCCCCGATACAGCTATTATGGCAGGTACGGCCAGAGTTAGGAAGTCTACTCCCATCGCGGAAGCAAGTGGCGCCAGTACCGGTAGCATCATTGCTGCCGTTCCCGTATTTGAAGTTAGTTCCGTAAGACTTACCATCAGCGTAATCGTGATAAAAAGAAAGAACAGTAAGGGCATACTGGTAAACCAGTCGAGCTTTTCCGCTATCCAGGTAGCCAGACCCGACTTCTCTATAGCGCTGGCGAGAGCCAGGCCTCCTCCAAACAGTATCAAGGTTCCCCAGGGAATCTTTACCGCCCATTCCCAATCAAGTGCAAATTCACCCTTATTTGCACTTACTGGAATCATAAATAGGATAATTGCCATAGCCATCCCAATAGTCGCGTCCCCGACCATCGGAAGGTAAGGCGTGATTAGGAAGCTCCTGATTATCCAGAGGAGTGCGGTCAGTGAAAAAATAACAAGAACTATTTTTTCTCCTTTTCCCATGGGGCCGAGCTCCTGAAGTTTATCCTTTATCAAATCATCTCCCCCGGGAATACTTTCCAGGTGAATCGGGCTACTTATGTTTGTCAGGTACCACCAGGCAATCGGCAGGAGAATAACGACCACCGGAACTCCCATGACCATCCATTCTAGAAAGGAGATACTTTGGTTGAAGTTGCTCTCCCAGAAAGCTACCAGGAGTGCATTGGGTGGAGTTCCGATAATTGTTCCTATGCCCCCAATACTGCAGGAATAAGCTATGCCCAGCATCAAAGCAACGCCAAAGTTAGTCTGAAGTTTGCCTGTTAAGCTATTTTCCTCCCGGCTCGCTGAGTTAACGTAAGATACGACGGCTAAGCCGATGGTGGCCATCATCATGGTTGTTGCTGTGTTTGATATCCACATGGATAGGAACCCACTCGCGACCATGAACCCTAATATTAATCTCTTCGGTCCCGTCCCTATTGTCCTGATTATGTAGAGAGCAATCCGTTTATGTAGATCCCACTTCTGCATGGCCATAGCGATAAGAAACCCCGCCATAAACAAAAATATTAACCTGTGACCGTATTGAGAAGCTACTTCGCCCGAATCCATTATCCCCAGGGAGGGAAATAGCACCAGGGGTAGGAGTGATACTGCGGGGATTGGTAGCGCTTCGGTTACCCACCAGGTCGCCATTAATAGTGCAATAGCCAGGGTTCTTTTGGCCGAGAGACTATGTATTTCTATCGGCAAAAACAGTATTAAAGCGAATAGAGCCAACCCGACAACCAATCCGATTTTCTGTCTTAGGCTATATTTATCAGTAGATTCCTCGTCTTTTATCAAAATCGAAATCACCAGTTTTTGAACTAAATTTTATCCTTAAAACCTCTTTTTCCCGGCTATATACAGTCCCCCCGGCAGTTCGCTACCTAACGACCTGAACTGAAAAGCTCCGGATAAGGGTTTATCCCGGTTTAAGAAAAGAAGCTCGGGATCACATTGATAATAGCAGACGCTACCGAGAATTTGTAGCGTCCAGGAGTTGTGCGTTTCGGGTAACCCTAAATAGTTTCTAATTCATACTGTAAATTTTCCTCTATCTCTTCCGAAATCGTCCTGTGGATAGATTCACCCGTTGAGTCCATCGTCACCAGTAGCGGGCCAAATTTGTTTACTTTGAATACCCAGATCGCTTCCGGTACTCCTAGTTCTACCAGGTAATGAACGTCTACTACTTCCTCTACCGAACCAGCCATCAATGAGCCCGCCCCTCCTGTAAATTGGGCGTATACTCCTCCATGGTGCACCAGTGCTTCTGAAGTTTCTTCCCCCATACCGCCTTTGCCAATAAAAATCTTCGTGCCATATTTATCCATAAATTCCGGTTCGAATATTTCCATTCTGATACTGGTCGTGGGGCCCGCGGAAATAACCTGCCAGTTATCGTTCTGTTGTTTCATTACCGGGCCGCAGTGAAAGCAGGGATAAGCTGAAAGATCAAAAGGAGGTTTTTCGCCCGCTTCTGCCAGGTTTAGTAATTTTTCGTGTGCCGCATCTCGGGCTGTAAATATCTTCCCCGTAACTTTAAACGGTTCATTCACCCGGAGATTTGCCACTTTTTCCTGGTTCAAAGGTGTCTCGAGTATTTTCAACTTCCCACCTCCGTTATAGTTCCTTCCGGAGTTATCCGGAATGAGCTACGCCTATTTGCCCAGCACTGAGGTGTGATGCCTACGGGAAAAGAGGCTGGGTGACGGTGGTCGTATTCGATTTTTACGTCCAGCACTGTAGTTTCCCCCCCGACTCCCATAGGGCCAACGCCGAGGTTGTTCGCCTTTTCTTTTAGTTTTACTTCCAGTTCCGCAATTTCCGATTCTTCGTGACGTTCACCCACCGGTCTCAACAAAGATTTTTTCGCCAGACTCATCGCTATGGAAGCCGATCCTCCCAGGCCTACCCCGACTATGGTCGGAGGGCAGGGCTTTCCTTCCATGGAAGCGATTCTTTTTAGCACTAGTTCCTTTACTCCTTTTAATCCTTTCCCTGGGGTCATCATCGTTAGCTGGCTCATGTTTGTGCTTCCTCCGCCCTTTGGTAGATAAGTAACCTTTAGATCCGATCCCTCCGTGATATCCCAGTTTATCCAGGGTATTGATCGTCCAGTGTTATCTCCGGGATTTTCCCCCGAAATGGGATGAACGGTATTCGGTCTAATCGGAACTTCTTCCGTAGCAAGCTTAATTCCCCGCCTCACCGCTTTATTTATGTCCTCCAGTTGATCGATAGCTGGGTAATCTGAGCCCAGTTGAATGTAAAAAGTAGGCGTGCCGGTGTCCTGACAGATAGGTATTTCTTCTGTCTGGCCTATGTTCACGGCCTCCAGTATTGCGTCTAGCTGAACCCGGGCGCCGTCTCCTTCCTTTTCTCGCGCTTCTTTCAGCGCTGATAGAGTCGGGTCCGGGAGCGTGGTGACCGCCTTTTTAATCGGATCAACCAAATTCCGAGCGAGTTTCTCCGGATTCATAACCTGCCACCTCAAATAATATTATCAGAAGTTTTTCATTTTTTAAGCTTCATGGTGAGTTATTGGAACGATCACTCTCAAGCGTGAGTAGCTGTTGTTGACCGTTCAGGAAAATCCTATCGAGGCCGAGATCGGAGGCAGTGATTTCAACTCCGGGGAAATCACCTGTGGTTTTATCGAACTGTCAGCAACAGCTACGATACATTTATTCCTCCGGTGGTTTCTCGATCAGCCCCTCGTCCATGGCGCTCTGGGTCCACTTTCGCGCCTTTTCGATCTTGGACCGGGCGGACTCTTCTAGCTCATGCTCGGTTAATTCATTCCTCGCAATTCCCTGTTCGATGGCCTTTTGCCCCACCGCTACGGCCTGATTAATAAATACCTCCCACTCGTCCATCGTGGGAACCACGTAGTCTTCGCGAAGACCCTTTTCTTCTGCCGTGTCGGCAATAGCGTGCGCCGCCGCTATGGCCATTTCATCAGTTATTGTTTTTGCGTTAACGTCCAAAGTTCCCCGAAAGATGCCCGGAAACCCTATTGAGTTATTTATCTGATTGGGAAAGTCCGATCTGCCGGTCCCGACAATCCTAGCTCCCGCTTCTCTGGCTTTCCAGGGCCATATTTCCGGGATGGGGTTTGCCACAACGAACACGATTGCGTCGTCGTTCATCTTTTCTATCCATTCCTGCTTTATCGTGTCCGGCCCGGGGCTAGAAGCGGCTACCAGTACGTCCGTATCACGAATTGCTTCCTCCAAACCTCCGGTCCTTCCTTCGCCGTTGGTCTTCCTGGCCAGGTTCCACTTATAGGGGTTGTGGTCCTTGTTTTTCTCCAGGTCTTTTCTGCCCTTGTGCAGGATTCCCGAACTGTCGGACATTATAACGTTTTCCGGAGGAACGCCCGCTGTAAACATTACCCTCGTTAGCGCGACGTTTGCCGCTCCCGCTCCCACTATAGAGAACGTTACTTCATCGAGGTCTTTGCCGACTATCTTCAACGAATTAATTACTCCCGCAAGTTCAATTGATGCTGTTCCTTGTTGATCGTCGTGCCATACGGGAATATCCATCTCATCGCGTAACGTGTCTAAGACCTCGAAACACTTGGGTTTTGCTATGTCCTCGAGATTGATACCGCCGAAAGAAGGTTCCAGGATCTGAACGGTCCTGATTATTTCTTCCGGGTCCTCTGTGTCCAGAGTGATCGGAAAAGCGTCTATCCCCCCGAGGTACTTGAACAACAATGCTTTCCCTTCCATCACCGGCAAACCGGCTTTTGGACCTATGTTACCTAGCCCAAGGACTCTTGAGCCATCCGACACGACCGCCACCATGTTTGCCTTATTTGTGTGTTCGAATACTTTTTCCGGGTTCTCATCAATTTCCCGGCACGGTTCGGCGACTCCCGGTGTGTACCATATACCAAAATCGTCGAAACTTCTTATTGAACACTTGGGGTTAGTCTGGATTTTTCCCCTGTAAAATGGATGAAATTTTAGAGCGTCCTTTCCCGGTTTTTCTGCTTTCTCAAGAAGTTCTTCTTCGCTGAGTTCTTTTTCCAAGGTTGACCTCCTTTTTCTTGTTAGCCCGGTTTGGACTGGATCTTTTCCCCGTTTTACCCTGGTACTTCATCAACGGCGCTAAGTTTTATTTTCCTTCCAGGTATTCGTCCGCAACGTCACAGTAGGAGGGTCTATCTTTATCCACGAACTTTCCCACCACTATCTCGGCTTCCGGGTCGCGTTCAATTTCAGCGTCACCAGGGTCCGATCCATGCTTGATTGTCGCTCGGTCCTGATAGCTCTTGAGTTCGTCAATTCCTTCCCCGAGATCGTTCTTCCTACCGTACCCGGTTGGACACGGGGATAGTACCTCGACGAACGAAAAGCCTTTCTTTGATAGCGCGTCTTCCATTGATTTTTGGATCCTTCTTGCGTGGACGGAAGTCCACCGGGCCACGTATATAGCTCCCGCGGAAGCGGCCAGGTCGGGTAGATTAAACGGGTTTTCGTAGTTGCCGTAGGGCGACGTGGTTGCGGTTGCTCCCTGGGGTGTTGTAGGACCAAATTGTCCTCCGGTCATACCAAAGTTATAGTTATTTATACAGATTACGGTCATGTCCACGTTACGCCTTGCTGCATGGATAAAGTGATTACCACCGATGGCAAATAAATCTCCGTCTCCGCTAAAGACCGTTACGTTCATTTTCGGATTGGAGAGTTTAAGTCCTGTGGCGAACGGAATTGCTCGACCGTGTGTCGTATGGTAGGAATCGGTCTCGAAATAGCCCGCGGCTCTTCCAGAACAACCTATTCCTGACACTACTCCTATATCGTCTATCGGTATATTTAGTTTCTCGTACGCCTTGGTCAGGCTCGTTACCGCGGAACCGAGACCACAGCCAGAACACCATATATGAGGCAGTCGCTCCTCCCTGAGGTATTTGGTTGCCGGGTGTTCGGCCGAAGTTAATTCAGGCTTTACTTCTTCCTTTTGTTTGAGTTCTGTCTTCATAACAAACCCTCCAGGGCTTCAAGAATCTGATCTGGTTCGTGTAGCCCTCCGCCGGGGTGAGGTACTAGCTCAACTTCTGCATTTCCCGCGCTTGCTCGTTCAACTTCCCTTACTATTTGGCCGAGGTTGATTTCGGGCACAACTATTCCTTTTACCTGCTCGCTAAGTTCCTTTATTTTACTTTCCGGGAAAGGCCATACGGTTACCAGGCGAACGATTCCGACTTTTATCCCTTTTTCTCTCGCCTGTTTATAGGCTCCCATCGCAGTTCTGAATGCCATGCCGTAAGAAACTATAAGGACCTCTGCGTCTTCGACGCCAATCTTGTCTATTTCCACTATGTCGTCCTTGTTTTCCTCTACCTTATCGACGAGCCTTCCGACCTTTTCCTGCTGGGTCTCAACATCGAGTTGAGGATAGCCCTGTTCGTTATGGGTCAATCCGGTTACGTGAACCCTGTATCCTTCTCCTGCGGAAGCCATATGAGGTACCAGGTCCTCGTCCGGTTCGTAAGGTTTAAATTCGTCCGGATCCACTTCTGGCTTACGCCGGGGATAAATTTCTACCTTGCTCTCGTCGATCTCCACGCGCTCTCGCATGTGACCGATCTTCTCGTCGGCCATGACGAAAACGGGCATCATGTACTGCTCCGCTTTGTTAAATGCTTTAATGGTAAAATCGAACATCTCCTGAGGCGATGTGGGAGCATAAGCTATTACCCCGTAATCACCGTGTGAGCCCCACTGGGCCTGCATCATATCACCCTGTCCCACGGCAGTAGGTAATCCGGTGCTGGGAGAACCTCGCTGGATATTAGCTATCACGCACGGTGTTTCCGTCATCATGCCCAGACCTATGTTTTCCATCATTAGCGAAAACCCAGGCCCCGAGGTAGCCGTCATTGACCTGGACCCTCCCCAGGATCCACCGAGCACCGCGGCTATCGAGCTTAATTCGTCTTCCATTTGAATGAACCTGCCCCCTACCTGAGGCATCCTCTTTGACATCCTTTCTGCTATCTCGGATTGAGGCGTAATAGGATAACCGGCGAAAAACCTGCATCCGGCCGCAATGGCCCCCTCGGCGCAGGCTTCGTCCCCATTCATGAAGTGCTTGCCCGTTAATATAGCTTCTTCACTCATTTGTCCCCTCCTTCTCGTCCCAGATCGCGAAGTCCGGGCAAATAATACCGCAAAATCCGCAATTCACACACCGGTCAATTTCCGCCGGTTCAGGAGGATGATATCCTTTTTCGTTGAACTCTTCCGATTCTTCCAGCACGTCTTGGGGGCAGAACTCAATACAGTACCCACACCCCTTGCAGTAATTTTCCCTTATGTAGAGATATCCTTTATCTGTCGGCCATTTCTCAGTAGTTTTTTCCTCTCCTGTTTTTGTACTCATATTCACCCTTTAATCAAATTGTAAGTTCTATAAAACGTCAATGGATCTCGATAACGTCTCCTCGCCCCTATATTCAGGGACTAGCATTGGAGACTTTCTTTCTTCGTCAATTCCCGCCTCGGAAAGTTGCTCGGCGTACTTTGCCGCGTGGTCCAGACTCAGTTCTCCCCAATCCACTTTCTTTGCTCTTTTTGCGGCTGATATCCCGGCACGCCTGCCAAATACGTTATAATCGAGCAGCGAATTACCCATAAGGCGGTTTTTCCCGTGAACGCCGCCTTCGACTTCCCCACCCGCGAAGAGACCTTCCACGGCCGTCTTACCTTCCTTGTTAATCTCGATTCCTCCGTTCTGATAGTGCAGAGTGGGAAATACTAGCACCGGGTCTTCCGTGGGATCTATCCCAAATCTGGTATAAAGTCTGTGTATGTAAGCGAGATTATCTTCGAACGTACCTTCTCCATGTAACATATCTATCATCGGCGTGTCGAGCCATACTCCCTTCATGCCCGTAGGCGTTTCTACTCCGTTGTTTCTTCCGTAGCACTCTCTTATTAACGCTCCGGCTTCTACGTCTCGGGGCTCAAGGTTGTAAACGAATGCCTCACCCTCACGATTTACAGGTATTGCTCCCGAACCTCTAACTTTCTCGGTTACCAGCAAACCGACTATCTGTTCGGGGAAAGCCGCACCTGTGGGGTGGTACTGAACCGAATCCATGTCGAGTAGGTTTGCTCCTGCTCGATAAGCCATAACCAGGCCGTCTGCTGTCGCGCCGTAGTGATTGGTGGTCGGGAATTCCTGGATGTGCAATCGGCCAAAACCGCCGGTAGCCATTACTACGGATTTTGCCCTAACTACGTAGTATTGTTCTGTTTCCATGTTGTAAAGCAACGCCCCGGTTACCGTTCCATCGGAGTCAGTTAACAGCTCGATTGCGGGGGAGAACTCTACAACGGGAACTTCCAGGTTTCTCGCCTCGTCCCTTATGGTCCTCATTAGCTCCATTCCAGTATAGTCTTTTGCCGAATGGAGCCTCTTTCTTGATGTCCCCCCTCCGTGGAGCGTTTTCATCGAACCGTCTTCGTTTTTGTCGTACATAACTCCGAGGTTTTCGTGCCAGTTCAGTATTTCGGGAGCGTCCTCGGCCAGGGCTTTTGCGAGCTCAGGTTTGTTTGCGAAGTGACCTCCGCCAATTACGTCCAGAAAGTGGGCCATCGGGCTATCGTTTTCCTTGTCTGCTGCCTGAATTCCTCCCTGAGCCATCATCGAATTGGCGTCCCCGTGTCGGAGCTTTGTCGCGATTAGGACATCGGAAGGGTCGATGCCTTCCTTGATTGCCCAGAGGGAAGCTACCGTACCGGCGCCGCCCCCTCCAATTACCAGCACGTCTGTTTCGTAATCTACTTTTGTGAGATCGACTTCCGAAGGATCGACTGCGGGATAGGATTCCAGTAGGTCGGCTAACTCGAGCGGCATCTCGTCTCCGCTATTGGGTCCCAATTTTAAGGGCCGCATTCCCTCATCTTTGTAATCGGGATGAAAATTGGTTAGAACCTCGTCCCTTTCTTCCTGGTTCATCATCTCTATTTCTTCCTCGAGCCTCGCCTCTCTAGTTTCCTCCACCTTCTTGATGGACTCCCGCATGGATTCGGGATAAGGGTCCTCTTCCGTGTTGTTGTTACGCTTCGATTTCCCGGTTCTCATATCTTTTTCTCAGTTCCTCCTCTGACGAGTTGACTAATTCTTCCAGTTCGTCGTCAAACGCGCCGTTATTTATTTCTTCCACTCTTTCTGTCAGGTGTTCTGATTCTTGTGCCTGATATTTCCCGTAAATTCTCCGGGCGAGCTGCCCCACGTGGTGATGGGGAATCTCGGCCGGGCAGCGGGCAGCGCAAAGACCGCACTGTATGCAGTCAAAGGATAGTTCAGCTACTTTCTCTACGTTCCCCCTTATTGCCTCGTTGACGAAATCCATGACTTCCAGGTCCTGAGGGCACGTCTTCGTACAGGTATTGCAGGAAACGCACCTTGCCAGCTCCGGATAGAGGTCGAGTAACGGATTGTTCGAGACCTCTAACTCTTCCAGGTCGTATTGTTTTCTTCCGGCCGGAGTAAAGGGAAGCTGAGTCAAATACATTCCGTCCTGTACCGTCGTTTGGCAGGCTAAATCCGTGTAAAGTTTGTAATCTCCCTCCAGTCTGTAAATAGTGGCGCAGGCACCACAAAAACCCCCTCGGCAACCGACCCCTCGGATATATTGATAACCACTATACTCCATTGCCTTCATTATCGTCAGGCCTTTGGGGACCTCGTACTTCTTTCCCATTATGAAGATTTCTAGGGTTTCAGCTTCCGGTTTGTCAGGCACGATATCACCTCTCGCTGCCCGCTTTAGTCTTTAATTCGAGTACTTCTCTGGGATCTATCGCGTGTTCTTCAAAATTATTAACTTCGGGATACCCAAACGCGACCGCCATTAATTGAGTGAAGTAAATAACCGGCACCGGTTTATGATTCGGAGCCACTTCTAGTAAATCGGACTGTCTGCTGTCCAGGTTAAAGTGACATAGGGGGCAGGCAGTTATTATAACGTCAGCCCCGGACTTAGTTGCTCCGGCGGTGATTGTCTGAGTCTTATTCAAAACCATTTCTTCGTTATCGACGGTATTATAAGAACCACAGCATTCGGATTCGTAAGGAAAGTCCACCGACGTTCCTCCCATGCTTTCGATCAATTCGTCGAATACCGTCGGCTCGTGAGGATCGTCGAGCCCTATCCCTTTTGGTCTGGTAAGCATACAGCCGTAATAGGGAGCGACGTTTAAGTTCTCCAGGGGGTTGGTTACTCGGTCCCGGATTTCTCCCCAGCCCAGTTCATCGCGAAGAAGTTCGAGGTAATGGTGAACTTCTACCTCTCCTTCGTAATTATCCTCCTGATCCATAAAGTTGTTTATCTTGTCCAGTTTTTCTTCTTCGTCCTTTACCAGAGCGTTTGCTCGTTTAAGAGTATTGTCGCACATCGCACAAAGTGTGTAAAGATTTTCCGACCCCTCGTCTTGAACTCTTATTAAGTTCCTGATTGGGCCCAGGTGCTTCATGAGGTTGTCGTCGGTTAGCGAGTAAACCGTCCCGCAACAATTCCATCGGGGAAGTTCGTTAAGCTTCACTTCTAGCTTCTCCGAGACCTTGATTGCGGACTCTTCGAAGCCTCTGGCGGTATCCTTCAGGCTGCATCCTGGGTAGAATGAAATATCTTTCATTTCTATCAACCGGTCTTTTTTCTAAGATTGCTTACAAGAGCTATTTCGGGCAGACCATCTGTCTCCAACTCGTTTAGGTCGATTTCATCCAGATTTTTCCTCAGACTGATCTCTCGGATTGCTTCCATTATTGCGGGTACATTGTTGCCTTTTGGACAGTCTACTTCGCAGCTGAGGCAGGAGGCGCAGGTCCAGGGAGTGTTGGAATCCAAAACGGTTCTATCACCCATTTGAACCTTTCTAATAACCTGGTTCGGCAATAAATCCATGGTTTCGGTAAAAGGACATCCTGCTGAACACTTACCACACTGGTAACAGGAAAATATATTTTCTCCGCTCAGTTCTTCTATTTCTGCCGTGAATTCACGGTCGGAATTGGTTAAGTCCATATTTCCTCCAGTTTCTCATATCCTTTCTCATAGGATTCGGGGGGTTTGATTGAACTAGCTTCTCCATCTAGACTACGAGCATTTTGGCAACCTTTCAGGAAAATCCTATCGGAGGTCGAGCGGGCATGGTTCCAAGCTTTCTTTGAAAGCGTGGGGAGCGAGGCCGAGATCGGAAGCAGTGATTTCCGCGCCGGGGAAATCACCTGCGGTTTTGTCGAAAGGTTGGCAAAAAAGCTCGTCATATTAATCCCACCCGAAGTCCCTAAGTTTACCTTTCAATTTCTTTTATTAATTCCCCTTCTGAATCGTAGATGCTCAGACCGATATCTAATCCACCATCTACACTGTGGGTCGCACAAGCAAGACAGGGATCGTAAGGCCGGAAACCCATCTCCACCCGGTTTAACACCTGTTCGTCACTCATTCCGTCTTCCAGAGCGGAGAAAGCCGCCTGTTTGATAGATATTGAAAGCGCCGCGCTGTTACTGGTCGTTGGAACTATCATGTTCGCGCTGTTCACCAGGCCGTCGTCGTCCAACTTGTAACCGTGGATGAGGGTCCCTCTTGCTGCTTCTATAACTCCAACGCCTTCCCCGGGTTCTTCTAAGGAGGACCTGATCCCGTCACCGGTTATTTCCTCATCATTTGCTAATTCCTGAATCCTCTCCGCTGCTTGGATCATTTCTATTAACCTTGCCCAGTGGTAAGCGTAGGTCTGGTGAACTGGAGTACCGTCGAAATAGTCCACGTACCTTTCGTATTCCTCCTGGGCCAGGCTGGTTTTCATTCCTTCGGCTACGTTCAGTCTTGCCAGGGGACCGACTCTGAATACACCGCTTTCCTCTCCAGCTCGAAAATCTTCCCATCCAACTTCTTTTAGATAGGGGAACTTAACGTAAGTCCAGGGCTCAACCCTTTCTTCGAGGATATCAAGGACTTTGGAAACTTCCGTTTTCGTAAATTCTTCGCCATCTGGATCCACGACCAGGAGATCCCCATCGTAGAACGAAACTCGGTTACGGTCGTCTATTAAACCCATATAGTAGGAATTTAACGCGAATTCGGGATTATCGACCAGGGAACCAAACTTATCAGTGTCGATAACTTTTTCCCTGAATAGTTCGAGTGCTTGCTTTGCGAACTCGACTGCCGATTCTCCAATAGAGACCAATTCTTCTCTTTCCTCCGAGGTGATACCCTGGGATAATCCCCCGGGTACCCCCGTGACGGGATGAACCTGATGGCCGCCGATTATTTCTATCGCTTCGTGTCCCAGCCTTCGCGCCTTGAGGACCTTCTTTCCAACTTCCTCTCCCAGAGAGTTTATTACGCCAACGATATTTCTTTCGGCTTTTTCCCCGTCTTCTACCAGGAAGTCCGGACCTCCCAGGTAAAATAGATGGAGAAGGTGATCGGCAAATATATAGGAATTGTAAAGAAGTTTCCTGAGATCCCGAGCAGTTTTAGGAGGTTTCGCGGAAAAAGCGGCGTCCAGCGCTTTAGTTGAGGCTAAATGGTGAGCTTCGGGGCACACGCCACAAATTCTCTCCGTTATCCGTGGCATTTCTTCTCCTTTTCGCCCCCGGGAGAACTCTTCGAAGCCTCTTAGTTCGGGGACCTGAAGGACAGCATCCTTCGGCTTGCCGTCATCGTCCAGGAAAATTTCGATCTTCCCGTGTCCCTCCAGCCTGGTAATTGGATCGATAGATATCTTACGTTCAGTCATTTTCGCCCCCTTCGGAGACCCTGCCGCCGAAGATAGAATTCGAAAGGGAAAAGGTATAAAACGTGCCGATAGGGTCAGGGAGGCCCTTCAAAAGATCCCTTTCTTGTTCCAGAGCTTTTCCTTCCTCTCCCAGCTGTAGTACAGAGGCAAGGCTGTTCAGCATTTCAGTTCCCTGGTCCTCGACTTTTGGAGGTGGTCCAAAACAACCCTTACAGGGCACGTTCACTTCCGGGCAACTCCCGTCGCAGCCGCTCCTGGTGACTGGTCCCATGCATATTACTCCCTGATCGAGTAAACACTTGTCGGGACCTATCTCTATTTCCTGGGGTCTTACAAGTTCGTCTATTGTTTCCCGGTTCCAATCTCTGGAACACTCGTCGCAGACCGTCTTGTTACCCGCAATTACGGAACCTTTCTCGGGCAACTCTCCTCTTATCAAAAGTTCGAGGAAGTCCTCGGTTAAATCCGGAGGCGGAGGACAGCCGGGTACCGTGTAATCGACGTCTACTACCCGGTCGAGGCTATTAACCCGCTCCTTGAGCTCGGGCAGGTTTAGTACCTCGCCGTCAATTTCTGTCGATTCCCGAGGGACGATACCGTCGGGATTATCGGTCGTGGAGGTTCCTTTATACACCGTGTCTAACAACTCGTTTTTATCGCTCATATTCGCCAAGCCCGGGAGCCCGCCCTGGTGGGCGCAGGACCCGTAAGCAACCAATATGTCGGTCTTTTCTCTAAGAAGTTCCGCCACTTCTTCGTTTTCCGACGTCCTTATACCTCCGTTGAAAAAGGTCAGGTTAAGTTCGTTTTTCCCGTAATCCTTTAGATCGTCGTACTTGAAATCCGTAGCTGCAGGCCAGAAGGCAATATCAGCAAAATCGAGCAAATCCAGTATCCGTTCGTGTAATCCCAATAAAGCAACGTCGCAGCCCCCACAGGAAGAAGCCCAGTAAGCGCCTATTTTC
>JBDGQU010000052.1:0-15765 GCA_042218715.1 Bipolaricaulia bacterium | reverse complement strand
TTATCGATATTAAACTGGGTGCTGGACCAACTCCCGGTTATCAAATAAGTCCTTCGGTTAACTCTTCCCTGTTAATTTACCAGGTCAAAACCGGATAATTTTGGTCTTAAAAAACGTTATTGAATCCGACCTCATCCTGGAACTTAAAATACCAATTAAATTATACGGTTGTTGATATGAGAAATAAATGATTGATCACTCAATTAAAGCTGACCCTAAATCAGCAATTAGAGACGATTGTATAAATTGATATTACCAAGAAATTTATGGTATCAAGAATAGGGAATTATCAGCTATTCAGACGAATTAGTTGGAGAGGGGTTAGTTTGATGCCTGTTTTCTGTATTGAAGTCCCGGGGGCGTAACTGTCTTAGAAAGCGTGTCCCGGAAATCACAATGCGAGCAGGCTACCCCGGGCACTCCTGAGGGTAACCTGCTCTGGGATTGTGGGATACAAACCCGCGGGTTAATCTGAACCGGGAAAAGTTTCGTATATGATGGCGTTGTTCTTAATCCGCCACAATATCCTGGAACGTTATTTTTTCTCCGTTATGGTCAGCTAAAGTCTCATTGAGGGCTTCTTTGTAGGGCTGAGAAATACGATCTGGACCATTTATTTCTATGGCTTCGTTGGGTTGAGCTCTAAGTATAACTTTGAAAGTAGATGATTCTTTTACGATACTTTCTTCCTGTCCGTTGCCGGCTACCGTTCCTTCAGTAACTTTCACCGTGTAGGATAGATGTCTTTCCAGTAGATCCTGCTTCTGGATATCATCTTTAATCTCATCATCGAGAACAACTGTTTCCCCGTTGCATTTATTTTCCATTGCCTGAATCGAGGATTTTACTAGTTCGTTGAAGTCCGAGGGATTAAAGTCCTCGACTTCCTTCAGCTTCCCCAATAACCTTACCCGGCCTTGACCGTCTTCTTCTCCGGCTGATCCAAGGAAAGGAATCTTCTCTTTTAGGTTCATGGATTACCTCCAGAAGAGAGAACCCGCTTATTACGCCATCGATCTTTCTCGGATGGATATCTCAATTGGTTCGTCCAGATCGAATTCTTCCCGATAGTATTGATTGATATCCTCTTTGAACGCCTCGATTTTCTCCCAGGCTTCTTCTTCTGTTTCCACTCCGTCAACTTTTAGTTCGGTAACACCTAGATGGGAGTCCTCCTCGACTCCGTGTTTATCCAATAGCTCCTCTTGTTTGGTTTCCAGTTTTTGTTGCGCTTTTTCTCTTCTGCCGAATGGCCAAAGTGGAGACGTATATTTATCAATTGCCGGTTCTATTGCCGGATCGTCCCAGCCCAGATGATCAGAATCGACTCTGAATTTGACCTCCATCTTGTCACCTCCGAAATGTAGTTGTCTTGCTCTCTAAAATGCTGAGCAACAGCTCAATCCTATATTAGAGCGGAGATTTTAAGATCTTATTAATACCAAAATTGCGGGGTTAGTGCCGGGGATAAAAATTCAGTGGGCTTTGCAGTATAGATTTTTGGTGACAGAGGCGAGGTACAGTTTGATGTTTACATCCGTTTTTTGCTAAAATAAGATGATATGAAATCAGGGGTAAGACCTTCTAAGTTAGGCAATTCTATACTTTTGTACCTACCGATCGGGCTTACAGACGGGGGCAGAATTCATTTTGAGTCCCCATCTTAAACCACTTATCAAATCGAGGTGAAACTATGAAGAACCGACGTACTGTTATTACAACTCTTCTGGCAGTAGTCATTGCCATTGGAATATTGTTTACTGGTGCTGCGCAGGAAGGTGAGGTTAAGGTGTTGCGGGGAACGTCCGCAATGTCCGAAGCCAAGGCGACAAAGCCAAATGATATAACGGTCAGAAACGGCCTCATAGAGTTTTCAGTAGGGGTTGACACTGGAGGGGCTTACGGAATGCCTCCCGGGGTAATAGTGGATGCGGGGAACGCGAAAACAGGTGACATGGTGGCCACCCTAGGGTTTGTGGCGAACAATTTCGGTGCCTGGGTTAATTATACCGACATAGAAGTCATAACGAATACCGCCAATAAGGTAGTCGTTAGATCCGCGGGGCACTGGCAGGATCACGAGGACGTAAAAATCACCACGTGGTACGAGCTAGGAGCGGGAGACAATCACATTAACCTATATACGAAGGTTGAAAACGTAGGAGATAAAACGTACGAGATGACTTCCGGGTACGGCGTCTCTATGAGCGGGATGCAGACCTACCTGCCCGGTTACGGTATTGTGGACCAGGGGATGTACAGCCTCCACAGTGCTGATACGCTTCCACTCAAGTGGGTTGGAGGGTATAACGAAAACAAAGGTACGTATGGATTTTTCTTCGAAGAAATGACCCACTTTACCGCGTCCGATACCTGGGTGGATCCGTTTAAGAAAATCACTCTAAAACCGGGAGATTCGGTCATAGAAGAAGCTGACTTTTACATCTGGGAAGAAAAAGACATTTCGAAACCACTGAGTACTTACTACAAACTCAATAATATTTCCACTGGAACTTTCCGAGTAACCGTAAAAGATAAAGCTGGGAACGTAGTCCCCAATCCTTACGTCAATATAAAACAAGAAGGCAAAAACATAGTTACAGTACAGGGAAATTCTGAAGGAGTAGTAGAACTTAAACTGGCGGAAGGGGACTACACTGTAGACGGTGGTCTAAAGAGCTATTCGGATAATCAGCCCGTAAAGTTCACGGTATCAGCCGGTAAGACCAAGGAGGTTAGTTACGAGAAAGTAAAAGTTCCAGGAACTGTAGTATATAATACCAAGACTGCTGACAAAGGGGTGACTCCGGCGCAGGTACTCGTGAATAGCAACGGCAAGTTCCGAGAGACACTTTATACCGGCTTCGACGGGAAAGCTTCGATGACTATACCTCCTGGCGAATACACTTTCGAGTTAGTTTACGGAGATAGCTTCACTACTTACGAGAAAACCAAAAACGTGGTCGTAGATCCCGGCGAAAAAGAGACAGTTAGTGTTACTTTTGATAAGGTTTTCCATCCTAACAAAAGGAATTATTATTCCGCGGACCTTCACCACCATTCAAACATACTGGACGGGACTACTCCGCCCAAAGACCTGGTCAAATCGTTCCTGGCATCGGGGCTTGACCTGACCTTTGTCAGTGATCATAACCGCGTAACAAATCACGAAAAAATTAGTTCGTTGTCCGAAGAGCACGGTCTGCCGTTCATCCCGAGTATGGAAATAACGACTCAATCCTGGGGTCACTTCAACGCCTATCCTCTGGACATTGGTAAAGCACCAATATACAAGGGCACCCCTGATGAGTTCTTCAGTGACGCCCGGAACAAAGGTGCTAGCTTCATTCAGGTTAATCACCCGAATTCGAACGGTAGTTACTTCGACCGGACCGTAACGATGAAGGAAGACGGGTTGACGTTTAGCGACGATTACGTAGGAAGCTTTGACGGAATTGAAATAAACGGTGCCTGGGGAGATACAGACAAGAAGACTTTGCAGGAGACTTACAAGTTCTGGAACCAGGGGGACAAGTACACTACTCTGGCAACCTCGGATACCCATAATATCTGGCAACCCTGGGGCGGCTCAGGAGCTCAGAGAACTTACGCCTACGTAGAGGGGAAACTGACGGCGGACAAATACGTCAAAGCCCTTGACAATCAGAAGGCTTTCTGGTCCTACGGCCCGCTCGTGTTTATGGAAGCCAACGGTAAAGTCCCTGGTGAGACAATCTCGAAAGACACCGTCACAATTAGGGCGTTGATCAGAAGTACGGACGACCTGAAGAAGGCAGTCCTTATCAAGAATGGAAAGGAAGTAAAAACCTTCGATCTTGCCGGGAATAACTACATTATCGGCTACGCAAAGAACGTGAGCGGGGAAGGCTGGTACGCTCTCAAAGTGGTCGAACAGGACGGGGACATGGCACATACGAACCCGGTCTGGTATAAGTAAACTCCTCATTAGGAATTTATCTTCGGATTGACTTGATGAGATTGACGGCGAGGGCGTTTGCCCTCGCCTTTTATTTATTATGCCGGGTTATTGGGAGAGATGAATAGGAAGGTCCGAGCGGTTTAACTTTGAAGTTTTATTTCCTTGTAGTCAGAAGTTATAAGAAGGTCCGCCCGGTCCTTGTGTGAAGATATGATTTCGTGTTCCCGTTCCAGGACGTCTTCGATGAACGGTTCCAGTTTGTCCCGTCCCCGACGTTTTCTATCTTCGTAGGTGTCTCTATAGTTCCTATCGATGAAAATTCGAAAGTCCGCAAATGTTAGCGTGGTTGTGTAGGTTCCTT
The DNA here is from genome assembly GCA_042218715.1 of Bipolaricaulia bacterium. Taxonomy (GTDB): domain Bacteria; phylum Bipolaricaulota; class Bipolaricaulia; order M55B111; family M55B111; genus JAGXLP01. The sequence continues at coordinate 11,464 of JBDGQU010000052.1, read as the reverse complement.
CTGCGATAAGGGCTCTAAATTTCCCCACTTCTTTGACCTCAGTAGTTATTTTATCCGCTTTGTAATCTACCAACGGCTTGTACACGGAATCCGTACCGAGTTTGAAGGAACGAAGGTTGGAATCCAGAAAGTCGAGCTTTACTTCGTAAGTTCCTACCTGGTCGATGTTCTTTTTGCGCATTTCGTGGTTTGTCTTTGGGGGAAAGACGAAGTAATCGTCCTGTTGCAGTATGCCTGTCGGTAGCTGGTTTTCTTCATTAATCCGAGCAATTTCAGTAGCCAATTCCGACTTACCTGATCCGGACTCACCTGCTACGGTAATCACAAAGTTGTCCTCACCGGAAAATCTTTCTTCTAGGATGGTCGCGATTTTTCTTGCCCTTTCCGTGTGGTGGTCTTTGATGACCAGCTCATCGCCTAACATTTATTGCCTCTCCTTGTTTACCAATTGGTTGAGCGTAATTTATAAGTAAAGTTCCTCGAGTTTATCCAGGCTTATATCCGTCTCGGGGGTGGGGTTAGTGTAAAATTCAGGGACTGGTAAATAGTCACCTTTTAGTTTCGGTTCTTCTTGTATTTCTCGGAGCGTTTTACTGTATCTTTTGGCCGTCTGCTCCCAGGTATAAGAGGAAAGGACCCGATCTATCCCCGCCTGACGGAATTTTTCCCAGGTTTCTTCGGAGGTTAGGAGTTTCAATAATCCGGTCGCAATGTCTTTTGGGTCCTGGGGATCGACAAGAATACCAAATTGCTCCCCTGTTTCCTCGTCTTTTAGACTTTCAGTCGGACCACCCTGATTGGTTACTACCACCGGAAGACCACAACTCATGGCTTCTAACGGGGCCAATCCGAACGGTTCGTAAAGAGCAGTGAGGGCAAACACGGATCTTAGGCTGCTTGTCCAGCGATAAGCGGCGGCTAGCTCGTTCTGGTTCTCTAGAGGAAAAGATGTAGTTACGTTCCAAAGGTCATTTTGAGTTAAGGTCGAAGCTATGGTGTCCAGTATCTCTTTTTGTTCTCCTTCGTACTTGCCCCGCTCCCGGAGCGGGTTGTCAGCCCCGCGGACGACTATGGCCAGGTTAGCGTTTTCCCTGAGGACTTTGGATTGTTGAAAGGCCCTTACCAAACCCATGTGGTTTTTCTTCCGATCGAGCCGGCTTGAGCATATTACCAGGGGAAGATCCCGTCTCTCGTTCGGTACATCTCTTTCCAGGGCGGACTGGATGCGGTCCTTTATTCGTTCGTCCAGGTCGCTTTTCTCCCTGTTAAACACCTTTCGGTTCACACCGGGCGGTATTACGGAAAACTTGTCGTCATTATTTACAGATACCGCATCTTTGTAAACGGGATGGTTGTATTGATTGAACCGCTCCTGGTCGGTACTGGTGATTATCCGGTTTGCTCTATTCATCGCCAGCCTTTCCGCGAATATTCTTCTGGTGAAGTGATATTTTTTGTCGAGCTCAGGTAAATTATCCTCGTTGGCTCCCAGTCGATCCATTTTCTGTCCCCCTAAAGAGTGCCCGGTAAAAGTGTACTTGATACCGGTTTTCTGGTTAAGCATTGCACCGACCAGCCCCCCGTCTCCGTAATGAGTGGTCATTACTTCGGGGAATCTCCCTTCTTCCTCGTAGAAATCAATAATCCCGTCAAGCCATTGTGTGCCGAGATAAGGCCATAATTGTTCCTTCGGTAGAAAATCGTCGGGACCACAGGGTATTCTAACTATCCTTACTTTCTTTGATTCCGGATACCGATCTATTGAATCGGAGAACTCGGGCCAGTCCGGATCGACTATCCTTCTCGTGAGGATATCGACGCGATGACCCATATCGGCAAGAGCAATAGCAGTTTCTTTTACGTAAACGAGCTGCCCTCCGAAATCCGGGTGTTCCATCCAGTAACTGTCCTCGGGGTCAAAATTACCCTGGGGGTTCAGAAAACCGATAAACAATAAAATCGCCTCTGGTTAAATTAACCCTTCACCGCTCCTGCGGTCAGACCGCGGACAAAGTACCTTTGCAAAGAGAAAAATACTATCAAGGGAACGATCATCGAAATAAAAGCAGCCGGTAGCAAAAGATGCCAGGATTGGCCTTGAGAACCGACTAAATTGGCAATTTTCAAAGTTATAGGTGCTTTGGACGGGTCCGGCATGTAAATTAAGGAAACTATCAAGTCGTTCCAGATCCAGAGGAATTGAAATATCGCCAGAGATGCTATAACTGGTAATGACAACGGTATTACCAGTCTGGTAAATGCAGTCCATACCGAAGCTCCGTCGATGAAAGCCGACTCGAACAGTTCTTTAGGCAGTCCGCCCATAAAATTCCGCATCATGTAGATCATCAACGGCATGCCGTATCCCGCGTGAGCGAGCCATATCCCAACGTAACTTCCGTATATACCTGTTGAAGAATATATTTTTATAATCGGGATAAAAGTCATCTGAAGTGGAACCACGATTAGCCCGACTATAATTAGAAATAGCACGTTACGCCCGGGGAATTGAAGCCAGGCGAAGGCGTATCCCGCCAAAGCGGCAAAAAATAATGATATAGCAGTGGCCGGTACGGAAATTATGAAACTATTCAAAAAAGACCGCCATATGTTGTTACCAAAGAGCACGTTAATGTAATTTTCTATCGTGTAATTCTCGGCACTTGCCGGATCGAGAAAAACAGTCCACCAGCCTGAATTCATTATATCGCTCGCCGGTCTGAATGAACTCACGAGTATTCCCAGTGTGGGTAAAAACCAAATTATACACAGAACAATAATTACCACGTGTAATGGTATCCGCGAGAAGATATTTAAGGCTTTCCGGATCATCGTATTTCCTCCCTGCTTTGAAATCGCCGGATATTAATTATCACGAATGGGAAAATGAGAACGAATAGGACTACCGCTATGGCACTTGCCGCCTCGTAATTGTAAAAGCTATACATCTTTCTAATCATCAAACTTGCCAAGACGTCAGTGCCGTACTCACCGTTTGTCGTTACCCAGACGAAGTCGAATATCTTTAGCACAAATATCACGATGGTTGTAGTAGTGGCGATTATAGTTGTTTTCATATAAGGTATCGTAACGTTCCAGAACACCTGAAGTTCGTTTGCACCGTCTACCCTGGCTGCTTCCAGCATTGATTGTGGGATGCCCTTATAAGCCGCCGATAGCATCACCATTGCAAAACCGGTCCAGACCCATATACCCATGACGATCAACGCCAGGTTGTTTGTCCAGGGTCTCTCCAGTAGCCAGGTTGTCGGCTGGAAACCTATTTGCGAAAGCATGAAATCAACAATGCCTAACAAAAGTAATGAACCCATTAACGGGGGGCCGAAAGAACTGTCTCTAATAGCCGCTAATCCCAAACTCACGAGCCCGAGGTACATCAATACTTGGGCCGCGATCCCAAGGGGCGTAGTGCCCTGTCCGATACTCATGAATCCAATTATCCACCAGGCTCCTATCAAAACCAGCCCAGTTATTACTGCCCCAGCTATCCAGGTGACTCGGTCCTCGTGTTTCCAAACTCCTATAGACTTCCACAGGCCTTTACCCAGGGCCAGTAGAGCAAAAACTGCTGCAGTGATACCAAAGATGGCAAACATACTGTGAAGGGCCGCATTCACTCCGGGTCGGGAAGCAAAACTTCCTATTGCACCCAAAAGGGAATTCAACAGACCTATTTGAGTAAAGCCAGGTGGTCGGTAAGCATAGACAAACTTCCAGATTATCGAGGCCGCCGTAAAGGAGACAGCCATGGGCATGAATATGAGTGACTTCGCGATCGATTCGTATTTGACCCTATCGAGCAAGACAGCCAAAATAAGTCCGAATCCCACAGTGAAAGCTGTCATTACAACGAGCCAGAGCATGGTATTACGGAAGGCAATAAGGGTGTCAGTTGAGGTCAAAACTTGTACGTAGTTCTGAACGCCAACAAAATTCCCAGTTGGGAAAGCTCCCTTCATATTCACTTCTCCCAGGAAGCTCGTATAGGTAGTTATGATGGTAGGGTAAAATAAGAAAAAACCTACTACCAATAGTGCGGGTCCCACGAATAGCCAGGAGACTAAATTTCGTTCTCTCATTGTTGATCCTCCCGAAGAGAAAGAAAGGCGGGGAGGACCCCCGCCTTTCGTTGATCAATTCTGAGTTATTAGTCGGTTGCTTGGCCAGATTCGTATGCGTCGTCGGCGCTCTTCTCGATGTTTTTTAGAACCTGGTTCAATGTTTTCGAGCCCTGGACGTAATTCACAACGCCAGTCCAGAAGCTACCTGATCCGACGGCAGAATTCATGGAGTCAGATCCGTCGAACCGCGCCGTTTCTGCCTCTTTCAGAGCTTTTGCCGCTTTTCTGAGGGTATCGTTCGGATATGCGGAAAGCGGAACGTCTACGTTAACTGCCAGACGACCGGGATTCTTCTTCACCCAGGTTTCTTGGATATCGGCCGAGGCGAAGTACTTTATAAGTTTTCGTACTTCAGGACTGTCGTTAAACGCTATGAACAGGTCACCTGCGAAAAGAATCGGAGGAGACCCTTTACCGAATGAGGGGAAGATGAAAGTGTCGTAATCCTCGCCGACTTTTGCATCTGGTCGGGCGTCTTTGATGAAGTCCTGGATGAACGTTGCCTGCCTGTGCATTAATGCTCTGGGTTTGTCCTGACCCTCACCTGGCAGGATGTACTGAGCCGAATCACCGAAGTTGATCGTAAGAGCCGCCTTACGGCCACCCATCAGCATGTCGTTGTTTGCAAATAGGCCGAATAATCGGAATGCTTGGGCAACTCTAGGATCGGTCCACGAAATGTCGTGGTTAACCCACTTGTCGTAAACGTCCGGTCCGGCCGAGCGGAGCATTAAGTCCTCTATCCAGTCAGTACCGGGCCATCCGGTGGCGGCACCGCTTTCCAGTCCAAGTGTCCAGGGTGTGTAACCGTCCGAAACCATCTCGTTCTGGAGTCTGAGTAGTTCGCCGAACGTCTCGGGAACCTCGTAGCCTTCTTTCTCGAAGACGTTTTTGTTATACCAGACAAGACTCTTGACGCTCGCTCCGGGGACAACTCCGTATAGTGTACCTTTATAGGAACCGGATCCGATAAAACCACCGGCCATCTTGTCGGCAAGTTCGGTTTCTTTGAACCAATCTAGAGAAGCAAGGTCACCCTGGCGCGCGAAGTTATTCATAAGACCGGGATTCGGCACGTTGGCCATGTCCGGTGGGTTCCCCCCGGCTACTCGTGATCCAAGGGCTGTTTTCATGTTACGACTTACGGGTTGGACCTCTACCTTTATTCCCGTGTCTTCCTCAAATCGTTTCATCAAGTTCTTGAATACATCAAGTTCGTGACCGCCGAAACTGGTCGCGAAAGTTATTTTCTCCTGCCCAACTGCCACGAACGTTCCGGAAAAGACAAGCCCAATTCCTAATACTAAAGTTAAGATCGTCAATGATATGAGTTTTTTGTCTATCATCTTCGTCCCTCCTTTTGGTGGGGAATGAATAATTGATTTAGGCCGTCCTGTTTCTCACTTTTAATGTGAAATATCACCCCCATTGGCTGGCCTTACAGCCGCAAGATTTTCTTTTTATCAATTCTGCCTCGATGATCTCCTTTCCTTTTTCTTTTTCTCCGGCTATTATTCGGCTTAGTTTCTTTGCTGCGAGGTAGCCAAGTTCTTCTGTATGAAGATCGAGAGTGGTCGTGCTCGGATTCATGTGCTGTGCAAGCTGTGAATCCCCGATCGTTATCAGGGCCACTTCTTCCGGTACTGACTTACCGAGTTCTCTAAGTGCACGATATACGCCGGCCATCTGTTCCTCGACGGAGATGCATATGGCTGTATATTCTTGTTTTCCTTTCTTATTGATTACTTCCTGATAGGCTTTTTGTTCGGCATGACGGGAGTGCCATATTAGTTCGGAACGTACCTCAATCCCTGCCTGTTCCAGAGCAGCCCGGTAACCTCGTTGTCTGGACTCAGTGGCAATCAGTGATCTGGGGCCTCCCAGGAAGGCGATTCTTTCGTGTCCGTGTTCCAGCATATGTTCGGTTGCGAGCTTCGCCACTCCGTAGTTATCGTTGTCTACATAAGGGAAATCCCTCGGTGGCTCGCCCAGAAATACCACGGGGTAGTTAATTTCTTCTATTACGTCCAGATAAGGCATATCCTGGGTTGGATGAGTTATTATTGACCCGCTGACGTTCTTGGTTCGGTAGGCCTCGTTGATTACCCTTCTTGTCTCGTCCCTGGTTTCTACGACCTGGAGAGAGATCATGTTGCCTCCTTCCTTGGCCGCTTTGTTCATCCCGGCGATAAGTTTCTGGAAGAAACCGCTGGAAAAGAAAAGACTATCCACTTTTACGGGTATCAGAATCCCGAGGTTGCTCGGTTTGCCGTCTACAAGTGCGCGGGCCGCTGCCGTAGGATGGTACCCTAGGTCGTTTGCGACCTTAAGTACCTTTTGTTTGGTCTCCGAGCTTATCGTTGGCTTGTTATTTAAGGCCATGGAAGCGGTGGAAGCGGCTACTCCCGCTTTATCGGCGACGTCTTTGATCGTCACGTTGTTATTTTGCGACTCTTTTTTAGCCATGAATTGATCGTTTCACGGTTCAGTTGAAACGTTTCAAATTATTATACAGGAGAATATTATTTACGTCAAATTGGTACCTTAATTCAATTGTCTAAGTGTAAATCCGAGTTATCCGCGGCCCCGACCTTATTGATTCGATTTATCCCACCTTCCTCCCTATAATAAAGGTATGAACAAGATATGGGACTTTTTGGAGACTTTTTTGGCGCTCCTTTTAGGTGAGGGGTTACTTTTTCTGCTCTGGCTGGTTTTATTTGGCGGGGTAGGTCCAATAATTATAGTGAGCGGGGTTCTTGTAGCCGGGCTGGTTGTGTTCTTATACGGGATTTTTGATCTGAAGATAGATATTCCCCTACGATCTCTCGCTCGTCCCCTGCTGTGGATCAAGTTCTTCTCCTTGCTGGTTGTTGAGATCGGTACGACGACAGTTTTGACATGTTACCTTATTTTAACCGGAGAAGTAAGAGGAAAGATAGTCGCTTACGAAACTGATCTGGAGTCGGGGTTCGGTAAGCTTCTTCTGTTGAATTCCATAACACTAACGCCGATAACCATAGGCATACTCTCCGAGAAAGACCTGGTGTATATTCACCACCTTGACCTTGAGGATAGGGACGATTACGAAACTCTCGTAGAGAGAATTCGGTCGACGTCCGAAGAACCTCTAATCGAGCTACTGGGATAAACAATGTTCCGAATTTCGATTGAAATTGTGGTGGGAATAAGCCTGGCACTCACGCTATCGCGGCTTTTTTACGGCCCTACCGTACTCGATCGCCTTCTCGGTTATAGTTCCGTTACGGCGAAGATAGTCATACTTCTGGTGATAGAGGGCATACTGGGGGATAGATCGGTATTTGTAAATCTGGCGCTGATTTACGCCGTACTTAGTTTTCTTGGTATCGTGATAATTGGGAGGTATATCGAGCGCGAAATATGATGAATCTCTTTTCCGCCTTCCTTATTTATCTTGGGCTGGCTGCAATGCTAATCGGGTCAATCGGGATTGCTCGTCTGCCGGATATTTACGGGAGGTTACAGGCCAGTGGCGTCTCCGATACTGTTGGAGTGGTACTCGTCCTTGTCGGTTTTATCTTTCGAAACGGGTTCGAGGTTTCGGATTCATTCCTCGGGCTTATGGTATTGTTCTTCTTCGTTACCGGTCCGATTATAACCCACTCGATAGCCAAATCGGCATTTCTTTCGAAAGTCGAGCCGAGCCAGACGGGAGATCAGGGTGAACAGGATTAAGCCATGCTGATACTCTTCAGCTTACTCCTCCTTGGGCTGTCAATCACCGTATTGCTCCAGACCCGATTGCTGAACGCGGTAATTCTCCTCGGAGTATTCAGCCTGGTAAGTTCGGTTATCTATTTTTTGATAGGAGCCCCGGACGTCGCCGTGACGGAGGGAGCAATCGGAGTCGCTTTCGTAACGTTTATTTACGTGCTGGCATTAAGTGACCAGGGAAAGCTACACGTGATCGCAGAAGAGGTTCCGCCCTTCCTGTTCCAGGAGAAAGGCGAGCTACAGGGGGCTGAGCTGGATATATTGCGGGGGTTTGCGGAGAAAATTAACCTCGAGTTGGAGGTAGAGTTCGTGGGGCATCGGGAACTGACATCGTTAATCGGGGGTAGGAGGGCTGATTTAATAGCAGGAGCCTATTTTCCGGGACACCTGGGTCAGCAGGGGTTAACCAACTCAAATGGCTACAACCAGGGACAGCTCGCGAAGATCACCAAACCCACTCCGGACGAAGTCGAAGTTGGAACTCTGGTTGAGTCCGAATTTTCCGACCTCATCGAGGTGGACGAAGCGAGTTTAACCCGGTTCGGCTCTCTGGACGAGATGGTCAAAGCCTATAATGAAGGACGTATTAGTGGATTTATTACCGATTCCGGCCGGATGTCGAACGCTTTGTACAGGGTCAATACTCCTCTGAGGGATAAAAGCGAGATAGTTACCCTGGCGGAAATAGAATACGGGTTCGCAACTTCCGTCGGAGAAGAAGAGCTTCTGGACGATCTGAACGATTATCTGGAAAAGCTAGCCAGAACGGGAGAAATCGAGGAATTGTTGTCGGAATACTTTCGGTGATCGCTTTGGGTAACCATCCTAGGTCCGTGAAAGCCGTCTACGTCGTGCTCGTTATATCCATATTTGGAGCTCTAACTATCGGAGCTCTCCTTGTGGGGGAAGGTCCGGGTATTGCCCGGGTGGGAGGCCGCTATCTGGATAGCAGTTTTGAATTTCCAAATGTCGACAATGCCGTCTTCGGGGTTTACGGAATGTACCGGTTCTACGATACCTTGTTCGAATTATTGATTTTTGCCACGGCCGTTCTGGGAATAACGGTGTTTTCGGACCTGGAGCCTTCTCTGAAGACCGGAAAAGGCAGTCTGGTCGAGTCTCACGTGGTTTCCGCGTCGGCTTCCTTCCTGTATCCAATTATCGCCGTTTTTGGGATCTACCTTGCTTTTAGCGCCCATCTGGGACCGGGCGGGGGGTTTGCCGGTGGCGTGATAAGTGGTACTGGCATCCTTCTACTCGCTCTGGCGAGGGGGGCCGAAGAGATCGGGGGGAAGTTTCGCGAGAATTCCATGAAACGAGTCGAGTACTTCGTGATCTTTTTGGCACTTCTGGTAGTAATTCTGGGGTCAATTTTCCCTGGTAGGGTTTACCGAGGTCTGCCGGGATTTGGCGTTATTACCCTGGTTAATATTTCTATCGGGTTGAAGGTATTCATTGGTACGTGGGCTATACTTCACTTTTTCGTAAAACATAGAGGAGAAGTATGAATTCTAGCTTTCTGGCATCTGCGATAGCGGTTGTTATAGTCTGTATCGGGGTAATTGGACTGGTAATGAAGCGTAATCTATTGATGAAACTCCTGAGTCTAAATATCGTAAATACTGCGACAATTCTTTTCTTCGTCTTAGTTGTTTACAGCCCGGGGGATAGGGCACCGATCGATCCGGCACCCGGACTTCAATACGCCGATCCTCTGCCTCAGGCTCTGGTCCTCACCTCAATCGTCATCAATTTTGGGGTTCTTGCCCTTTCGCTCCTATTCACGATGGTTCTGGTGAAACGTTATCACACCCTTGATCTGTTAAAGATTGAGGATTTCGTGAGACAGGAGTTCGAGGAGGAAAAGTCGTGACCGCGCTGCTGGTTGGAGTTGGCTCTTACCTCTCCGCGGGGATTATGAGCCTGTTATTCAGCCGTTATAGGTTCTGGTTCAGTCTGCTTGGCTGGGCGGGGGCCGCGACGGGTGCGTCTCTGGGTATCTCCACCTATCTCGGTTCGGGAAGGGTTGTCAGTACGTTGGGCGAGTGGGGAGTTCTGGGGATAGAGATCGTCGTAGACCAGACTACTCTCTTGTTTGTTTGTCTGGTCGTTCTCTTAAATTTTTTTACACTGATTTACCTTCGGGGGTCGAAAAAAGGAGTATTCTACTGCCTGTATAACTTCCTTTTGACCTCTACGTTTTCCCTTGGGTTTTCTCACGATCTATTTAACCTTTACGTCACGATAGAATTCATGTCCCTTGTTTCCATCCTGTTGATCGGCTACGAGCGCAAAGCTTATCAGATTTACGCCGGAGCCAAATACCTGGTAATTTCCTCTCTGGCAATGAGTCTTTACCTGATCGGCCTGGGTCTCGTTTACCGGGTCGGGGGACATCTTGGCATTGGAGAATTGGTCCAGGTCCTGGATAGCGGAGCCGATTTACCCGTTTCTCTGGGTCTCTCACTCATGTTGACCGGGCTGGCAGTTAAGGGAGGGGTTTTTCTTTTCAGTATGTGGCTGCCCGACGCCCACTCCTATAGCGACACGGTTGTATCCGCACTTCTTTCGGGCATGGCCATAAAGTCCGGCCTTATTGGGCTCATACGGGTTTCTGAATTGATTAATCGGAGCCAGTTGTTGTTGGTGCTCGGTGCCCTGACCGGTATTGCGGGTGCGGCATTCGCCCTTCTGAGCCATAAACCGAAGAAAATTCTGGCCCATTCGACGATCTCCCAGGTGGGTTACATCCTGCTCGGTATCGGTATCGGAACTCCGGCCGGGATTCTGGCTGCTACGCTCCACTTATTTTTCCACGGACTATTCAAGGGCTTGCTTTTCCTATCAGTAGGTGCAGCAGATGTCGGGGCAGTTAATATCGATCGAACAGGGGATTTCTCGGTTCCCTGGACCAGCAAGATGGGGTTGTTAGTCGGCTCAGTCTCGTTAATGGCGATTCCTCCCTTCAGTAAGTACTTTAGCAAGACCCTTCTCGTCGAGCAGGTGAACCAGGGGTGGGTCTGGTTGGCGATGTTAGCCATCGGTCTTGGAACGGCTCTATATACCCTGAAACTTGACTGGGCGTTGATTGCTGAAGCCCGGACTGTTGGCGCTGAGGAGAAGGACTTTTCGGTGGTTGTATTTGCAGTGGCCGTTGGGTTGTCCGGCTTTCTAGCCTGGATTATTTTGGGTAGTACGGAAGTGGTAAAGTTATTGAGCCCCCACCACCTGATCGTCTACCTTGCCATTCCACTGGTGGGGGGAGTGACTCTGTTCGGTTTTAAGGAAAGATTGAGCAAAATATCCCCATCTTACTACCCTTTCAGTTTGGAAAATTCCCTTGTTTCCTTATTTACGGGCTTTTTACTTATAGAGATGGTCTTGCTTATTATCTAGCCTCTGTGGGAGTAAGTTAGGATGTGAAGGCCGGCCAAACCATGAAGCGTAATTGGAACGCCGCTCTCTGTTCTCGGCTAGCGGGCCTTACCCAATTTGTTAAAAAAGACTCCGCAGAGGCTGGGGTCTTCCGATATGGTAGCCCTGAGCGTGGTCAGTTCCGTATTTTT
>JBDGQU010000051.1:0-8410 GCA_042218715.1 Bipolaricaulia bacterium | reverse complement strand
GCTAGGGCTAGTTTTAAGAGCCATTCGAGGGTTCACTACATCTCGTAGTTTCCCTGGGTCAATTAAGAAAATCCTGTATAATAATCAAGAGGATGAAGAACCTTCGCCCTCCCCTTCCAGTAATGAATTAATTTTTTTCCTTAACTTTTCTTCCAGTTCCGGCAACTTTTCCTTTAACCCCGGGGAGAGTTCGTCTCCAAGGGACATATCTTTGGGTATAATACCCATTATCAATATCTCTTCCGGCCGTTCGCCTAAAGTCTCCGACAGGTCGATTGCTTCCAGCAGGTTCGCGTCGTGAGTGCTTCTGATCTTTATGCTGTTGTCGACCTCGTCGGGTCGAAAGAAGATAGAATTTCCGGGCTCCCCTTCGCTTCTTAGGGCATCTACAATTATGGCGTTATCGAAGCCCTTTAGGTAATGAACGATATTTAATCCGGAGGTCCCGACTTCGTGAAATTCTACTTCACCGGCAAAATCTTCCACGTTAAGGCGGTTTACCAACTCCACCCCTATTCCATCGTCGCCCTTTAGCGTGTTGCCAACACCCAGTACACCTAGTTTACTCACTATCCTCCTTAAGGTCAGTCTAAGAACTCCACATCCAGGTGATGTGTCGAACAGGAAATGCAGGGGTCGTAAGCCCTGACCAGCATTTCCAGACTTAGTTCGATTTCGTCTTCCCCTTTACCCGCGTCTATTAAATTCGGTGCCAGTTTTTCCATGTCCCGTTGGATATTTGCGTGATTTTGGTTGGTCGGTATTACGCAGTTACCGGCAGTACATGTTCCTTCCTCGTCATATGTATAATCGTGAAACAAAACGCCTCTGGGTACCTCGACTGCACCGACACCTCTGCCCGCCTTTACTTCAACTTCCGGCTCGTAGTAATCATCCTGAGGTTCTAGTCCGTCTTCAAGTAATTTATCGATTATCTTGATGGAGTCTCTAACGCTGTGGACTACTTCGACCAGCTGGGCTATGTTGTTCATGTAGGGGTTGTGGTTAACTGGTTTAAGGTTAAATCTTTCCGCCACTCCTTTTGCCATAGGGGATAACTGATCGTAGTTGTTATTTAACCGGGCCAGAGCCCCGACCATGTACGATTGCCTGTTGTTGCGGGCGAACTTCGCCGTAGATTGTTCGACCACGAATTCGTTGGTGATATCCTTGTAATCGACGACGGGGGATATCCCCGTGTCCGTGGACCGGACCTGGCCGTCGTAAAGAGCGTACTCGTTTTCGTTGGTCAGAGAGATGAATTCTGTTTCTCGGCTGAAGTCCGGAAATTTGTCGGCTTTCTCCTCACATAAATCCGCTACCGCCATTAGGTCGTTGAACGAGTTTTTCAGTCTACCTTTCAGCTCGGTAAGCTCCTTTTCTTCCGGAATCTTGGAGAACCCGCCGGGAATAAGCCTCTGCGGGTGGGTCGTTCTTCCGCCTATCATGTCTGACATTTCGTTGGCCAGTCTATGTAGCCTGATTACTGTCTTTAGCTCTTCCGGGTGAGAGGAAGCAAGTGGTATGACGGAACCTTCACCCATTAAATCGGGCAGGGCAAGATAGCCGAGGTGTAGGACGTGACTCTGTACGTTTTCCGCGTGAAGGATTAGCTTCCTGAGTAACTCGTCCTGGTCCGATACTTCTAGTCCCATGGCGGCTTCCGTTGCTTTTAATGAGGCGAGCGTGTGACCGATAGAACAGATGCCGCAGATTCGCGAGGTTATGTGGTGAAGTTCCTTCCAGCTATGGTCGACTACCATTGATTCGAAATATCTAGGAGTTTCGATGACCTGCCACTCACATTTCTCTATCCGACCGTCCTTCGCGTTAACCTTTATGTTGCCGTGCCCTTCCACTCTAGTGAGGTATTCTACATCGACGTTTATCTTTTCGCTACTCATTTTCTCGTTCCTCCTGTTGCCAGCCAAAGTAAAGGTTAAATTTATTTATTACTTCCTTTACTGTCAGTCCGTGTTTATCCAGAACCTTTTTGTGAGCATTATTGTTGGGGTTGTCCACCAGTCCCCGACACCCCCAGCAAGTCGTACCTTCGTTAACGCACTTCGAGTTGCAGCCGGCGCGAGTTACTGGACCGAGGCAGAATGGTCCCTGTTCTACCCTGGAACTTCCTGGTACCTGGACTTCTCTGTTGGCTGAAGATATGCTTTTTCTTCCCCCGTTCCGGGTGAAAACACAGACGTTTTCGTTCATCTTACATTCAACACATACCGGATAAGTGGGAATGTTCGGCTCTTTTCCCTGAACCAGTGACTCTACTACGTGCACGAATTCATCCCTGTCTATCGGGCATCCATAAACGTAATGGTCAATGGCTACCACCGCGTCGGCCGGTTTTGCTTCGTCCCAGGCTTCAATTTTATCCGCTTTGTCTCCGTAAACTCTTCGCTTTACTTCCTCTGGATTCTGGGAATTTCGAATTGAGTTTATTCCTCCAATAGCGGCACAGGAACCTAGAGCTACCAATAAGTCCGCCTCTTTTCTTACCTCCTCCAATCTCTCCCGGTCGTGATCCGAGGCGATAGAGCCTTCTACGAAAGCTATATCGTAGTCGTCCGATTTCTGAGATATTACCTCTCTGAAGTTAACGACTTCGACTATTTCCAGCAAATCAAGAAGTTGTTCTTCGAGGTTGGCCACCTGTAACTGGTCTCCTTCGCAGCTTGCGAAGTCAAAGAAAGCTACCTTGGGTTTCATTATATGGCCTCCTCAAAGCCTTTTACTTTTTCGTAATTGAATACGGGGCCATCCTGACAGGCGTAGAGAACTTCTTCGGCGCCATTTATCTGACAGTGGCCGCACTTTCCGAGGCCGCATTTCATTCTCCTTTCCAGGGAAAGGTAAATCTGGTCGTGGGGTAATTCTTTCTTGTCCAGTTCCTCCAGAACGAATTTGTACATTACCGGGGGTCCGCACACTATGGCATAAGTGTCGTCCAGATCGATATCTACGCCGGGTATTAGCTCCGTAATTACTCCTATGTTACCGCCCCAGCAGACATTATCGGGGCAGAAGTCCACCGTTGTTTCGTGATAGATATCCTGTCGTCGAGCCCAGTGGTCTACTTCGTCCTCGAACATTTGTTCGCAGGGTCTTTTACAACCGTATAAAATATTCAAAATATTGAATTCGTCCCTTCTGTCCAGCGTATAGTTGATCAGTGACCTTAGGGGAGCGATTCCCAGACCACCGGCGATAAATAACAAATCCTTCCCCTGGAGTTCCTTTACTGGAAATCCGTTCCCGAACGGACCTCTAATTCCTACGGTGTCCCCTACTTTCTTTTTATGCAGGGCGTTAGTTACGTTGCCGACGGCTCTGACACAGAGTTCGAAAGAGTCCAGCCCACGAGTAGGGGAAGAGGTAACGGATATCGGGGCCTCACCCACGCCCGGAATCGACAGCTCAACGAATTGGCCAGGATCCTGGTTCAGTCTTTCCCCGTTTTCCAATTCGAGCTCGAATAGTTTAGTGTCCGCAGTCATCTGTCGTTCTCCAATAATTCTTGCCTTCTGGGGATTGTATAGTGACTCTTCGGGATTCATGATCTTAGCTTCTTTAGCGGGGTGACTGTCTTTCATGATGCTCCCTCCTTCATTTGGTTAAATATATCGACCGGGTCGGCAATGTCGGGAAGGCATTGTTCCGAACACCTGCCGCAACCGACACAGGCAATGTCGCCAAACCGGTTGTACATGTACCTTCCCTTTCTCATATATCTATGGCGATACCGTGCAGCCTTTTCTTCCCTGAAGTTTTCGTCCCCTGCCACCTCGGCAAATGCTTCGAGCATGCACCCGTCCCAGGTTCTCAGTCGCTCCCCTTCGGATAGAGAAATATCGTTGATGTCCTTTACGTCGAAGCAGTAACAGGTGGGGCAGACGAGGTTACACGTACCGCAGCTGAGACAGTCTTCCGAGTTCCTATTCCAGAATTCGTCCTTTTCGTAATATTCCTTGAGCAAAAAAGGTAATTCAAAGGGATCAAATTTTGCGTCAGTTTTGAACTTTTTGGGTAGGTTTTCTTTGTACTGCTTGACCTTGCTTATTTCCTCGGGCGTTACGTCCTCGGCTGCACTTTCTGCCTTTTCCAGGAGTGTACTGCCTTTTGAAGAGCCAATTTCTACCGCGTACCTCTCTCCGATATCGGTGAGCATCAGGTCGTAACCACTGTCCGTCGTAGCGGTGCCCATAGTGTCGGCGAAGGACCGATCGGAGACATTAACCATATTGACTCCGACTAAAGTGGACTGACGTCTTTTCTCAAGGTAATAAGGGTCTTCGTGAGTATCTTCGAATACCTTGTCCATCTGCTCTATCGCCACTAAGTCGTAGGGGTGGATACCAAAAATTATCCTGGGGATGACCCGGTTTACCGGTGTGGTTTCACCCTCCTCGATGTTATACTCGACAAGGGTTTCGCGCTGGGGCATGAAATACTTTTTTGGTGGGAGGATCGTTACGTCGTAATCAAGCCTTAGATCTTTAGCCGATTGGAGAGGGTTGAATGCAAATTTGTTTCCTTTCTCCTGGACCCCCACTACCTCCCTGTCGTCATTTTCGATCAAGTCGTCTACAAATTCACTGAAATCGCTTTTGTCGATGGCTTTCATATTGCCTCCCAATTATTGGTGTCACGGTCCGGACGGATTGAAATATTACACCTTCCTCGGGTGTAAGCCGGTTCCATTCCATTTCCGATAAAGTTCGTTGGCGCTTGCCCCCCGAGGAGCACGTGAAGGTGTTCACTTTCTTTAGAAGATGATAGTGTACGCTGGTTCCGTTTTCAAGGAGAAACCAAGGCGTAGAAACGTAAATCGGACTACCTAAGGACCTTAAAATACCTTTTGTCCGGTTGGTAAGTTCCCTTGAAAACCTAATTAAGTTCCAGACCGGAGTAGACCATTTGCCCGGATCGAAAAATTGAACACTTTTCTTTCCGTTGTTGAAAAGTCCCTGTGCTGACGTTAAACTAATGTTTAACCAGGTGGGATAACGTATCCCACCGAGGTAAGCTTTTCTCTACTTTTAGGAGGTAGTTACCTAAATGAAAAGAATTTCTTTAATTCTAGGGATAGCACTTTTAATTGGACTGTTTATGGTTAGTTTGAGTTACGGGGATTCGACGAAAACGGTTACGGACGGACTGGGAAGGAAAGTTAAGCTCTCCGGTAGTCCGGAAAGGGTAGTCACTACGATAGTTTCTACTACGGAGATCGCACTTGATCTCGGGTTGGGTAATAGACTTGTAGGCGTGCCAGCTCTGACGAAATACCTGTCTTACGTTCCCGATCTCCAGGCAAAAGCGGAGAAAAAGAAAAAGATTGGCGGGTTTAAACCATCTCTGGAAAAAGTCGCGGCCCTAAACCCCGACCTTGTAATAGTTGGTGCTTCGGCTCAAAAAGATTCAATTAGTAGATTGAAAAGTCTGGGAGCTCCAATTTACGCTGCCGGAAGCAAAGATATTGCCGACGTTAAGGAGTCAATTCTGGAAATAGGTTATTTAACCGGGACCAGGGATCGGGCTCAGAAGATCGTTGGTGAGATGGTTTACAAAGAAGTCCGATTGGATGAAGCGGTATCCGGTCTGGAAGAGAAAAAAAAGACGTTTTATACGATTAGCAAGCGCATGTATACGGTCGGAGGAAATACCTTTGTCGGTCGGGTACTGGAAATGGCCGGCCTGAACAACGTTTTTAGTGACCTTTCTTCTTACAAACCGGTAAGCGCGGAGGAAATAATCAAAAGAAATCCGGAACTCATCATTGTTACCGAGGGTTCGGGATTGTCGGCTGATAATTTAAAAAATGAGGTCGGGCTCAAGGACGTCAAAGCAGTAGAGGAAGGTAACGTAATGGTGCTTTCCCAGGCTGAGGTCTCAATGATAAACCAGCCCGGAACAAAGATAGTCGACGGGGCAATAAACTTATTTGAAAAAATATACGATGAAGAAGTAAACCTCTGATAGTCAATGAATGGCCGGAGAGCTTCAGCAAATGTCTTTTTTAACGGGACATGAATAGGGCAAAGCCAAAAGTGACCTTTTTCTTCCTGTTCGTACTCCTGGGTTTTGCATTCCTGGTAGGTGTCGCTATTGGACCAGTAGGGATACCGCTGGGCAGGAGTTTGCTCATTCTAACAAACGAACTTCCCTGGCTGGAGTTCTCCGGTCTACCCGATAATTTTCAAACCATAATTTTCAATTTAAGATTGCCCCGGGTTCTAACCGGGTTATTAGTTGGTAGTTCCCTGGCTCTATCTGGAACCGTCATGCAGGGAATATTCAGGAATCCCCTTGCGACTCCCTATATTCTCGGCGTCGCGAGCGGAGGTTCGGCGGGTGCGGCAACCGTGGTCGTTCTCGGATTTACCTCAAGCTTTGCCCTTCCCCTTGGGGCACTTATTGGTGCCCTTACTGCGGTGTCAGTGGTTTATCGGATAAGCTGGAGTCGAGGCTCGTCTTCGTCCTACACGCTCATCCTGGCCGGTGTGGCCCTCTCGTCACTTTTTTCAGCGATTACTACCGCACTCATATTTATCGCCGGGCCCTATCAGCAACACAGGATCCTGTTCTGGATGATGGGAGGGCTCTGGCGGTCGAGCTGGACGTTGTTCAAGATATTGTTACCGGTCGTGACTCTCGGAGCGGGGATAATTTTTGCCTGGAGTCGAGACTTGAATGCCCTGGCTCTAGGAGAGAGCGCGGCTGCCCATCTCGGTGTCAGGCCCGAGATCGTGAAAAAGACTTTGCTTGGTCTGGCAACCACGATAACCGCCGTTTCCGTCGCTGCTGCCGGTTCGATTGGGTTTGTAGGATTGGTTATTCCCCATATTATGAGAATGATTCTAGGCCCCGATCACAGAATTCTTTTACCAGCGGCCGGGCTCGGTGGCGGGGTATTCTTGATCTATACCGACGTTGTGGCAAAGACGATAATGCAGCCGGTCGAAATGCCTGTGGGTGTTATTACTGCCTTCTTTGGCGCTCCTTTCTTTTTGTATCTGTTGAGGAAGAAAGTTGTAGGTGGGAGGATGAGATGAAGGTAAAAGTCGATGAAATAAGGTTTTCCTACAACGGTAATAGCGTATTGAAAGGGTTGAGTTTGCCTGTTCGAGAGGGAGAATTTCTCGGTGTGGTCGGTCCTAACGGTTCGGGCAAGACGACCCTATTAAAAAATATTGGCGGGGTCCTGGAGCCCGACAGCGGTACAGTCTTCCTCGACGGAAAGGAAGTCCCCCGGATACCTATCAAAGAGATTGCCACCAAGATTGCCGCCCTCCAGCAAGAGACGACCGTAGGGTTTGATTTCACCGTCAGGGAAGTTGTAGAAATGGGTCGATTCCCTCATCTTGACAGATTTGAGCAGCATTCCGACGGCGATCTAAGGGCGGTTGACAAAGCCATTGAAGTAACTGATCTGAGAGATTTCACCGACCGATACGTGACCCAATTGAGCGGGGGAGAAAAACAGAGAGTATTTCTTGCGCTGGCACTAGCTCAGGAACCTGAACTATTATTACTTGACGAGCCAACGGCAAGTCTCGACATAAACTATCAAATAAAAATCATGGAGACAGTTCGGTCTTTGAAGGTGGAAGGGCTAACCGTCGTCGCCGCTATCCACGATTTGAATCTTGCGGCGCAGTATGCCGACAGGGTCGCTTTGCTGGACGAAGGAAGGGTTAGGATGCTTGGCGAGCCCCGGGAAGTCCTGACCAAAGATAATATTTCAGAAGTATTTGGAGTAGAGGTCGAAATCGAAGAGTCCGAAGTCAAAGGTTCCATTCACCTATTCCCAAAAACTGGCAGTTGAAGGGAGAGGATGTATTGTGAAAGATTCCAGAGGGTTGAAAGAGGAAAGGGCGGGCAAGATTCTCGTTCATACTGGCGAGGGGAAGGGTAAGACGACTTCCGCTGTTGGACAGATAGTTAGAGCGAAAGGGCACGGTCTGTCCCCGAAACTGGTCAGTTTTTTCAAAGGAAACGAAGAACAGTTCCCCCGGGGGGTTTTTGCCGGATTAAGGAAATTGGGCGTCCCCGTAAAAAACTACGTCAGGGAACATCCCGACTTCGGTGAGACGAGCGAAGACGAAGCCCGATCCGAATGTAGAGAGGCCCTTTCGTATCTCGAGGAATTCTTTCACTCGGAAGGCGATAACTACGATCTTCTGGTTTTAGACGAAGTCAACGTCGCCCTCGACGGTGGTTTTATCGAAGAAGGGGAGTTTTTGGAGTTGCTAGAGTTGAAACCGGTGGAACTAGAACTGGTCTGTACCGGGAGGGGGGCACCGGAGAGCCTTATCGAAGAGGCCGATTTAGTGAGCCGGATCGAGAACGTGAAGCACTTTTACGGCGAGGGAGTCGTCCAGCGGGCGGGATACGAGTACTA
>JBDGQU010000050.1:0-11603 GCA_042218715.1 Bipolaricaulia bacterium | reverse complement strand
AGGATCTTATTTACCCTGGAGCGACCGTTGCCTGTGAGTGGAAGGAAAGCGGAAAAACTGATGCCAGAGTTATCGGAGCAGTAGATGACGGATCGTACGTACTTCTGGATACCTACGTTCAGGAAAAAGCGTTCGGAAAAATCCTGAAGGAGGGGATCCTGGGGTGGTTTCCTCCGGAAATCGAGGTTGAGGGTCAGGTTTCTGTCGAGGGCAAGAGGTTTGACTTCGGCGTTAGGACAGAGAAAAATATGGGTTACGTCGAATTAAAGTCCGCCGTTACGTGCAAAAATGGTTGGGCAAGCTACCCCGATGCTCCTTCGGACCGAGGTCTCGAGCACGTGGAGTTGCTGGGTAAGCTCTCCAGCAACGGACATCCCGCTTACGTAATTTTTATCGTTACTCATCCGAATTGCGACCGGTTTAGGCCGAATGGTGAAATTCAACCGGAGATGGTTGGCGAGTTGAAATCCGCTCGAAAAGAGGGCGTGAATATCTTCGGGCTTAAGATAATATTGACGAAATCCGGTGAGGTTTTACTGAAGGATACGGACGTTCCAGTCAGTCTGTAGTTCCGATTTCAGCTACTCTATCCGGGTTCAGCGGGGCTTTCACCTTCCAAATTACTGAAGTATAATTATTAAGTTAACCATGAAAAAAATCTCCATAAAAGGTGCAGGCGAGCACAACCTAAAAGATATAGACCTGGAAATTCCCAGGGACAACTTGATCGTAATATCCGGTCTGAGTGGTTCCGGAAAGTCCTCACTTGCCTTCGACACCATTTACGCCGAGGGCAGGAGGAGGTATCTAGAATCCCTTTCTGCCTACGCCCGGAGGTTCCTGGGCCAGATGGAGAAGCCTGACGTGGACTTCATAGAGGGACTTTCCCCCTCGATTTCTATCGATCAGAAGACCACCGGTCATAATCCGCGTTCCACGGTCGGGACGGCCACGGAGATCTACGATTACCTACGTCTTCTTTACGCGCACGTAGGAACACCGCATTGTCCGAACTGCGGAAGGGAATTGTCTACCCAGACAGCCGAGAGGATAATTGACCAGATAATGGAACTCGAAGAGGAGTCGAAGATTTACGTTTTAGCTCCTGTGGTTCGGGGTAGGAAGGGCGAATATCAGGACCTATTCAAGCAATTGAGCGATCAAGGTTATCTGAGAGTAAGAGTTGACGGAAGAATAAGGGAACTTGAGGACGAGATTGAGCTAGAAAAGTACGTGAAACACGACATAGAAGTAGTTGTAGATCGGTTGATAGTAAAAAGTAGCGTTCGTTCCCGCGTTGCCGATTCGGTGGAGACCGCACTGGACCTGGCTGAGGGAAACTTGATAATTAAGGTGAAGAACGGAGAAGAGCTAACGTTTAGCGAAAAGCAGGCCTGCTCGGACTGTGGAATAAGTGTACCCGAGCTTACGCCTCGGATGTTTTCATTTAACAGTCCCTACGGAGCCTGCGAGGAATGCGACGGTCTGGGCAAGAAGGCGGAAGTCGATCCCGACCTCGTACTTGACAGGAGTCTATCGATCGATGACGGAGCAATCCTCCCCTGGCGAAAAAACCCGGGGAAATGGCGAAAGGCTATTCTTTCAGCGTTCTGCAAAAAACACGATATACCGAGGGACGAGCCGCTTGAAGACCTTTCTGAAGACAAAGTAGATCTGTTACTGTACGGGGACGAGGAAAAGGTAAGTTTTCTCTATACGAACCGTAAAGGTCAAACCAAAAGGCATAGGAGAAAATTTAAGGGAGTTATCGAGGAACTTGAAGAGAAATACAGGGATTCGAGTTCCAGCAGCAGTAGAAAGAGGATAGAAGAATATATGGCTAAACTCCCCTGCCCGCGGTGCGGTGGCGGAAGGTTGAACCAGAAAAGCCTTGCCGTTACCGTCAACGGAAGTAACATCAAAGAAGTAACCGCTCTTTCGATAGATAGGGCTTACGAATTTTTCAACTCATTGAACCTCAGCGACAACGAAAAGTTGATAGCCGGGGAGATACTGGACGAGATCAAGGCCAGGCTAGGGTTCCTCCTGGACGTGGGGTTGGACTATCTCACGCTGGACAGAGAAGCGGGGACCCTATCTGGTGGAGAAGCTCATCGAATCAAACTGGCAACCCAGATTGGCTCGGGTCTCACGGGCGTACTATATATTCTGGACGAGCCAACCGTAGGACTACATCAACATGACGTTGACCGACTCCTGGACACCCTCAAAGATCTTCGAGACATGGACAATACGGTGATAGTCGTAGAGCACGACAGAAAAACCATTATGGAATCGGATTGGGTCGTAGAGCTGGGCCCAAAGGCCGGGGTAAATGGAGGGGAAGTGATCCACGAAGGACCACCGGAGGGACTATTGGCCGAGGAAAAATCTTTAACCGGCCAGTATCTTAGTGGAGAAAAGGAGATTCCCATTCCGAGGAAACGGCGCCACTCTCCCGGCAAGAAACTATGGATTCGGGGAGCCAGGGAACATAATCTTCAGGACATCGACGTGGGAATCCCCCTGGGTTTGTTCAACTGCGTAACGGGTGTATCGGGATCGGGGAAGTCGACCCTGATAAACGATATCCTATTCCGGCAGCTCGAACGGGAACTCCATAACAGCGGGGCTAAACCCGGGGAACACGACGAAATCGAGGGTGTTGAGCACCTCGATAAAGTTATTGAGATTGACCAGTCACCGATTGGAAGGACGCCCCGATCAAACCCTGCGACGTACATAAAAGTATTCAGATACATAAGAGAGCTGTTTGCAGAAACCCCGGAGGCGAGAACGAGAGGGTACGAAAAAGGGAGATTTTCCTTTAACAGAAAGGGTGGTCGCTGTGAGGAGTGTAAGGGGCGAGGTGATAAGGAAATTGAGATGCACTTTTTACCCGACGTTTCCGTGCCCTGCGAAGATTGTAACGGAAAAAGATACAACAAGGAAACGCTTCAGATAACCTACAGGGGGAAGACAATCGCCGACGTGCTTGATATGACCGTGGAAGAGGCACTGCACTTCTTTGCCAACCACGGGAAGATCAAGAACAAGCTGGAGACGATGGCAGATATAGGACTCGGCTACATCCAGCTCGGTCAGCCTTCGACGACCCTTTCCGGGGGCGAAGCACAGAGAATTAAACTTGCTCGAGAATTGTCTCGCCGAAGAAAGGGGCACACACTTTACCTGTTCGACGAGCCGACAACGGGATTACACGCGGAGGATATTCGCAAGCTTCTTGAAGTTCTTCACAGGTTGGTGGATGACGAGAATACCGTAGTAGTGATTGAACACAACCCCCACGTGATAAAAACCGCGGACTGGATAATTGACCTCGGTCCCAGCGGAGGGAAGCACGGGGGAGAACTAATTGCGGAGGGGACGCCCGAACAAATAGCTAATTCGGAGGAATCGTTTACGGGAGACGTTCTCGAAGGTATTTTCTCCGAAAAAAGAAAAGAATTGCTGACCAAATGAAATTGAAGGAAGAGGTAAAGAATTTTCCGGAACAGCCGGGAATCTACATGATACGGTCAAAGGGAAAGGTAATCTACGTAGGAAAATCTGCCTCCCTTCGTGATAGAGTCAGAAGCTACTTTAATTCCGGCAAGGCCGGTTCGGTCAAGACGAAGAACTTGAGAGAAGAGGCAGACGAAGTAGATTATATAGTAACTGACTCCGAAGTAGAGGCACTAATTCTGGAAGAGAATTTGATTAAAGAATACCGACCGAAGTACAACGTACTCCTCAAAGACAACAAACGATATCCCTACATAAAACTTACAGACGAAAAGTTTCCCCAGTTGAAGGTATCCCGGAAGAGAGGAGATGAATCGGGTGAACTCTACGGGCCGTACATAGATTCCGGTGCAATGAGGAAAACGCTTGACACGATCGAGAAAGTGTTCCCCGTCAGAGATTGTAGCTGGAAACCGGAAGACGGTCATAGGCGACCATGTCTGAGGTATCATATTGATCTATGTCCCGCACCCTGTGCGGGGAAAGCGGACAGGGACAGTTACATGGAATCCATCGATAAGATAAGGGATTTACTTAAGGGTAGAATTGGTGAAGTGGCAGAAGAACTGCGAAAGAAGATGAAGCTTGCCTCTGAAAGCAGAGACTTCGAGAAGGCCGCTGAATGGCGAGACAAACTTGAAGCGCTTAAAAAAATATCCCGGGACCAGAACGTGAGGTTGTCGGACGAACTGGATCGAGATTTTATTGCGCTTGCGGTAAAGGAAAAAGAGGTTAGCGAGGGAGGCGCCCGGGGAACGATCCAGGTGTTTTTCGTTCGTGCGGGCCGAATAACCGGTCAGGATAGCTTCGATCTGGAATTTCCCTCTCGGGAGGAACCGTCCACTATATTGAACGGTTTCATCAAGAAATTCTATTCGAGTCGGAGGGTAATACCGGCGGAAATATACGTAGAAGAGAAGCCCGACGACGCCTCCACCATAGAAAAATGGCTTGAGGATTCCCGGTCAGGAAAAGTTGAAATCAAAATTCCGGTCCGGGGCCAGAAGAAGCGAATTCTCGAGATGGCGAGTCGGAACGCGCGATACGGTCGAAAGGGGACCAGGAGTACGGGGTCCGAAGCCGGACAGGCCACTGAGCGTCGGGGTGTTGAAGAGTTAAAAGAGGTTCTGAACCTCCGGACGGCTCCCCATAGGATAGAGGGCTACGATGTATCAAATATCTCCGGGACGGATTCAGTGGGTTCCATGGTCGTCTTCGAGGACGGTAGTTCAAAAAACCGAAAATATAGAAAATTTAATCTAAAAGGGGAAGAGGATCCTGACGATTACCGCATGCTCAAACAGGTTCTCCGAAGACGGTTTATGCACGGTATGGAAGATGAGCATTTGGAAGGAGAAGAAGTAGAAGTAGATGAAAGTTTCTCTCGTTTTCCCGACCTGGTACTGATAGACGGCGGTAAAGGTCAATTGAGTGCTGTAACGGAAGTGTTGGAGTCGCTTAGTATGGACAATATCCCAGTAGTTGGTTTGGCAAAGGAGTACGAAGAAGTATACCGACCCGGCGAACCTGGACCTGTAGGGTTTTCGCGTGATTCGGAAGGACTTAAGTTACTCCAGAGAGTACGGGATGAAGCTCATCGGTTTGCCGTCGACTATCATAGAAGACTGAGACAAAAGAGGACGGTTAGGTCCTCGCTTGATTCGATTAAAGGGATTGGACCAAAGCGGAAAAAGGTTTTGCTAAATACGTTTAACTCGGTGGAGAGGATAAGAGAAGCCTCACTGGAGGAGTTGAAAACCGTCTCCGGAGTTTCTGATAAAGTAGCGGAAAGGGTGGTTGAGTTTTTCGGGGAAGACCGGGGTCCTAATTCTAACTGAAATAATTTAAGATCACCTTAACGATCTTTTTCGACGCATCTCCCTGGCCGAATGGATTTTTTCGATTCGCCATTTCTTCGTAACTTGCCCTATTCTCGAGCAAGTTGCTAGCCTCTTGAACTATTATTTCCGTACAAGTTCCCACCATTTTTGCTGTTCCCGCCTCCAAAGCTTCCGGTCGTTCCGTCTTGTCTCGTGCTACTAACACTGGAACTCCGAGAGAGGGTGCCTCCTCTTGAATACCACCGGAATCCGTAATGATTAAGTCCGTGAACCTCATCAGACCTACAAATGTTAGGTAGTCCACCGGTTCCACCAGGTTAATGCGTTGTTCATTCCCGAGTATTTCTTGGACTGTCTGTTGAACTTTTGGGTTGAGATGTACGGGGAAGACGACTTCGAGTTCGGTAAACCTCTCCGATAACTCTTTTATAGCTTTTGCAATTCTGGCAATGCCACCGTCCAGACTCTCCCTTCTATGAGCCGTCACGAGAAGTAATTTTCTTTTTTCCTCGTTAAATCGACTTATATCGACGGGATAATTTGGCCGCACATCTCCTTTCTCTAGGGAACTTTCAATACGGAGAAGAGCGTCGATTACGGTGTTTCCTGTTACGGAAATCGATTCCTTCGGAAAGTTTTCCCCAATGAGGTTGGATCTGGCTCCTTTTGTCGGAGCAAATAAGAGATCCGAAAGAGAGTCTGCCAGTCGGCGGTTTATCTCTTCCGGAAACGGATCCAGCTTATCGCCGCTACGCAATCCCGCTTCGACGTGTCCTACGTCGGTTTTGGCGTAAAACCCGGCTAAAGCCCCGACGAACGCCGTGGTAGTGTCCCCTTGAACTATTACCATGTCTGGATTTTCGGTTTCTATAGTCCCGGTTATTCCTTTTATTGCCCGTGCTGTGAGACCCGGAAGGCTCTGAGATTTTTCCATTAAACCTAGGTCGTAGTCCACGGTTATATCGAATACTTCGAGAGCCCCGGTTAACATTTCCAGGTGCTGGCCCGAGGAACAAACTACGGAACTGATCTCCCCGGTATTGTTTAGTTCGTCTATTAAAGGGGCAAGTTTAATTGCTTCCGGTCTCGTACCGAGTATTGTTAAAGTTTTTATCATGAACTTTTTAAGGTTATTCGATAAATTGGTTTTGTGCAATTTGCCCGAAAAATTGCTAACTAACCGACGAGGACCAGGTATTTACATCTGACCGAGTTTACTTCAACATATATTATTATGAATAGAAGAACCTGGTATTTCCGGTCCGGAGTCGCAATAGCGATAATTCTCAGCCCAGTTGTATTTTCTCTCGTTGCCTATTCCACACCGGTTACTGTTACACCTTTGCTCGATACCCCGAATAACAGGACCTACTACGATGAATTGATTGACTCCGTAAAAGAAGCCAGGTCCTCTATAAGTGTTTTAATGGCCACAGCTGATTACTACCCGGAGTATCCGGACGGTCTCCAGAATCAGCTTTACGACGCTCTGGTGAATGCAAAGAACCGAGGTTTAAAGGTTAGAATAATCCTTGATAAAAGTAATTGGTCCGAGAACGTGACCAGAACTAACCAGAAGACCGCTATGTACCTCCGAAACAGGGGGCTTACGGTAAGGCTTGACGATCCGAAAGTGACTACTCACGCAAAAATTATAATAGTTGACAAAGAAGTCGTGCTACTGGGGTCAAGTAACTGGAATTTTCCGACTTATACAGAAACCTATCAAGCCAATTTGAAGTTGGTTTCCGGGAAAATCGGGCGGTTTTACGGGCGGTTTTTTGATACGCTATGGCGGGGGGAAACTCCAGGTAATATCAACCTCCCCCAGGACTCGGAGGCAGGGTCTATAGTACCCCTTGTTAGCACGGGAAAGTCCCGATCCTATTATGATACGGCTATGAAATTGATAAAAGGTGCGGAAAAGTCTATTGATCTGGTTGTTTTTAAAATAACTCGATACACGAATTTTGGAAAGAGTAAATCAAATCTACTGACTCAAGCTCTGGTGGATGCCCGGAATAGGGGCGTGGAAGTGAGGATAGTTCTTGACGTAAATACCTGGTCGAAGAAGATCAATCAGTCAAACAGGGAAACAGCTCTCTGGTTTCTTGGTAAAGGGATCAGGCAAGTAAAGTTCGATAGCCCTCAAGTAACGACTCATAGCAAGGCCCTAATGATTGATGGAGAATCGGTTCTGGTCGGTTCTACCAACTGGTCCTATTATTCTCTTTCCAAGAACATCGAAGTGGACGTAGCGATCAAGAACATACCCTCTGTAGTGAAGTCGTTTGAGACCTATTTCAGGAGGATATGGAACCGAGCTAAAACGCCTACCAGGAAAGAATTGAGCGGTGGGACCGGATAATTAGTAAGTTTTTTCTATAGATTTTCCTTCAAGCTGGCGGGCTATGATCTCCTTTACCTTGTCGAATGTCAGCTTTTCCCCTTCGGTGTAGGGGACGGGTTCGTTTTTAACCCACAGTTCTATTGCTTTCTCTGCCTGAGGTGCCGATATATAGTTCCCCATAGAGAGATCAAGTTCCCCCTTTTCGATGCTCCAGCGAGAAATGACGAGTTTTATCGGTAGGCTTCTCTTCAGCTCCAGGGAACTGTCTCCCCTCACTCTGTAGGTGCTTTCGGACCAGGCTTCGGTTAGGACCCCGGATAATTTATATCTCCCTGGAGCTTGATCCAGCGGGACCCGAACCCTGTAAGGAATTGTAAACTCCTCACCGGGGAGTAAAGGTCGGGTGATTATCCATCGGTTTCTGGAATTCTTATACGCCAGGTCTTTCGTGCTGAGCGGGTCGACTTCCCAGTTAGGTGGTAACTCGTCTTCCAGACCTACCCCCATCAGGGTTCTGTTTCCGGGCCTTACTACTAACTTAACTTTGAATTCAACTGCCATCTTGCTTTCTGTCGCCAGGGGACTCTCCGGAGCCATAAATAGAATGTCGTCGGGTAATTTCGTCGATATAATTCGGGAAACTTTTGGATCGCCCCGTCCTACGCGGCTTAGCTCTTGACTTGTTTTAGCTCCTTTTTGATGATAAAGCAACGCTTTTTTTATTAACTGGAATGTTACGCCTTCTTTAAAACCAGGAAGCTCTACTTCGTTCTGCCAGGCGTTAATAGCTTTTTCCAGCTGGAGATCGGAAATCCTGCCAGATAAACTAAAATCCAGTTTTTCTTTGTCTACGTCGTAGTGGGCTAAAGCTACGAGGGGTTCAATGTCCCGAGATACGGTAAGGTTGGAGTCACCACCTATTCGGACTTTCACCTCTGGGCTTGCACTGCTTATTTCACCGGTAAGTTCCACTTCACGGTCCAGATCACCGGAACTCAGTTGAGATCGCGTGGGCGCTCTCATCCGAAAGACGATTTGTTCTGTCTCGCCGGGTTCAAACTTTACCGGCAATACCCATTGATTTTTGGCCCTTTTATATACGGCTTTAGAGTTTGAGTCGGGAATTACTGTCCATCCGTCGGGGATGGATTCGTCAATACCTATGCCCGAAAGTTCCGTTCTTGCCGTAATTTTAATTACGCAGTTTACGGTTTCACCGGGCGGTACCTTTCCCGCGGACAGTTCTCTTTCGGCCTTTAAGGGAGATTCCACGGCGGTTATTTTCTTACTTGTTACTGACTTTCTCCCCCTATTGTCGGTTACCCTAAGTGTTACTTCGTGGGTACCGGGATTGAGAAAAGAATGAGTAGCCACCGGTTTCTGGGATACGTAGGAAAAATGACCGTCTCCGTTAAAGTCCCATTCGTATTGATCTATTTGGCCCTCGGGTGCGGTCGAATCCTTTGCGTCAAACGTTAGAGGGCTGTTGACTCTAGGAATACCCTGAATTGAGAACTTAGGTTGAGGGGGCGTCAGGTCTTTTTCCACGCTCTTCAGGATAATTTTGGCGCTCGGGTTTAGGCTCATTACCCGCTGAGTTTCGGGACTGCCCGTTAGTATGCGTACTTCCTCAACGTTTTCCAGAAGTGCGAATCCGAGCTTCAATTCAGGAGTTTCCGCCAGATCACGGATAATCGCTCCGTCGGCACGACCGGGACGCCAGCCCCACTTGAAGTTGGCTGTTGGAGGTTGAAAGGAATATTCGTCCGTGGAGTCCACGCTGGCAGGATCGTCCCTGAGTAACAGCTTGGCTCCCGGAGATAACCCGGATATTCTTAATTTACCTTTACCTCCATAGGAAGAACTGGGGTCGCCCATTACAATTATCAGGCTCGTTCTCCCTGAGGGGGCTCTGTAAGGGATTACAAGACAGCTTTGCGGGCTCTCAAATCCTGTGTTGGGTCTAGCCTCGTAGTAGTTGTAAAAATCATCTGCCGGAACATTTCCCTGAAAATACCCTATTCGGGATCTAGTCTGTTTTCTATCTTCAGTCTTTATTACGAGGTGATTATTAGCCCCAACAGTCCGGCTAAAGGCGAAAATCACTAACGTTAGCCCTAGAAGAACAAGTACAAATAATCGAGTGTATGGTAGCTTTCGGTAAAACTTGGGCACTTTATCCCCCGCATGCCTTGATTTCTATAGCGTCATTATCTCTATTAGTTTACAGAATAGGGCAAGATTCCGTCAAGTATAGATAAGGCAGTTTCCAGTTAAGTTGGTAAATTCTAGCCGGTGTTTTATAGTACTAAGAATCTGCAAGGTTTGGTTTAAACTCCTGGCCAAAACCTGGTAAGAGGTTATGTATATTAGTATAATTTTTCTATATTGATATACATATTGGAGAGGAATAAGTATTATTCGCTACTCTTATTGAGTAATTAGGGGTGAAAGCGTGTATAGTAGAAAAGTTCAGATCACCGGTGGTTCAACTTTTATGGTTACGCTTCCGAAGGCATGGGCTGAAGGAATTGGGCTAGAGCCGGGGACCGAAGTCAATATGGTAAGTATTAAGCCTAATACGATGGTGCTGCAGCCCCAAACCAAATTGGAAGAGGAAGAAAAGGTCGGAAAACTCGAGATAGACGATAAAGAAGGTGCGGTTTTGACCCGAAGCATAATATCACTCTATATAGCGGGTTACGAGGTAATTAGAATCGAGGGCGAACAGATATCTTCGAGTCAAAGAGGAACAATAAGGAAGACGACTCAGTCTCTGATCGGACCGGAAATAGTAGAGGAATCTTCCAATCAAATAATTATTCGGAACCTCTCTGATCTTTCTGAGCTTTCGATAAACGAGACTTTGTCCAGAATATATCAGATCTCCCGCACGATGTTCGAAGATACAGTTCAGGCAATGTTGAGAGGGGACAACGAACTAGCGAAAGACGTTGAAGACAG
Organism: Bipolaricaulia bacterium; assembly: GCA_042218715.1. Classification (GTDB taxonomy): domain Bacteria; phylum Bipolaricaulota; class Bipolaricaulia; order M55B111; family M55B111; genus JAGXLP01. The sequence continues at coordinate 923 of JBDGQU010000050.1, read as the reverse complement.
AGACGACGATGTGGATAGGCTTTATCTTGCTTTGTCGAGAAGGTTCAGGGTCATGCTTTACACGATAGTTGAGCGAAACGGAAAAGAAGTAAACAGAGCCCGCTACTTCGATTATCAGACGGCTGCCAAACAACTGGAGAGAATAGCTGATCACGCCAGAAAGATAGCTAGTATTTCTCCGTCTCTGGAAGAAGAACTCCCGGAAGATGTTAGGGAGGCCTTCAATACGACAGCCGTCGAAGCTCTCGCCATTGTTGATAAGGCGGTTAAATCTCTTACCCAAAGGGACATTGATCTTGCCAACGAGGCACTGTCACAGGGAGAAGTAATTGAGGAATACCTGTTCGATCTGGACAAATCATTGAGGAAGCTCGATCCACAGACGGCTCAATTATTGGGGATAGTTTCAGATAGCATAGAAAGGGTGAAAGAATACGGAAATAACATAGCAGAAACTGCTCTAAACTCGTCCTGTCCACTTCCGGGAGAAGGTAGTGGATGGGAAGCGTAATTTGCTCGTAGGTCCGTTTGCTGTTGCATTGTTAGGTCTACATATCTTAATTTTAATTACATTCAAAAACTTGGAGGTAAATATATGACCGAAGAAGAAGATAAAAGAGAAGAGGAACCAGAAGGTGAGGAGTCAGAACAGGAAGATTTAGAATCGAAAATGAACGAGATGTCAGGTGGCATGGGAGGCGGCATGGGAGGATTAGGACAAATCATGAGCCAGATGGGCGGCATGGGAGGAGGCATGGGAGGAAGATCGGGCCCTGACCCTCAAATGCTAAAGTCCATTCAGGAACTGCAGAAGAAAATAGATGATCTGGAAGAAAAAATCGACGAAATAAACGAAAAACTCTAGTAACTGGTGGAGATGAGCGGACTCGAACCGCCGACCTCCGCGTTGCGAACGCGGCGCT
>JBDGQU010000005.1:0-7868 GCA_042218715.1 Bipolaricaulia bacterium | reverse complement strand
ATAGTCGCTGCCGAGGGAAACTTTATACTGGTTCCTCATTCTGTCTACGACGGCCTTTTTGAAATCTTCTTGGTCTATCTCTTGGTTTTTAAGAAGGGATTTTAGCAGGAAGGCAATAGCTTCGTGGATAATAGTTCCTTTCCAGGTGTGCCGATTTTGAAGCTTCTTCAACAGGTAGATGGTCCTTGCCCGTTCCGGGGCATCATCTTCCCAACCGTCCCAAAAGCCGTAATACTGGAAATAATACTTCCGTTTGCAGCTTTTAAAAGTGGAAAGACGGCTACTTGACCAAGAGAAGTTGTTTTTGAAATCTTCGGACATGAAAACCTCGGGTCAATAGAAGTTGATAACGAAATTAACTTAAAAGCTAGTTGAGATGTACTTTTCGGTACTTACCCCATACTATCCGATTAAGAATAATTGTGCAAACGACCAATAAAAAAAGAGGTGCCGCCTGGCACCTCTCGGTAAAAACTAAGTATATTGACTTAGATCAGAAAATTTACTTTAATTAATCCTCGAAATTATCCATTGGGGATGAATTACGATAAGATTCCTGCAAAGCTTTATCACTCATATGGACATAGCGCAGTGCAGTTCTCATCTGCTCCCAGCCGAACTGTCTCTTTAGCGAAAAGGGGTCCAGTCCGTTCTGAACTGCCAATGTGGCTGCGGTATGTCTCAAAACGTGAGGAGAAACCTGGGTGTCATCGAGTTCAGCTTGTTTTTGTATCCTCGTTATAGCCCTCTGGACATGCCTTTTCTTTAGTTTTTCTCCTTGTTGGGAAATAAATACGGTGTCCTCCCAAACTTTGCCTTTATCCTCCCGCATCCTCAGCCATCTTTTTAGACATTTGTAGTTCCTCTTCCCAAAGTAAACCTTCCTGTCCTTGGCACCTTTCCCGTGGACTCTTATGGATCGTTTCTCTAAGTCCAGATCTTCCAGCTTAGCATTAACTAATTCGTTTAATCTCAGACCTGTATCCAAAAATGTCAGAATAATGGTATAGTTTCTGTACCCGGCCCAGGTCTTTCGCCAGTTTTTGGCTGTGTATAGAAGATCTTCTATCTGTTCGGAGTTGAGAATTTTCGGATACTTGTCGGGAGTATTTGGTTCATCAATCCTTCTGGTGGGAGATTTCTTTAACTTGCCTTCCTCCACCAACCAATTGAAAAAGGCGTTGAGGATCCTATGGTGTATTGCGACCGTAGTATTTTTTAGACCCTCATCCATCAGAAAAGCCAAATACTTTCTAATATCTTTTGGCTCGATATCTCCGATTAAAAGGGCTTCGCTGCATTGTTCGAGAAAATTTTCAAAGACGTAGCCATACAGGTTAAGTGTTTTCTCGGAGCGACCATCGACCTTTGCCATTAGGGTAAAATCTTCCACCGCTTCTTTTATAGAAATTTCTGAGACTTGAGACGGTCTATTTACCCCTGAAGGTTTTTCTTGAGATTTAGATTTCCCATACTTACTCGAAGAAAATATGAGCGCCTGCTTGCGTGAATTCATGCTCTAAAATGGGAGCAGACGAAAGTTAAAAGATGTTTGTTTACCCCCTACGAGTGGAAGGAAGCTAAGAGTGGTGGGTGGTGCTGGACTTGAACCAGCGGCCTCTTGCACGTCAAGCAAGCGCTCTCCCGAGCTGAGCTAACCACCCATTTTGTTTCCTTTTAAGCCAGGGATCTAAAAAACCCGTAACACGCGGGGAAATCAGTGAGGCGACGCCCGGATTTGAACCGGGGATGGGGGATTTGCAATCCCCTGCCTTAGGCCCCTTGGCTACGTCGCCAGGTAAAATATTATAACTACACCGCACCAGCTATTCAAGATCGCTACTAACTATCACCAACTCCTGATGGACCGAATCGATAGTCGCTTGTTAGCCTCCGTAAGTCGGCTGAAGTTAAATTACTATATTTACCAGGTTACCCGGCACAACTATGAACTTTTTTATGTCTTTCCCGTCGACTCTTTCGCTTATCCTTTTCAGTTTCAAAACCCTTTCTCGTAATTCGTCCTCGTCACCCGCAATTTCCGCTGGAACTTCAAGGTGAGCTCGAACTTTACCGTTTACCTGAACTGCAAGTTCGGTCCGCTCTTCCTGTAGCGCTTCTTCGTTCCAGCTCGGCCAATCCTCTTCGGAAACTGGATGATCGTTGCCCATTCTATGCCAAAGCTCCTCTCCGATAAAGGGTGTAAATGGCGAAATAATCAAAACCAATCTTTTTATTCCTTCCTTCAGCAGCCCCTTATCGGTCTTACCGTCGGATACAACCCGATAGAACTCATTTGTTAGTTCCATAATCGATGAAACCGCTGTGTTGAAACTGAAGTTTTCCAGATCCTCGGTTACTTCTTTCACCGTCTGGTTGACCACCCGCCAGAGCTCGGTTTCTGAGTCGTCGAGTTCTTCGACGTTTAATTCGTGTTTTTCTTCAAACAGGTCCAGATGCTGTGTAACCAGCCGCCAGACCCTGGTCAGGAATCGGTGACTGCCCTTTACGTCTCTGTCACTCCATTCAACGTCTTTTTCAGGTGGACCTATGAACAGGGTATAAATTCTTTCCGTGTCCGCACCGTACTCTTCTATCAATTCCTGGGGCGAGACTACGTTCTTTTTCGACTTTGACATTGATTCCATGGTAACTCTGAGGTCTCCTCCGCACTCGGGACACTTGTCTCCATCTTTAACGTTTTCCGGCCTAATCCAGCCGTGGTCGGGACAGCGGTAAGCTCGATGGGATATCATGCCCTGAGTAAAGAGCCTCTCGAACGGTTCCTCGAAGTCGATCAGGTCGATATCCTCGAGAAACTTGGTAATGAACCTGGAATAGAGCAGGTGAAGGATCGCGTGTTCGACGCCACCGACGTACTGATCGACCGGGAGCCAGTCGTTTACCTTCTCCGGGTCAAATATTCTCTCCTCGTCTCCGGCAGATATATACCTGAGATAATACCAGCTGGAGTCGACGAACGTATCCATGGTATCGGTTTCCCGCCTTGCTTTGCCTCCACACTCGGGACAGCTCGTATCGACAAACTCATCTATTGCCGACAGGCCCTTATTTCCTATGAAGTCAACTTCAGGGAGTTCAACGGGTAAATCCTCTTCCGGCACGGGCACTATCCCACAATCCGGACAGTGAACCATAGGGATCGGCGCTCCCCAGTAACGCTGCCTGCTAATCAACCAGTCCTGAAGCTTGAAATTGACCGTAAATTCGCCTTTTCCCTTTTCCTTCAACCATTTGCCTATCTCTTCGTAAGCTGTATCCGAATCCATACCGTCGAATTCCCCTGAATTAACCAGGTATCCGGGCTCTTCGTAAGCTTCTTCCAGTTCCTCTGTGGGATTTCCTCTTTCAGGTGCTACTACTTCAACTATAGGTAAATCATATTTCCGAGCGAAATCAAAGTCTCTCTGGTCGTGAGCTGGTACCGACATTATCGCCCCGGAACCGTATTCAGTGAGGACGAAATTGGCGATCCATATCGGTATTTCTTCCCCGGTAGCCGGATTGACCGCGTACTCACCGGTAAATACTCCTTTTTTGTCCAGATCCCCTCCGGCTCGTCTCGTTTGGTCTATCCGTTTCGTCTCTTTTACGAAGGTCTGCAATTTTTCCTTCTCTGTCCCGTCCTCTACATCCTCTATTAAATCATTTACAAGGGGGTGTTCGGGGGCGAGAGCCATATAAGTTGCACCGAAAATAGTGTCCGGTCGCGTGGTAAAGACGTCCAGTTCTCCCTGACGATCAGCGAGGTCAAACGTTATCTCCACACCCTCGCTTCTGCCAATCCAGTCCCGCTGCATCTTTTTTACGTGATCGGGCCAGCCATCCAGGTCATCCAGGTCATCCAAAAGGTCCCGGGCGTAGTTAGTAATCCTGAAAAACCACTGCTCGAGTTGTTTTTCTTCTACTTCCACCCCGCAGCGCTCACACTTCCCGTCTATGACTTGTTCGTTCGCCAGCACCGTATCACAATGGGGACAGAAGTTGACCGGGCTTTCGTCCCGGTAGGCAAGATCTTCTTCGAAAAGCTTTAGAAACAGCCACTGGGTCCACTTGTAGTAACCAGGATCGTGCGTCTGGACTTCCTTGTCCCAGTCGTACTCTATGCCCCACTGGCGAAATTGTTTCTTGAAATCGGCAATATTCTCCCGAGTCCATTCTCCAGGCTGAATTCCCCTTTCGATCGCCGCGTTCTCAGCAGGGAGACCAAATGCATCAAATCCCATGGGGTTCAGCACGTTTAGACCCTTCATCTTCATAAACCGGGTTAGCGTATCACCTATTATGTAGTTCCTGCCGTGACCAACGTGCATTGTCCCGGAAGGATAGGGAAACATGTTAAGGTAGTAAAAGTTGTTTTCAGTCTCCTCCAGGTCCGTCTCGAAAGTACCTTCTTCCTCCCAGTAGTCCCTCCACCTTGCTTCTATTTCCTCGAAGTTATAGTCTTCGGATACTTCATTCATTTCCTTTATTCACCTGCCAGATTTCGCGCGTATTCTTCAGCTTTATCCAGTACCTGATCCACCTTTTCCCGTTCGTCCATTTCACAGTAAAGTCGCAGCAGTGGCTCAGTTCCCGAAGCCCTAATTAATAACCACCCGTCATCGAACCGAAGCTTTACCCCGTCGGTCGTTTCCGCGCTTTTCACCTTATAACTACCTATACTGTCCGGCGGATTTTTCATCGACTCCTCTTCGACTTCTTTTCGGGATTCCAGGTGTATATCGTTTCTATGATAGTAATGCCCACCAAGTTCCTCCAGCATCTCACTCACTAGTTTCGTCGGCTGTTTTCCCGACCTGGCTACCATTTCTACCAACAACAGGGAACAAAGAATACCGTCTCGATCGGGTATGTGATTCTTTAAGCCGATCCCCCCGCTTTCTTCCCCACCGATGAGCACGTCCTCTTTGACCATCTTTTCGGCAATAAACTTGAACCCGACCGGGGTTTCGACTACTTCCCTATCGTGCTTTTCCCCGATCTTGAATATCATATCCGTAAGCGGAAAATTCTTGACTGCCTTTCCCGACCAACCTTTCTCCTCTATCAGGTATTTCATCAATAGAGCGTAGGACCTGTGAGCGTCTATGAACGAGCTATCTTCCGCCATAGCAGAAACCCGGTCCCCGTCTCCGTCCGTTACTACACCAATTATCGGCTCATCCACTTGTTTTCTTTGTTCGTTAATTGCCTCTTTAAGGGGGTCGAGGTACTCCTCCAGAGGTTCTGGTCGAATGCCCCGGAAGCCGGGATTGAAGTCATTCCGGACCTCAACCGAAGGTACACCAAACTTTCCCAGGACCTCACCTATAATACCCTGGGCTGACCCGTACATAGAATCTATAACAGCCTTTACGGGATTTTTGGTCAGCTTTTCTCCATCAACTACTTCTCCAAGGGCATCTACGTAGTCCGAAGAAACGTTTATTCTATCCACTTCCGAACCCGAATCCACCTCCGGGGGGTCATCCGGCAAGTTAGCCTCTATCCTGTCCGTAACTAAAGGAGGAGCAGAAGCACCAGATTCGACCTTCACCTTAAACCCGTTGTATTCAGGAGGATTGTGACTTGCGGTAATCATAATTCCCGCTGCCGCTTCCAATTCTCTCACGGCAAAAGCCAGTGCGGGAGTTGGAACCATCGTTTCCGATACACAAGCGGGTACACCCGACTCCTTTAATACCCGAGCCACGTAGAGAGCGAAGTTCTCCGAAGCGAATCGGCCATCGTAACCCACTACAACTCCTTCTTCGGAGGATCTATAAGGAGTTCCCCACTGATCGTATATTTCAAGCTCTCGCCGTTCGGGTGATTTTAAGTAAGTTGCAGTTGCCTCCGCTACCCGACCGAGGTTTTCGTAGGTATAATCATCAGCTATAACACCTCTCCAGCCATCAGTCCCAAAACTTATCTCTTCCAATTTTTACCCTCCTCGTTATCGACAATTTCGTCTATTCTTTCAGGGAAATCAACAATCCCTCTATTCAGCACTTCAATTATCAAGTCCCTGGGAACAGATGTCTCCAGATAAATCTGTCTGATATTTACTACGCCGTTCTTCGCGTCTAACCTGACTAGCGCTTCTTCAATTGCTCCGGCGTAACGAGAGTAGTTAAAGCCTTCTTCTCCATTTTGCATGATTAAAACTTAAGAATTTGCCCCGGATAATTCCAGGTAAGTAATCAGAGCTTATACTGGACAACGTAGGAGATCTCTATCGAACCCCCCTCCGATATTGACTCTTCGTAACTAATTATCCGGGAATCGACTTTCTCGTAATCGTGGCTGGACTGGATGATTTTCCAGTCTCCGGGTAATTTGTCCTCAATCAGCACTTTGACCGATTTATCTTTTTTGTTTTCCAGGGTTATCTCAATCCGGTCCTTCCATATTCCCTCCGCTACCTTCTCGTGACTGGTCCTTTTCCTTTCACCTTTCACGTCAAATGCGTCACCCAGTTCCAGCTCCGCCTTTCTTCCTACGGGAAGGTTTGGAAGAGAATCCGCCCCGAGAAAAGTTTTATCGGGAGAGGCTTCGTATATTCTTATAGTTCCCGAAGCTATTGGAAGCCCCAACCCTGACTCTTCCTTATTATCAAGTTCCACCATTGTCTTTACGGCCGAGGACGAGTAGGGTTCAAACAAATAATACTTTCGGTAATTTACGGAATCCTCTTGAAGAAACTTCACCTGCTTTTCTACCCCGCTGGATAAATTGACCGGAAATCCTATTTTGTAGCGGTAGTACTCAAATACCTTTTCAGGTCTGGATGATTCCGGTTTACTGTTAGTCCTGGCGGCCGCAAATAATTGGATGTCGCTCTCTTCCCTTTTCGGCTTACCCGCCAGAAGCCTTAACCGAACTCCCCGAAAGTTCCACCCCGTCCGGTTACTAATATGTGCTATTCCCTGAAGGTTTAACGTGCCCTTCTCTTCGTCCAGGAAACCAACGTATTGAGGGGACCAGTTCAATCCCGAAAGTTGATAACCAATAGTTAGCTTCGTCCTGGTTTCCACCGGGGCCATTATATTCAGTTCCAATCTGGCATCCATATCATCAGCAGAAAGTTTATCGAACCTGTACTCTCCCGGATTTCTGATCAACCTCATTTTACCGTCAGAAGTTCGCAGGAGCGGTCTGCCATTTAAAACGTTTACCAGGGTACCCGTTACCAAAGTCCCGGAATCCTTTGACTTAACCACAGAAACAGTGGTTCCGATAAGTTCTTTTAATAGTTTACTTTCGGAGTCGATCGCCGATATAATTTCTGAAGTTCTCAGGGTAGCTTCCGGGCTGGTCGCAAAAACGGTCTCCGCAACTACGGATCCGGGCACAGGTCTAGTCAGTCCATTCAAGCCTTCTTCCAGTTTTACTTTCTCATTTTCAACTACTAGGGAAGGTCCATTCTGGTAGAGTGTAATAATTTTACCGGTTTCCGAGTAGCCATTTACCCCCATAAGTCCCAGGGATAAACATAACATCAACCCAAAATAAAAGGGGATTAAAAAATATTTACTTTTATTCATAGTACCGCCCCCGTAATCTAATTTGGAAAATGTTACCCTATTAGCCAGGTGGGATCAAAAATCACGGAATGAGAGGCTCGTTAGGGTCTATAACTAATCGAATCGTAATTGCAACCAGGTTTTGGCTTTATTATCATAATTTAGTCTACCTGGTGAAAGAATTACAGATTCTTTATCAACTAGGTTAAACCAAAATTGCGCGGTTTTGACCTGGTAGATTAACAGGGAAGAGTTAACCGAAGGACTTATTTGATAAACGGGAGTTGGTCCAGCACCCAGTTTAATATGGACCTCAAAAATGAAACCAGTTTACAGAAG
>JBDGQU010000049.1:0-5680 GCA_042218715.1 Bipolaricaulia bacterium | reverse complement strand
CTTGATGATTACGAAACTGCCCTTTTTTCTGAAACATATAAACGCCCTCCTTTAGGGAACTCCGTGTAAAACCTGAAACTATACTCTATTCCCTTCCGGATCTTTTACCTTTTGAACTTGATAGTGGATACGTATATAATGACGAATGATCAATGGACTAAGATATGAATGCATAAACTCACTCTGTCGAGGGAGATTGGCTTTCTCGGTGCTTTGAGTATAGGAGCGGGTGCTGTCCTTGGTCCCGGCGAATATATAATGTCCGGATTGACTGCCGCCAAAGTGGGTCCAGCTGCAATTATTTCCTTCCTACTGGCCGGTGGGTTAATGACCTTGACTGCGTTAAGTTTTGCAGAACTTGGGCCCATGTTTCCCGAGTCCGGAGGGAGTTATCATTTCGTAAAAAAGGGGTTCGGACCGGCCGGTGGATTTCTGGGGGGATGGGCCTGCTGGCTCGGTTTGATCACAGCTACGGCCTTCTATGCAATCGGAGCAGCTCACTTCATTTCTGGGCTCTTTTTACCCTGGCTACCAGTGCCTATGCTGGTGGTGGCTATCATTGGAGTGTTCGTTTTAATCAACATAGCCGGGGTCGAGATGAGTACCGCAGTTGAAATCTTCCTCTTTCTTTCTTCCCTGGGAATCATAGTGGGGTTTGCCATCTGGGGTGCTCCCAATATGAAACCTATAAACCACGACCCGTTCTTCGTTACCGGATGGAGCAATATTCTCTACACTGCCGGCCTCATCACGGTAAACTTTGCAGGGTTCGATCTAGTTGCGGCCACTGCCGGGGAGATAAAGAATCCGGGAAGAAACGTCCCACTGGCCACGATCCTCAGCCTGGTTATGATGGTGGTCCTGGTTGGGGGGGTAATCTGGGTGGCCACGGGAGTGGTAAACTACAAAACCATGGCCGGCTCTTCGGTTCCGATTGCCGAAGCGGCCAGAAGCTTCGGCGGTCACTTCGGGTTTGCAGCCCTCTCCGTGGGGGGAATTTTGGCTTGTTTGACTGGAATCAACGCTTCGGTTCTGGCGGCTTCTCGCTATCTATTTACCCTCTCTCGAGACGGGCCTTTACCGGACCGGATTTCTCACGTTTCCAGGTTGAACACACCTCATAACTCAGTGCTCATAACGGGATTACTTATGGCCCTGGTTGGCTACTTTGAAACCATGGAAGGAGCGGCCGCGCTGACTGCGGTGGAATACCTATTCGTCTTCATTTTGGTCGATCTTTCGCTAATATTGCTCCGCAGACGAAAACCGGATCTCGAGAGACCGTTTAAGGTACCTGGTTACCCGGTTACACCTGCGGCAGGAGCAGTAGCCTGTGGGATGCTTTACTTTCAGCTCGATATTATGACAATTATGTACGGGTTCGGTATAATAATAGGTGGAGCGGGCCTTTATTTTGGTCTAAAAAGGTTTGGCTTCGGACCCCGGGGTGAGTAAGTTTATGGAAAATGGTTCCGACCAAAACTCTCGGAGCGAGCGGCTAAAAATCCTCGTCTGTACTGCCGGGCCGGAACCGGCCGGAAGGATGAAAAAGGAATTGGCCCGTATAGCTGACTATTTTGAAGCTGACATTACTGTGCTAAAGGTTCTTCCCCACGGTTCCCCGATTCCCGCCGACGAACTTCAAAACAGGGGAGAAAAGGCTACAGGGATAATAGTAGACTCCCTAAAGGAACAGGGTATCGAAGCAAGCTCTCATCTCAGGTTCTCCGACAGTACAGCCAAAGGTATAGTAGAAACGGCAGAGGACCTCAAGGTAGATTTAGTGATCGTGGGAGTAGGCGATAAACCCTCCTGGCTAAGAAAGTTCATCCAGGGGGACGTAACGGAACGAGTCTTTCATGAAGCTCCCTGTCCGGTAGTTGCTTTACCGCGGGATATAAAGCGTTCACCGTTTGCAGAAGTCTCGAAATAGTTTTTTTTGGATATCTTTAAAAGTTTTCTACCAAAATTAGCCGAGAGTGCCCCAGGGCTTGCCCTGGGGGTGAATCGGCTGTTTTGAGTCCAGCACCCAATTGAGAGAACGCTTATCTGGTTTAATTAGCGAGCGAATTTATTATCAGCTTTGCCCATAATTAAAAGATTTACGATTATTGGGCCAAGTATCATGCCCTCAATTGGGTGCTGGGTCAATTTTTCGTTTTTCAAATTCGATGTTATTTCCCCAATTGTATTTTTATATGCCCCGGCCTGTGGCCGGGGTTCTTGACTCTCTCACATAGAGAAGCAGTTTCCAGATATAAATAAAGTATCTTATCTTGAGGGAATTAGCGAAAGGTCGTTACTATTTCGAAGGATCTTAGGAAATATTAAGCATTTCATCATTAAGAAAAACTAACTTTCAGTCAATAATGACTTCAAAAGTTTGTATTAAGCGCATCCCGGGAAGCCAGGTCGCCTCTTCCTTTTGATTCCTTCCTTTCTGACTAAGAAAACTTACTTTCGTCTCTTATGATAGTCTTGCCTGTTATTGCCTTATAATATACCTTACTTCAAGCGTTAATATAGACTTAGTGGTTAAATTCCGGTTTAAAATCCGTATTTTATCGATTTCTTGTTACGTACAGAATTTTTCAAGGGGTGATCGGAGGAGATTACCAATATTGAACGAGCATGAAGGTGATAAAGTGCAGGTTTTGAGATCGGAAAAACCTCAATAATTCACCTAAAACAGCACAATTTTTTAAGAACCCAATTGTTTCACCAACAAGTCGTTTATAACCCCCCAAATTTGCAATTTATTGATGATATGTTATAGGGTATGGTATCCCAATAGCCGTAGGTGGTTATAGTGAATACTACGAAATATCGTGGCATCATAGTCATTTTGGTAATTATATCTGTGACCCTTAGTGCCTGGTCATTTGATAGTTTTGGTGAGAAATGGAGCCCGTTTGAATTTAAAGGGAACGAGCTTTACCGTTACCGAGTTAAGTGGGGAGATGAACAACAAGAGAGTGCAATCTATAGCTTGAGGATAGAAGAGAATGCCGCCGGTAATTACACGGTAAAATATAGCACGGAAGTCGAGGTGGAACCGTCCCAGTTGAGCAGTGACGTAGCCTTTGGGTACTGGGAATCCTACGGACCTTCCCTGCAGTTCATGTTTTTAAACCCCATGTACAGCATGCTCTTTGATCAGTTGGAATTAAAAGTCGGGGAAAAAATGAGCTACTATGGTCAGGGAACCATGAAGGTGACCGGTAAAGAAAAAGTTGCCGGTCGCGTTGGTTACGTTTGCCGATTGTTTGATACCGACGAAGAGTTTGTCGCGGAATGGGTGGTCGATCCCACACTGGCCCTGCCGCTCCGAAGTATTAATTCAGAACTGAGTGGAGGAGAAGGAGAAATCCTAATGTTGGATTACAAAAGGTTGTAACCTAAATCGAGCGGATTTTTAACACTTGAAAATTACGAGATATTTTACCTGTGAATGATAATGCAAAACTTCCACTTAAAGAATTTTGGAAAAATAGTATTGAAAAAAGTATGGCCAAGTTAATTCCTGGTAGAGAAGGCCGATTTAATACATTTGACGACAATTTTGAAAAATTCGATATTCTCTTATCTCTCTGCTTTTTAGATCAAGTAGTACTTACGGGAGCTGATAAAATATTAAGGGCTCCAATCGGCTCTTTTACATCAAATTTGAGGAGAAGTGATCCCCCGGGGGTTGGTTTTGTAAAACAAATCTTAGCGAAAGGAGACGGGTTTGAATTATTACATGCTGGGCTTTTCCAAGGTTCAATTGAGCGATTAAAGGATGTGCTTCTACGACCCGCCCAGGAACCGAAGGTGTAAGAAGATCAACAAGGAATTCGATAAAAGGCAGAAATAAATTATATAACAGTCCAAAAAGATCGACTCCATCATGTTAGATACCTTAGAGCGGATGTGCAGAGCTTACCGGAAAAAGAAACCAGCTGATATCACGGGGGAGATCCATTTATCTATTGGAGACAAGGGTTACCTGGTCGAACTGGGAGAAAACGATGTGAAGGTAACAGGACCTGGACCTGAGATGGAAGGTGATCTCGGCCTTGAGATGTCCGAAGACACTTTTGATAAACTAGCGGCTGGGGAATGGAACGGGATGACCGCTGCCGGTCGTTCCCACATGTCGGAATCTGCCCCGCTGGATTTCCAAGTGCCGGAGGGGAAAAAATTGGAAGGAGATATCCTACAGACGATGTATCATTTCCTGGTACACTTCTTCAGTGAAGGATACCCCACAGTTACGAAACTGGGAAGAAAACATGCCAGAAAAGTTCATGGGGGGAACGCCGTACCCATAGCTTACGGCCACGGAGTCAGATACGCCTATTACACGATAAAAAAGGGGGAGCAGATAAACGAAGATGAAGCAGATCCTTGGGACCAGGTCTTTACCGTAATGGAGGGCACAGGAAAAGCGGTCATCGACGGCCAAGAGATAGAATTGAAGAAGAACATGTCGGTTCACGTACCGCCGAAAGTGGGACACGTAGTCAAAAAGGAAGAGGGAAAAGATGATCTGGAGATTCTATGGATGGCCTACGGGGAGAAGGCCTAGAGGGCAAAAAAGATGGTAGACCTGGTCGAAGTAAAAGAGAAAGGGGGAGATGGATGAGGTCAGGGACGTATTCATCGAGTATAGAGAGGACCTCGGCATAGAGCTTTCATTCAAGGATTTTCAAGAGGAGCTGGACAGCCTACCGGGGGAGTACTCGCCTCCCGATGGGACGATAATCCTAGCCAGGAAAAAAAGAAAGCGGTCGGGTGTGTGGCCCTCAGAAGGTTAAACGAGCAGAACTGTGAGATGAAGCGCCTTTATGTCAAACCAGAGTACAGAAATCAAGGCATAGGTAGGGAATTGGCAGAAGCGGTCATAGAGACCGCAAAAGAGAAGGGGTACGAGAAGATGAGATTGGACACTCTGACATCTTTGAAAAAGTAAACGAACTGTACCGTTCTCTGGGCTTCCAGGTCAATGTCAAATTAAAGGTAATTACCTGAATTTGCGCAGGTATTCCCTAGCTGATGAATAGAGGTACTAATCGGCTTTAAAAGAAATTTAACTTTCCAACACCTTAGTTAGACCTCTTTGGGAGCTGAAATCATTTATAATCCAAAGTGATTACAAAAGTTTGTATGAAGTGCACGCCGGGGAGCTACGCTTCTTCCTGTTAATTCCTACCTATTGGACTAAGAAAACTCACCTTCCATCAGGTTACTGGTAGTTTTGCCTGACATAGCCTTACAAAATACCTTCCTTCAGGCGTTAATCCGATTTAATGGTTAAATTCAGTTTGAAATCCTATTTGATCGATTTTTTGCTTACGTACAGGATCTCTCAAAAAGCTGCCGCAATACTTCAGGTAAGGGTGATGTACGTTCAGGTGGAAAAAATTGAGGCGGTTTTCCTTCCTATTTTTATTGTAAATACTAATATTGCATTTTGTTTCAAGCTATTCAAAGGTGAATCGAGGGTAACTGGAGAAGGAGGGGATTGCTAGTATTTATTGAAGTTATTAACTTGGTTTTCGACTAGCGTATTGCTCAAAATTGATCAAAACTTATTAACCATCAGAGAAATCTAATAATCCAAAATAAGTTCAATGGCAACTTTATGTTTAAGGGCAGCAACGGTAACCAACCACAAAAGCGATAATTTATCGGGATT
>JBDGQU010000048.1:0-8526 GCA_042218715.1 Bipolaricaulia bacterium | reverse complement strand
GTTGATTATCGATATTAAACTGGGTGCTGGACCAACTCCCGTTTATCAAATAAGTCCTTCGTTTAACTCTTCCCTGTTAATTTAACAAATCAAAACCGCACAATTTTGGTTAAAATATTTTAGCCCATTATACTACCACCTCACTGCCTCTTACCTGGCAAATGATTTAACCTTCCCACTTGACAGAATATTTAATCTATGTTACACTGAGTTTTAACGTTAACGTTAAGGTTTACGGTAACGTTAATTAAAAAGGAGGAATTCGAAATTGGAACGGGTAACGATGCAGGACATCGCTGACCGAACGGGCGTTTCCATAAATACGGTCTCCCGGGCGTTGAACGACAAACCCGATATCAACGAAGAAACCAAAAAAGAAATCCTTCAGGTTGCCGACGAACTCAACTACCAGCCTAATCGGTTCGCTCAGGGCCTGCGCTCCAGCAAAACATACACCATAGGGGTCATAGTAGCCGACATCCTCAATCCGTTCTTCTCCGCCCTGCTAAAAGGGGTAGAGAAGGCTGCCCGGGAAGAAGGATATAGCATTATAGTCCAGGATACTGATGAAGAATACGAAAACGAGAAATCTGCCATTCAAACCGCACTCGCCGAACAAGTGGATGGTCTTCTTATCACACCGGTTCAAACGGACAATCAAACGATAATCGATCTCAAGCAATCAGAACTCCCTTTTGTGCTTCTCGGTCGCCATTTCGACGAATTGGACACCCCTTACGTCGTTACTGACGACGTTCAGGGGGAATCAACCGCAGTCGAGCACTTGATAGAGAAAGGGCACGAGCGAATTGCGTTAATAAACGGCCCTACTCATATCTCTAGTTCGAAGGAACGGCTCAAAGGCTACAAACAGACCATGAAGAAACACGGCATTTCCATCCCGGATTCTTTTATCCTCCAAAATAACGTAACGATGGAAGAAGGCTACAAGACGGGCAGGGAGCTTCTTTCTTCATCCCACAAACCGACTGCAGTTTTATGCTACAGCGATTTCGTCGCTCTCGGTGTGCTCAAGGCCGCCAGGGAGTTAGGGCTAAAAATCCCGGAGGAATTGGCGGTGGTCGGATACGACGACATATTCTTTTCGAACAATCTCGAAGTCCCCCTAACTACGGTAAGGATTCCAAAAAGAGAGTTGGCGACTCAAGCATTTGGAACTTTGATGAATCTTATTACCGAAGAAGATACTGGAAGTTCCTTTATTCACCAGCGACTCGAGCCCGAATTGGTAATTAGGGCTAGTACTTAACAAATCGTTCCAGGGAGGTGGTTTATCAATTTAGCAAAATTTTGGTCAAATAAAGACCAGCGAAAAACATCTTTTCCAGGTAACTTTCCGAAAAAATGATATCAACCACCAGAATGGAGGTAACAAATGAAAGCTCTAACTAAGAAAAATCTAATACTAATTTTCAGTTTTCTTTTCCTGTTCGCGTCTCTCACAAGCGTTGCGGCCGAGACTAACCTTCAATATTGGACGCTATTCTCAGGTGGAGAGGGCGATTACATGTCCTCAATGGTTGAGGAATTTAATCAGTCCCATCCGGACATAACCGTTGAGGAACAGCGTCAGCCCTGGGGAGAGTATTATCAAAAACTGACAACGGCCATGGCGGGGGGAAACGCTCCCGACATCGCAATAATGCATACAGACCGCTTACCTACATTTGTGGCAAAAGGGACGCTTTACTCGTTGGACGGATTTCTAGACAAGTTAGATGAGGATGATTTCGCAAACAGACTATTTGAGGGAGGTAAATACAAGGGTCACCAATACGCCGTCCCATTGGATACCCATCCCTATATACTCTTCTACAATAAACAGGTCCTAAGGGAAGCGGGGCTTACGAAAAACGGAGAAGTGAAGGTGCCCAGTACCGTAAGTGAGCTAAATAAGTTCTCGTCAACTATTGAAAAGAAAACTGATTTTAGAGGTATGGCCTGGGGTAACAGCTGGCAAGCATGGTGGTCCTTCTATAGCCAGCTAAATGGGCAATTTTTGACCGAAGAAGGCAAGCCGGCGTTCAATAACTCAAAAGGTTTAAAGGCAACAAAAGCTCTCAAATCCCTAATAACTAAGGGAGGGGCGAGGTTCGAAACACCTTACAACCAAAGAAACACTCTGTTTAAAAACGGTAAAATTGGGTTTAAACCCGACGGTGT
Source organism: Bipolaricaulia bacterium (assembly GCA_042218715.1). GTDB lineage: Bacteria > Bipolaricaulota > Bipolaricaulia > M55B111 > M55B111 > JAGXLP01. Next base: position 6,342 of record JBDGQU010000048.1, on the reverse strand, counting down.
ATGGAATGTAGGTCCTTTTCACAAAGCGTTGGGCTCGGACCTTGGTATTACTTTATTCCCCGTCGTCAAGGGAGGAGAAAGAGCTAATTGGGCAAATTCTCACAATTTTGTCCTTCCCAAACAACCACAAAAAGACTCCGAGAAGCTGAGCGCGGCATTTGAATTTATCCGATGGGTAACCGCTCACAGCTCAAAATGGGCAGAAGCGGGACACATACCGGCTCGAATTAGTATTAGGCAATCCGATAAAGTCTTAGACCTACCCCTCAGGCAAGAGTACGTAAAGGCAGCTGATATTGCTTCCTACCCACCAAGCATAGTCAATTGGGTCGGAATTAACTCAACCGTAACCGATACTCTTGATCTAGTAGCGAAGAAAGGAAAAACTGCCAAAAGTATATTAAGCCTTATGAAAAAAAGAGTTAAGCAGCAATTAGAAGAATAAACCATATTCCCTTTTGTCCCTCGAGGCGACCCTTGTTACAATCAAAGGGTCACTCGAGGGATTTTTTTAAGTCGCGAAGACGGTTGATTTAGGGATCGAACGGCTACCGGACTTTAATTAACCTCTAAATTTTTACGAAACGGCGCCCAGAGAATTAGGTGAGGATGAAAAATGAATTATAAACGCAAGAACCTGCTTAGGAGGCTGCGCTCCGGGTTATTATTCTACGCACCATTTGGGATATTGTACGGAATTTTCATCCTCTGGCCAATAATTAGGATGTTTTACTTATCAACCCAGGAGTGGAATATATTTCAAAGCCCTAAATTCGTAGGTTGGGAAAATTTTGTCGATATAATCCACGACGACGTGTTCTGGACTTCCTTTTTAAATACCATCAAATTCACCGTGATGAGTACACCCCCATTAATTATCCTCGGCTTGCTGCTTGCAATCCTTTTTTCAAAAAGTTACTTTGGCGGTTTCTTCCGGACAGCTTTTTTCATTCCATACGTTTTATCGGTCTCCGCTATTTCAGTAACCTGGGTCTGGATTTTCAATCCTGACCCCCAATACGGCTTATTCAACCACATACTAAACGCGGTAGCCGGAATAAGCCCCACCTGGCTCGCCAGTTCCGTCTTAGCACTGCCCGCAATAGTCATTACGACTATTTGGTGGACACAAGCGTTCAATACTATGCTATTCACGGCGGGCTTACAGAGCATTCCGAAAACTTATTACGAAGCAGCCGAGGTGGATGGCGCATCCGGATGGCAGCAGTTCTGGTACATTACCATTCCTTCTCTAAAGAATACTTTTGCTCTGGTAATAGTGCTGCAGGTATTAGCCTCACTCAAAATATTTGGTCAGGTAAACATCATGACGGGAGGGGGGCCATACGGTAGTAGTAGAGTGTTGCTTCAATACGTCTACGAGTCCGCCTTCGAGAGTTTTAAAATGGGATACGCGGCAGCAATTTCTGTCATCTTTTTACTGCTTGCTCTGGGTTTTTCCATCGTTCAACTTAAATTTCAAAGGGGAGGGAGAAGGTGAGAAAAACTAAATTAATTAAGTTGTTATACACTTTCGCCTCTCTGGCCATAGTAGTAATTTGGCTAATCCCTGTTTTTTGGATGATAAAAACCTCGCTTGTTCCCAGCTCCGAAATAAACGCGGCTTTTTCCTTCATTCCAAAGTCATTGAGTCTGGAAAATTACCGATTTCTCTTTAATAGAGCACCAATATTCCGCTGGCTCCTGAATAGTTTTGTCGTCGCAATTTCAGTTACGATAGGAACGCTGATAGTTACTTCGTCTGCCGCCTACGCTTTATCACGGATCAGGTTTCCGTTCCGGAATATTTTGTTTTACGTGTCCCTGGCAGGAATCACGGTGCCTCCTCAGGGGATTATGATTGCGCAATATCTTTTACTGGACGGAGTAAATCTCTTAAACACGTATTTCGCGTTAATCTTGCCGGGTTTAGCCTCTCCCATTGCCCTTTTTATCTTAAAACAATTCTTTGACAATATACCGAGACAGCTTGAGGATTCAGCAAGAATTGACGGAGCAAATAGATTGAGGATTTTCTTAAATATCGTACTGCCTATGTCCAAACCGGCTTTAACCACCGCGGCAATTTACACGTTCGTATGGACCTGGAATGCGTACATGTGGCCATTGATAGCCACTAGCACGAACGACATGTATACCCTCACCGTAGGGCTGGCAACTTTTCAAGGTAGTTACGTAGCGGAATACGGCGCTATAACGGCAAGTGCCGTGATTGCTTCGGTTCCTATGATCTTAATTTTCTTAATCTTCCAGAGGCATATTGTCCAGGGTTTGACGGGTGTTTCGGGAATAAAAGGATAGGGGTTGTCCTGATTTTCAATGGCCTTTGAAAGAGATTAAACCAGAAAGGGTGGAATACTATGTTATTTTGGCTCCACAATTCGAATAAGATATCGATAGGTGTCGGATTAGTACTTTTATTCGCGTTAACGGTGATTGGTTTGGGGAGTAATTATAACCTGAGAGCCGAGGAAAATTATTCAAATCCAGTATTGAAAGAAGAAAAAAGCGACATTGGAGACCCCAGTGTAATAAAATTTAACGACAAGTATTATCTCTACGCGACTTCGATACCCAATCTCGGGTACAGGGTCTGGCAATCGGACAACCTGGTAGACTGGCACGAGAAAGGACTCGCGTACGATTCTTCTTTAGAAAATAATATATGGGGAATGGGGGATTTTTGGGCTCCGGAGGTAATAAGGTATCGGGGGAAATTTTTTATGGCTTTCAGCGCGAGAGCTCCCGACGGTCATTTAAAGATAGGTCTCGCCGTAAGCGAAAAACCTCTGGGACCCTTTAAGAACTTCAAAGTACCTCTGTTTGACAGAAACGCTTCTTTCATAGATCCGTATATATTTATAGCAGACGGGGGAGAACCTTATCTGTTCTACGTAAAAGACTGTTCGGAAAACGTTATTAACGGGATTCACACGAGCCAAATTTACGTTCAGAAAATGCGGAACGATTTGCGGGGGCTTAAGGGAGACCCGATATTAGTTGCTGAACCAAGTCAAGCCTGGGAGACGGGAGGAGAATATCAGTGGAACGAAGGACCGGCCGTTATAAAGCACGGAGACAAGTATTACCTGACGTATTCTGCTAATTATTTCGCCTCAAAGGATTATTCGATTGGGTATTTAAAAGCGTCAAACTTGTTGGGTCCCTGGGAGAAATTCGAAGGTAATCCTATTCTTTCCAAAAACAACAAAAAGGATATTTACGGCACCGGTGGCAATAACTTTACCGTCTCACCGGATGGGAAGGAGCTGTTTATTGTCTACCACAGCCTTTCCGACCCGACTTCATCTCGAGTAAATCGAGTCGTAAATATAGATCGGATTGATTTTCAGAACGGGAGATTAAAGGTAATCGGACCGACTCGCTCACCCCAGCCAGTGCCCTCGAATGATGAAAAATACCAGGAGAAGTAGAAAAATGACCGAAATACCGAGAGGAGAACACCCGAGACCGGACAAGAAGAGAGAGGAATGGCGAACTTTAAACGGTACCTGGGATTTCCAGTTCGACCCCCTTAATCGGGGGAGACAAGAAGGCTGGCAAAACCCCGCGGCCGAGTATTCCGATGAAATAACCGTACCGTTCCCGTGGCAGAGCAAACTGTCAGGGATCGAAGATACGTCCTACACGGGCGTTGCCTGGTATCAACGAGAATTTGACTTAAAACCCAGCTGGAACGATAAAAGACTATTCGTTCGGTTTGGAGCGGTCGATTACGCTACGGAAGTCTGGGTCAACGGCTCAAAGGCTGGCACACACCAGGGGGGCTACGATGGGTTTTCAATTGAAATTTCTGACCAAGTAAAAAAGGGCACAAACAATATCACAGTGAGAGTTGAGGACCCGGAGGATATTTCCGATATCCCTCACGGAAAACAGGGAGGAGAATGGTATACCAGGGTAAGCGGGATATGGCAACCAGTATGGTTAGAAGCAACCTCGGAAGTTTACATTAAGGAGGTAAAGGCAAAACCTTCGCTGGAGAAAGAAGTTTGCGAATTCGACGTTAGCATATCGTCCTCACTGGAGCGAGGAGAGTTAAAGATCTCCATTCAGGGCGAGGACGGGGAGACGGACGTAGTTCGAACGGTAGAGGCTGATTCGGCCAATTTAAATATACCAATTACCATTGAGAACCCAACGCCCTGGGAGCCCGAAAATCCTCACCTCTACGACGTAGAAGCGACTTTGAGAAGAGAAGATAAACCAGTGGATAAATTAGAAACTTACTTTGGAATGAGAGACGTTTCAACGAAAAACGGAAAGATTTACTTGAACGGAGAGCCCCTTTACATGCTTGGCGCCTTAGATCAAGCGTACCATCCCGAGGGGCTTTATACTTATCCCAGCGACGAAGCAATGAAAAAAGATATCGAAATCGCAAAGGAAGCGGGCTTTAACCTGCTCAGGCTCCATATAAAGCCCGACGAACCACGGTTTTTATATCACGCGGACAAAATGGGGATGTTACTCTGGGAGGAACCCGCAAATTTCGGCGATAGAGGCTACGGAGAACGGGCGAAAAAAAGGTTCACCCAAGACTTAGGGCAAATGGTAACCAGAGATTTCAACCACCCGTCAATTATTATCTGGGGTTGTTTCAACGAGACGTGGGGCTTGAGGTCCAAGGAAGGAGGCCGGTACGCGCTTCACGGAGATCGGGAGAAACAAGAGTTTGTAGAAGAAACTTATAAACTGGCAAAGGACTTAGACGATTCCAGATTGGTCGTGGATAACTCCCCCTGCAACGAGGATCACGTGGTAACGGATTTAAACGACTGGCACGCTTACTGGAAGGACTACGAAACGTGGAAGGAAAAAATGTATGCTTTAGCCAACAAAACTTTTCCGGGGTCGCAGTGGAATTACGTACCCGGAAAGCAACAGGGTAACGAACCGATGATAAATAGCGAGTACGGCGCTGTTGCAGCTCACATGGGAGATAGGGATGTTTCGATGCCCTTTCGTTTTACGACAAACGAGTTACGAAAACACGAAAAATGTGCGGGCTACGTCTACACTGAACTTCAAGATATAGAATGGGAAAAGAATGGCGTTTACAGATACGACAGATCGAGTAAAGAGTTCGGCTACGATCTTACCAATATTAATTCCTTAGATTATATCGCTATTGATTATCCCCCTGCGAAGAAAGTTGAACCCGGTAAGAGTCTAGAAATACCGGTGAAGCTAAGTCTATATTCGGGAAAAGTCCCTAAAAACGCCCGGTTATTATGGCAAATAGAGGGGGTGGATTCGTTTGGGTCCAGCTTCAGCTCGGACCCAAAAACCAAAAAGGTTGATATAAGCCACTACAGGGCGTACTCAATAGGTAAATTGAACGTTCAATTACCCGACAAGCACTTCTCCGGTAAATTGAAAATCCAGTTACTGGCTGACGACAATATATTCGCTGAAAACTTTGTTAGACTGGCAACTACCCCTGCCGGTCAAAATACGTCGTCAGGCGAGGACGGGGGAAGAGTTCAGTTAAAATACCTGGACCCAGGAGGATACGTAAACAAAAGCTGGGCGCATACAAGTGGAACCGAAATGCTGGATGGGAAGGTAGAAGCGGTATACGGAAGGGGGTCCGGTTATTTCGTTTATCAACTGAATCCGGAACGAATTGAAAGTCCCGAGGAGATAGCTAAGATGGAATTTCTGGCAGAGTTCTCTTCTTACTGTCCGGGCCGGAAACAGACCGACGCTAAAAACCATCCAACGGACGTCAAAGTAGAAATTAATGATATAACAGTTGGCAGATGGCTTATCCAGGATAGACCTATTGATTCAAGAGGCACGCTTTCCTGGCTCAACGGTTATAAGGGTGGGGCCTACGGTTATTTAAAGAAGGCACTGTTGCCTGAAACTAAACTCTCCCGGATTAAACAAAGTTTGGTTAAAGGTGATACGCTAAATATCAAACTCTCTGTCCCGACTGATCGCCCTATTCATCCGGGAGGATTGACGATCTACGGGAAAGAGTTAGGGAGGTACCCTCTGGGACCTGCTATAAAAATAGAGTACAATTCGGGCTCTTAGCCTCCCTGAAACCCCCTTAGGGTAATTGACCTTAGCTCAGTTCTTTCACCATATATGGAAACTAGGCGGAAATTCATGAACGGTGACTTAATTTCATTATTTATCTCCCTCTACCGCTAACCTGGCTGCCGGGATTTTGGGTATTTTCAGGATTATGAGGTTAAAACAGTTGCCAGATAAGCGGAAGAGGGAGAATAACAGGCGAAATATTAAGTACAACCCAAATTGTGCGGTTTTGACCTGTTAAATTAACAG
>JBDGQU010000047.1:0-21837 GCA_042218715.1 Bipolaricaulia bacterium | reverse complement strand
ATCTAACGCGATAAATCAAGTCCCTCTTCCAGGGCTTTCACCCAGCACCCAGTTTGATATCGATAACCAACCGGTGGTAAATGCCTTCAATATAAACCTTGTCTTCTGTAAGCTTATTTCACGTTCGAAGTCCATATGTAACTGGGTGCTGGACCAACTCCCGTTTATCAAATAAGTCTTTCGGTTAACTCTTCCCTGTTAAACTACCAGGTTATAACCGCGCAATTTTGGTTTGAATTTTATCTTCAGCTAAAGATCAATCATTGACGATAATTATCCGACCATTTCTTTGATAATTTCTCTGAACGACTTTCCTCCGGTTGTCATCAGCTCTCCTACGATCCCTCGAGGCATTGTGAACACGATGACGATAAATAGCACTCCAATTAAGATATTGGTCCATGCACCGATGATTGGGTTAAGAAAATGTTCCAATAGCAAAATGATCCCTGCCCCCAGGATGGCGCCTTTGAGGGTCCCTAACCCACCAAGCACTGAAAATATGAGTGCTTTAATAGTGAGAAACGGATCAAACACATTTCCAGCACTTACCGTCAGTAAATACGGTGCGTATAAACCTCCTGCTAATCCGGCAATTGCACCTGAAACTGCTACGGCCAGCAACTTGTAGTTTAACGGATTATACCCGATGATCGCCGTCCTTGTTTCGTTTTCCCGGATTGATTGCCAAACTTTGCCCACCGGGGAGTTGACGATTCTCCTTGCAAGGAAGTAAATTGCGACCAGGATTGTCAGTGCCAGGTAGTAACGATTTGGGGTAAGTTTTTGATAACTGGCGGCCCCCTCAAGATAACCCAGGTGTTCCACCACTAGATAGAATATAAGCCCGCCAACGCCGGCAGTTCCGACCAGGATCCAGTTCTGAGATAAATGGAGTAGTCTTTCGTAGTTTGATATATAGCAAAAAGTAGAGCTAACGTCAATAGCCCTAAAAAACCTATCTCATAAACTCTTAGAGCCCAAATAGATCGCAGGATTCCGGGTAGTGGTACCAACAGTCCTCCTTCTCCTCCACTAATCCCCTGAAATAGCCTTTTCTGAAACATGGAAAGCACTATCATTACAAAGGCCAAGCTAAAGAAAGTAAAAGGAATGCCTTTGAACGCCCGCTTTACCATCAACGATAAGAAGACACCCAGGATGGCCCCCACGAGGGTGCTGAATAACAGGGCGGCGAAAAAGCTCAGCCCTGCCCAGCTTAGAGTGTAGACAGTAATGTAAGCTCCCATTCCGAAAAAGAGCGACTGGCCAAAATTTAGCAGACCGGTGTACCCCAGGAGTAAGTCAAAAGAAAGGGCGTACAGAGCTATTATGAAAACCCTGGTCAGTATATCGGAGTAAGGTAAGCCAAAGTAGGAAAACACCGGTATCAGGGCGAAAAATAGGGTGGTGATAGCCAGGGAACCGTAACGAGACTTAAGATTGATTTCTATATCCTTCATTTTGCACCCCCGGCTAGCCCCTCTGGCTTAAGCAATAATATTGCCGCCATTAGGATGAATAGACTGGGGCCGGCAAGAAACGGGAAGTAGTAGGCAAACATCTCGTGAGTAACCCCGGCGAGTAGAGAACCGTAGAAAGTGCCCTTAAATGATCCCAGTCCTCCAATGACCACGATGGCAAACGCGTAAAACAAGTAACTTAACCCTAAATCCACGCTGGCATAGATCCATCCAACCGATGCTGCACCCCCGAGACCTGCCAGAGCACTACCAATTGCAAAAACCAAGGTAAAGGTCCTTCTGGTATTGGCTCCAAGTGCTTTTGCCATATCGACGTCGTCAATCCCGGCCCGAATGATCAAACCTACGTTTGTCTTGTTCAAAAATAGAAAAACTGCTCCTGCAATAACCAGTCCTAAAACGATGATGAACAGTCGATAGTTATTTAGAATAAGCTGTCCCGGCTTGAGGGTCCCCTGAAGGTAAGAAGGAATCGTCCCGTAGGTAGAACTGGCCGCTCCATAGCGAATCAGAGCCCCGTGGTGAATGACGTACATTATCCCCAGCGTGATCATGATTATTGCCGTTTCGTTACCGAACTTCCGTCTCAACAACTTGGACTCAATTATTGCACCTATTATGGCCATGGACAGGCCAGCAACCAGCAGGCCGAAATAGAAGCTCCCCGTGTAACTTACCACTTCGTAGGATACGAATGCTCCCAACATGAATAGACTCCCGTGGGCAAAGTTCACGATGCCTTCTAACCCGAAGATGAGAGAGAACCCGGAAGCAATCATGAAGTAAAGCATGCTCAGTGCTAATCCATCTATCAGTGCGCTAGCTAACGTGGAAATCATGTCGTCTCACCGTTTCGAACCCCCTGTACTTAGGTACTTCTCGGCGATCTCGGGATTCTCGACTAATTCCTTAATCTCTCCATTTCCCTTAACTGCTCCGTTGGATAATATCACGTATTCTTCCGCAAACTCTTTTGCCAGCTCCAGATCATCGGCCACTAACATAATTGACGCCCTATCCTTAACCTCTTCCAGTGCATTGTATACCTTCTGCGTATTTTCCGGACTCAACCCCTCTGTAGGTTCGTCGATCAGTAATAAGTCATTTGTTTCGTCAACCATGGCCCGCGCCAAAGCCAGCAACTTCTGTTCCCCTCCGCTCAACGACCTTCCCTGGTTCTCAGCATGTTCTTTTAAGAATGGGAACAACTGATAGGCATCTTCTATATTTTTTGCCCCTTTGTGGTGGAGTAACCCCATTCTCAAGTTTTCTATTACCGTAAGTTCCGAGAATACCCTGGCGGAATCAGGAGAATAGCCAATTCCTCTTTGAGCAATCTGAAACGGGGGGATTCCGATAAGGGATTCACCCTTGAATTTGATTTCCCCGTCAAATGGAGGACGCAAACCGAGGACACTCTCCAGAGTTGTTGTCTTCCCCGCACCGTTTCGTCCCAGCAAGGCAACCAGTTCCCCTTCGGGTACGCTTAATGAAACCCCCTGTAGAACATAAGCTTCTTCTATCTTCACGTGGAGGTCGGTTAGTTTTAAAATCTCTTCCATGATATTAGCTCAGTGCTCCAAGGTAGGCTTGCTGAACTTTTTCGTCCTCTCTAATTGCTTCCGAAGTACCTTCTGCTAATTTTTTCCCGTCCGCAAGGACGCATATGATATCGGACACGTCCATTACTATATCCATGTTGTGCTCGATTAAAACGATGGATAGGTCCTCCCGATCCCTGTTCAAATTTTCAATTACGTCCAGAACTTCTGGAATTTCCTCCATAGCCATTCCGGCAGTTGGCTCATCCAGTAATAAAATTTCGGGATCCGTAGCAAACGCGATAGTAACGTCGAGTTTCCTCCGGTTTGCCCGGGTTAGGTTACCTGCCCTCGTGTGGTACTCCTCGCCCAGCCCTACCTTTTTCAGCAACGCACGAGCCTTGTTGGTGAAATTTTCGTACTTCTCCGCTTTCGAAAACATGTTGTAAGTTATCCCGAATCTACCACGGCTTTGCGCGGCTATCCGGACGTTTTCCAGTGTGGATAGAGATGGAAAAATCTGGGTAAGCTGAAATGATCGGGCAATCCCTTCCTGAGATCTTTCTTCCGGGGTCAGATTAGTGATTACTTTGCCCTTGTAAATAATTTCTCCACTTGTCGGCTCTAATAATCCGGACAGCAGGTTGAAAAACGTCGTCTTACCCGCTCCGTTTGGACCGATTATGGCCGTGATATCCCCCCGGGCGAATCCAATATTTACCTGATCCACCGCGGTGAGCCCCCCAAACCTCTTGGTTAGTCCTTGAGTTTCTAAAATTGGCTCCATGGCCTGGTTTAGATCACCTAACCCAGTGTTAAAATTGAAACTTAGGTTGGATAACTTCCCCTAGTTATAAAAGTTCCTACCTCCCTGAGCTCGATAGTTCAGGGAGGTAGGAGCGTACATCCGGTTAATTATTCGTCTTCGGCTGGTTCGTAATCCGTCTTAATCGGAGGATCGATGTACTTTCTCGGTACCTTGGTTAGTCGCTTCCCAATGAGTAGCCCCACGGTGTCGCTAGTACCGATCTCGTTCTCTTTTTTGTCCTTTACAGCTTTGGCAATAAACATCGGTCTCACTGCCTGGTGGTCCCTGGGCCTGATCAGGGTCTTCCCGAGTGGTGTCTGGAGTTCCATCCCTTCCCACGCCTTGATTAGACCTTCCGGATCGGACACGGAACCTCGTCTTAGACCTTCAACTATGAACTGAGCGGTGGCGAATGCCTGCCCGTGCCAGAGTTCCGGTACGCTAGCTTTGGAGAGTTTGTCGAATATATCTCCCTCCTTCTGAGAGAAGGCTGCCGCGAATGCGTCGGGTCGAATATCGTTTTCTTTCATGGTCTTGACCAGGAAATCGTACTGTGGCCCCGAGTTGACGTCGTAGGCGAAGTAGCAGAAACCTTCGGCTCCTTCGTACAAACCCCCCGAAAGAAGGTTGACTCTGTTCATAGTAAACAGATCAATTACCGAACCGACTACCTTGTCCATCATTTCCATGTTGTTAATACCCTTATAAAGGGGAGCAAATCCGGATCCTGCCCACACAATATATAGTATGTCCGGGTCCTTATTTTTGATTCTTTCTAAGTATGGCTTGAAGTTTTTCGTGTCAGCTGGTGCAAATTCCGTAGCTACGGATTCTACCCCGTAATCCTCAAATGCCGATTTCGCGGCTTTTACGCCACTGTGGCCAAATGTGTAATCTATACCTAAGTAACCCACAGTATCTGCGCCCTGGATTTTCCCGTAATAATAAGCAGCTGTCTTGGCGTCGTGCCAACTATTCCGGCCTATTCGGAATATGTATTTATTAAACTTGGGTTTCTGAGTTAGGGATGCAGAGGCGGCGGGAGATATGAAATAGGGTGTCTCATAGGTTTCCGCAATCTTCTCGACGGAAGTGGCTACCGAACTCGATGAAACGCCAAATAGAATATCGGCACCCCAATTGGTAATCGCTTGGCGGGCTTTCGAAACACCAACTTCCGGTGATCCTTCAGTGTCGAATATCTTGATTTTAATATCTCTACCATCTTTCATCTTGTATGGTCCTTCCCAATCCGGTGCATCAGTTGCGTACTGTAGACCTATTTTGAAACCCTGCATAGCCCAGGTTCCGTAAAAGTAAAGACCCTTCTGCGGGCGAGGCTGTAAAACCGCTATTCGTACCTCTTTATTCTGAGCGCTGACAGCGGGAGAAATCCCGGCCAAAAAAACCGAAGTTACTAATAGGAAGACCGCTATAAAAGCTAAATTTTTTCTCGTGTTCATTACACTACCTCCTGTTTTCAATCAAAAACCCGAGTTCACGGTGTTTATTCGGGACTCGATAACCGAAACCATTTTTTTGCCGTATCTCTCTTCCTACCACCCCCATGTTGGAGTAAAAATTAGTCAATACTTTTCCTGGTAAATCCCGATTAACTCCTTTGTTCCCCAAATTTTTCCTCTACTTGATCCCTTTCTAACTTCCCGTATGAGTTTCTTGGGAGCTCGTCAGCTACTTCAAAGGACTTTGGAACCTTGTAATTAGCGATATTGCTTTTGCAATGTTCTTTTAATTCTTCTTCATCTAACTCGTATCCTTTGGCTGGCACGACTATTGCATGGCCGACCTCTCCCCATTTATCGTCAGGTATACCGATTAAAGCTGCATCGTCTATGTCGGAATGTTCCTTTAATACCCTTTCAACTTCCGCAAGATAGATGTTTTCTCCGCCCGAAATTATCATATCCTTCTTTCTGCCTTCGATGTAAAAATAACCATCCTCGTCCACGCTTGCGAGATCCCCGGTATGGAACCAATCGTCAGTAAAAGCATTCTCCGTTTCTTCTGGTTTTTTCCAGTAACCCGAAAAAACGTGTGGGCCCGATAACAACAGTTCCCCTATCTGGTCGGGTTCGACCTCATTACCGTCTTCGTCAGCTATAATTGCGTTCTCATGGATGACTGGTTTACCTACCGAACCTTCTTTCTGACGCGATTCGGCAGCTGTTTGAGAGAAGCAGTTGTTACCTACCTCCGTAAGTCCGTAGCCTTCTTTGAAAACGAGCCCTCTATCCCTATAGGTTTTTTTAACTGATTCCGGAGCAGGTGCTCCTCCAGATATCAGGAACCTGATCGAGCTAAGGTCCGTTTTTGGAAAGAGTTCGGTTTCGCTCATCATCTGGAACATTACAGGAACCATAAAGACGACGGTGGCGGATTCACGTTCGATCATTTTTAGCGTATCGCTTGAGTCGAAGCCCTTAGTTACGACTACCCTCCCTCCTATATGATACATGGGCGTGAGAACAGTGTTTAAACCACCTGTATGAAACTGTGGAGTTACCACGGGAGCTATATCGTTTTCGTTGAGACCCCAAGACATGACGGTGTTTACCGAATTCCAGAGGATCATTCTGTGCGGTAAAATTGCTCCCTTTGGCCTTCCCGTAGTACCGGAGGTATAAAGGATCGCATGCGGGTCTTCCTTTTCTATCGGTTTGGATGCTCTTGGGCGTTTGGTTGAGGCTGCATCGAGTTCTTTCTCGTATTCTTTTAAATGGATCCAGCTTGCATCCGGATAGGTTTCCTTTAGTTCCTCGCTGTGTCCGCTGTTTTCCTCGTCGTAAATAACTAGTTCCGGTTCGCAATCACCGAGTATGTACTCAAGCTCCGGTTCGGAAAGTCTCCAGTTTAACGGAGCAAATATTGCACCTATCTTACCTAAACCGAAAAAAAGATCGGAATAATGTAAGCCGTTTAGAGCTAGAACGGAAACCCTGTCACCTTTCTCAATTCCATACTGCTTCTGGAGATAGTTTACAGCTTTATTAGCCCGTCTATCCAGCTCGGCATAACGATAACGTTCGTCTTCGTTCCAGTCTACCCAGCCTATCCTGTTTGGAGTAAGGCTTGCCCTTCTTTCCAGTATTTGCCCGACGTCAGGTTCCATTTATATCACCTCTTCTAGGAATTCCTTGACCCGTCGAGAAAAGGTTTCGGCACGTTCTATAGCAGAAGCATGGCCTGCATCATCAATTACAGTCAACCTGGCGTTTGGCATGTGGGATTCCATGTATCTAGAATATTCGGGCGGGGTTAAAATATCCTTTTCACCGACGACGATTAGTGCAGGAGTGTGAATATTTTCTAGTTTGTCGGGGAGTTCAAGTAGCTTTGCCCCTTCGATTAGGTTTTCCGTTGCCTTCTGTGGTGCTTCGTGGGCTGCTTCTTTGAACTCCTCAAAAAGTTCCTGGTTATTTTCCAGAAAGGTGCCTCCCCATACGTACGGGGTAGCGACCAGGAACCTTAGCTCGGGGCTGACCCGGGCTGCCTCCAGCCAGGCATGGATTTTTGCCTCCAAAATTGCGTCCACGTAGGAGTAGGCGTCGGCCAGCACCATGGAGTTAACGAGATCAGGATGCTCCATGGTTAGAGGAAGTAGTTCGGTTCCGCCGTTTGATAGACCGACGAAATTTGCGCTGGTTATGTCGAGCTCGTCCATAAGGGCTGCAAGGTCTTCGGCGTGCTGGTTGACTGAATATGGCCCTTCCGGTTTTTCGCTCTGCCCCTGTCCTCTTGCATCAAATAGGATTAACCGGTAATCGTCTTCAAAGTAAGGTATGTGTTGAGCCCAGCTTGCGGTATCGGTAAGTAGTCCGTTTACAAAAACTACGGTGTTTGCTTCCGAATTTCCTTTTATTTCATAATGAAGGTCAATTCCATTTACGTGAGCCTTAGACATCACTATCACTGACGAAATCAATTACCATGGAGTTGAAATCTTCTGGCTTTTCGAGATGAATAAGGTGAGCGGCACCATCGACGACCTCTAACCGGGAAGAGGGTATCCCTTTTTCAATCTGTTCCCCGAATTTGGTAGGTACAACTCGGTCTTCGGCACCCGATAGGATCAACGTATCGCTCGCAATTTCGCCAAGACGGTCTGTCATATCAAAATCAGAAGCAGCCTGAAACTGCCTTTGGTAAGCAGGCTGGGGCTGAGCATCTTCGACGCGCATATCTACCAGTTTCTCGATTTCCTCATCGTTCGAAAAGAACTCCTTGGTAACTGAATACCTGTAACCCTTGCGATATATTTCCCTTTCGCTCAGGCCTTCGACGTCAAGAATTTCTTCCCAGAGGTCACCGGTTTCAGCCAGGTATTCGGGACCACCCGCGTGGGTCGAAACCAGGACGAGTTTATCCACGAGGTCCGGCCAGTCCGCGGCCAGATGTTGAGCGATGTATCCGCCCATTGATAAACCAAGTACGTTGACCCGGTCAAAACCTAATTCTTCAATTAAGCCCTTTACGTCTCGTGCCATGTCCTTCATCCGGTACCCCTGGTTGACGATCTCGGACTTTCCCACGTCTCTGTTGTCGAACGTAACTAGCTCAAACTCTTCCTTTAGTTCAGGGACCTGCTTGAACCAGAACCTGGAGGTATAACCAAGTCCCTGGATCATAAACAACGGGGCTCCCTCTCCTTTTACTTCGTAGTAAAGCTCAATGCCATTTACAGTCTTTTTTGGCATGCATCCACCTCCTTGGTTAAATTACCAGCCCCCCGTCCACGTTGAAAACGGAGCCATTTATATAACTTGAGTCCTCAGAGGCCAGAAATAGGTATGTTTTGGCTACTTCTTCCGGCTCCCCCAGCCTTCCGAGTGGAGTTCGGTCCTCTATACTCTTAATTACTTTGTCAGGTACCCCCTCGGCCATACTGGTCTTGATAAATCCCGGTGCTACGGCGTTGACGTTGACGTTTTTGGGTCCCAATTCTCGGGCCCAGACTTTTGTCATTGCTATCAACCCGGCCTTACTTGCTGCGTAATTGGTTTGGCCGTAGTTACCGTATAACCCGACAACCGAGCTGGCATTGATTATTTTACCTTCTTCCTTTTCCACCATCCCCGGAGCAACTGATTGGGTGCAGTTAAAAGCACCTTTCAGGTTGACGTCGATGACCTGGTCCCACTGGTCCTCCGTCATATCGAGGAGCTTTGCATCCCGGGTCACGCCTGCATTGTTTATCAGAATGTCGATCCGGCCCAAATCATCTTCTATCCTTTTTACGGTTTCGTCGACCTGGTCTCGGTCGGATACGTCAAGCTCAAAATATTTGGCTTCGCCCTCGGATCCTCTCAGTTCTTTCTCCAGTTTTTCCCCTTCTTCTTCATCCAGGTCGCAAATTGCAACGCTACCACCTTGACTCACAAACGTTTCAGTTACTAGCTGGCCAATACCGTTTGCTCCTCCCGTAACCATCGAGACCTTACCGTCCAATCTCATTTTTACCACCTCATATCCATTTAAACAAGCTAACAGACATTACAAAACCTGCTCCTGACGTACAAAATGCAACGATATCTCCGGAATCTATTTTCCCCTCTTCCAGCGCGTCGTCCAGAGCCATAAGGATGGAGGCCGAACCCGCGTAACCAAACTTATCCATTACCAGGTGAGTTTTTGATTGACCCAAATCCATTCGCCGCATAGTCTCTTTGATAGTGGATTTATCGATTTGATTGAACAGTATGCTGTCTATATCGCTTATTTCAGCATCGACCTTTTCCATCGTGTCTTTTACCAGATCCGGCCACCGGCTCTCATTGAAATCCGGCGGGACGTGGTGTTCGTTTTCATGGAAGCGTAAGTAGTTCTGCTTCTTTTCGATCATTTCGGGGTTAGGGGGGTTGGCCGTTCCCATGTAAATACCGTAGGCATCCCAGAATTTACCTTCCGTGAGAGTGTTCGACGCAAGGTAGCCGGGTTTTTCGGTTTGGGATAACACGACGGCCCCTCCGCCATCGGAAAACAGCATTCCCAGTACCTTGGATGCAGAATTGGTATAGTCATCCCAGTCCAGCCACCTGGTCATTCCGTAAGCACCGGCTACCAGTACGTTTTCGATTTCCGGATCAAGAGCTATGTACTGCGAGCCAATGGCTAAACCAAGTGTTTCGTCCGTACAGGCTGCGTTTATATCAAAGGATCCGGCGTTTACGGCCCCGAGTTTATACTGAAGTATAGCCGATGTCGGTGGAGTGACGTAATCAGGCGTGTCCGTTGCCAGAATGATTAAATCGATTTCCTCGGCCTCGATCCCGGCATCTTTTAGGGCCGTTTTGGATGCTTTAGCTGCCAGATCCGATGTACTTTCATCCGGTCCGGCTTTGAATCTGACTTTTATACCTTTTTCAGCCAGGTATTCCTCCACGTCGTAATTCATTTTCTGACCGAGTTCCTCGTTCGTAATTTTTTCTTCCGGCAGGTACATGCCGGTTCCAGCTATTTTGGCTGCATTCGGTTCTCTGGCCGGAACCTTTAGGTTGGATAGATCAGTCATCTTTACCTCCAGGTTAATTCTAGAAAGCTTGGTACCTTACCCTCTATTAAGATCTTTCCAGTAACATTGCAAACCCCTGACCCCCACCGATGCAGAGCGAAGCCAATCCCAGTTCATTGTTCTGTCTTTTCATCTCGTGTAACATCGTAACCACCATTCTCGCTCCGGTCGCTCCAACCGGGTGTCCGAGAGAAATTCCCGAACCAAGTGGATTGACTTTTTCGGAACCGGGTTCCCTAAACTCGGAACTCTCCCCGTAACGGGGTAGGCCTAACTCTTGCAAGACTGCAATTGCCTGGGCTGCGAACGCTTCGTTTAGCTCCACTAAGTCAACTTGGTCGAGCGAGAATCCGGATTTTTGGTTCAATCTGTTTACGGCCGCGATGGGTCCAAGGCCCATCATTTTTGGATCCACTGCTCCATACGACCAGGAATTAATTGAGCCCATGATGTTCAGGTCGTACCGTTCGGCCGTTTCACGAGATGTAACCATAACGGCTGCGGCACCATCGTTGATACCGGAAGAGTTTCCTGCCGTAACCGTCCCGTCCTTCTTGAATGCCGGTGGCAAGTCCTGCATCAACTCGACATCCGTTTCCCTCGGCCCCTCATCGACTTTCACTACTTCTTCCTCACCGGGTACTTGTACAGGGACTATCTCCTCTTTAAAGAGCCCGTCTTCGGTTGCGGCGAGTGCCCTGTGATGGCTTTCGGCCCCAAGTTCGTCTTGCGATCGCCTCGAGATGTCGTATGCTTCCGCGATGTTCTCTGCGGTATTGCCCATGTGATAGCCGTAAAATATCTCGTACAGGGCATCATGAACCATTTCGTCCTTGATTTCTCCGGTACCGCTAGGATTCATTCGGTATCCCCATCTTGCGTCGGGGATAATATAGGGAGCACCGCTCATGCTTTCCATTCCCCCGGCAATTATTACGTCGGCGTATCCCGTTGAAATCTTTTCCGCAGCAAGAGCAATTGTTTTCAAACCGGAACCACAAACTTTATTTACGGTATAGGAAGGAGTCTCTCGTGGTATTCCTGCTCGAATCGCGGCCTGCCGGGTTGTATTCATACCCTGACCGCCCTGAAGAACGTTTCCCAGAATTACCTCATCTATTGCTATTCCCTGGTGAGATTCTTCCCAGTTGGCGTGTTCCTCCTCGAGGTCGGTACGTTCAATGTCCCTCGATACGCTGGGCCGACTTGCTTTTACCTCTTCGGGTACTTCCGGTCTTAAATCTAGTTTTTCGAGCACGTCCCGTACAACTACTTTACCCAGTTCTACCACCTTAATGTCCTTGAGCGAGCCTCCGAAAGTTCCTATCGGTGTTCTAGTCGCTGAAGCTATTACTGGTTCTTTCATTGTTACCTCTAGGGGAAAGAAAATTTTTACTCAGTTTAAAATATTTCACACCTGAATCAACTCTCATTTTAGTATTTTTCATACTAACAATTTCGGAACGAGCTGTCAAACTATTCTATCATGCCCGAGGAAAATTGAGATCAAAATAGACGCCACTGTGAAATTACTGTGGGAAAATGCAAGGTTAGAAAGAGGATAGTATGCTGATTCTTCCCGAATACATCTTATTTACGGGACAATTTCTAGTTAAAATTGTTAAGCTAAATCGGGGTAAAAAACCCGGGGAAGGACTTTGCAAATTTACTAAAGTTTCATTCCTTTGAGTATAAGATCGAACATGGATTCGAACTCCGTTGACGGTATTTCTTCTCTTTCTTCTTGAACGAACCATTTTTGCCCGAGAAAGTGGCCAATTCCCATTAGAGAGTAGGCCAGTACTTCCGGATGAAGGTTACGGATTTCACCCTCATCCATCGATTGCGCCAGGGCTTTTTTGTAGCTGCCGGCAAAGCTTTCGTAGTACCACCGACCAAGGGACCTATCAACGAATTCTGCTTCACGAACGATCCGGTACATGCTCGAGTGTCGGGCAATAAATGTGAAGAAGACGCGGAACCCCTCAAGTTCGATTTCTCTTCGATTGTCTAAACCTCCGACTCTCGCCCTTACTTCACGTCGCCATAATTCGTTAATTTCGTGAACCAGGGTTTCGAATACCTCTAGCTTGCTGGAAAAGTGATGATAGAAAGTGCCCTGTGCTACTTCGGCTTCTCTCGTAATGTCTCCGACGGTCGTACCGTAAAACCCGTTTTGGCCAAAACTACTTTCGGCAGCTGCCAGCAACCTGGTTTTTGTATTACTCATTTCGTTTTTCTGTAAAAGAAGAACTGAGTTGTCCCAGGATACCGATTCGTTGGGAGTGTAGTAAGGACGGTCTAGACTTTTGTCGTCTTCTCTTTCCAGTCCTTGCTTTAAGAAATCCAGCAGGCTGTCAATTATTTTTTTATCCAGGCCAGTTTGATCCCAGATAATCCATCTCATGGAGACGAAACTAAGCGTACCCAGGAGATAATGTGCCATTACTATTGGATCATGGTCCCGGAAATACCTGTTTTCATTTCCCTGATTTAACCCCTTGGCGAGGGTGTCTGTGAGCTCAGTGTAAAATGCTTGGTGAGTATCCCAGTTAACGAACTCCGCCTGCCTGAATATCTGATATAGGGAAGAATTGTCGTTCAAGAAGGAAAAATAGGTTTGCAAAAGGAGCTTTAGTCTGTCATTGAACGGTAACTTTGAGTCGAGAAAATTTCCTTTTATTTCCCTTGTCAAATCGCCTCCCAACCCCTCGGCAAGCCTTACGAAGATATCACTTTTATCGGTGAAATATCGGTAAAAAGTGCCGTTAGATACGTCGGCTTTTCGGCATATCTCAGCGACGGAAGAACGATAGAATCCCTGTTCTTCAAAAATCTCCTCCGCCGATCGAAGTAGGTTATCGTAGGTTTCCCGGGCTCGCGGGGTAACTGGCTTCTCTATCTCAGCCATTCAAATCCCCCTGTAGACAATGCAAGACGGTCAATCTGCCAGATGGGTCTTTAAAAGATTCAACAGTTCCTGAGGTCTCTCTATTACTAGCCCATGACCGGAACCTTCTAATTCTCTGTACGTGGAACCTTCGATTTCCTCGTGGATCTTTAGTCCAAATTCAGGTGGTTTTACCCTGTCATTAGAAGCTGAGATTACCTGGGTCGGCACATTGATTTCCTTTAATCTTGGAGTTATGGGATTTTCTCGTAGTTCGAGGAAAGCGTCCAAAAGTTTCACAGCTCCAGAGTAATCAAAATCTGCTTCTTCTAAGCGGGTTGTAATGTTCTCGAGAATACCGGGATTATTTCTGATGAATTGATCCGAGTAAACGTCGTTTAAAAAGGAAAGTGTAAACTTCTCCGGGTCTCTTGTTTCTGCTCCTTTCTTCCACCTGAGAGCGGTAAAATACATCTCTACAGGTATTTCAGAAGTCGTAGTAATTAATGCTAAATCCTTAACTCTTTCTGGGTGTTTGATAGCCAAAAGTTGGGCAACTTCTCCTCCGTATGAAGTGCCGACCAAGCTTGCTTTGTTGACATTGAATTTATCCATTAAGGACAAAGTGTCATTAACGTGGTCAGCCAGATATACCTTATCGGGGCAAACCGATCCTCCTTGACATCTCATATCATGAGCTATCACAAAGAAATCTTTAGAAAGTTCTTTCGACAATAATTCCCACCTATCCAGCGTCATGAAAACTCCATTTAAGAGGAATACAGGTTCTTTGTCTTTCTTTCCTCTAATTTTGTATCGGATTCTTCCCGGATCGATTTCTAAAAAGGATTGAACCATTGTAACCACCATAATTTGTCTGAATCTATTCCGTTAAACCTGCGTAACTATTTAGAAAACAAGCGATATTAAGGCTCAACGCTGGGATTTTAGTACAGTTTTCCTGCACCATTTCTCTGCTAGGTCAAGCTCCCCTTCAACTCGGGGTTCAGGAGGAAGCCCAAAAGCCAGTTACCGCAGCCGTAAAACCATCTTAACGGTATCCGAGTCCCTCTCTTCTTCTTCGAAGCCCATTTTCCTGGAAAGCTGGAGCATTTGTTTGTTGTCTTTCAGGATTGTAGCGTAAATGGATTTGAGGTTCTTGTCCTCGGCCACTCCAATTATTGAATCAGTTAATTTTTCACCGAGCCCCAGTCTTTGCCAGGGGTCACCTACGACAACAGCGTACTCACCGGTATCCTGATTTGGACCTATAATCAACCTTCCCACACCTATCATTTTCTCCTCTCCGTTTTCTTCAAGTATTCCAATTATCGCCATTTCCCGGCGGTAATCGATGTTCGT
The DNA here is from genome assembly GCA_042218715.1 of Bipolaricaulia bacterium. Taxonomy (GTDB): domain Bacteria; phylum Bipolaricaulota; class Bipolaricaulia; order M55B111; family M55B111; genus JAGXLP01. The sequence goes on along the minus strand of JBDGQU010000047.1, from coordinate 7,223 downwards.
GTACCGGGTCATCTCTTTGTGAGAAACTTCCGTTCTAGGCCCAAAGAACCTTTGACGCCAGGTCTTGTCGGAGAAGGAATCAAATAGTTCAAATTCCAACGGCTCGTCTTCCGGCTTTATCGGTCTCAGAGTGACGTCCCTTCCGTCGTCCAATCTCCAGTCTTCCGAGTACTGTCTTGGATAAGGTTCTATAGCTAAGTGTTCGTGGGTTTTTTCTATTCTCTCTCCCCTGTAATCGTTATCGAGGATCACTCTCGCATCCAGAGCTTTAAAGGATCCGTCGATAACCGCCAGAGGATTAATGTCGATTTCTTTTATTTCGGGAAAGTCAATTATTAGCTGGGAAAATCTTACTAGTTGTTTCTCCAGATCACGAATATCCGCGCCTTCTTTCCCCCGGTATCCTTTGAGTAGCTGGTAGACTTTCGTGTCTTCCATCAGCCTGTGAGCCAGGACCTGGTTTAACGGAGGAAATCCTGCTGCCGTGTCCTTGTAAAGTTCTACGCCGGTTCCTCCACGACCAAACAATATCGAAGCTCCAAACAGGGGATCCTTTTTCGAACCGAGGATGAGTTCGTAGTCCACGTTGGAGATCATTTTCTGAACTGTGACTCCGAGAATTTCGGCCGAAGGTTGGTGGTTTCTGACTCGTGAGATTATTCTCTTGTAAGCCTTCTTCACTTCTTCTTTGCTTTGCAGGTTTAGCTCGACACCGCCGACGTCAGTTTTGTGAGTTATATCGTGCGAATAAACCTTTAGAACCACTGGATAGCCTATTTCATAAGCCTTGTTTGCCGCCTGATCTGCTGACTCAGCTATTTTAGTTGTAGAGGTCGGTATGTCGTAGGTGTCGAGAAATTTCTTTGATTCGACTTCGGTCAGAGTGGACCTGTCAGAGTTAAGTACTTTTCTCACCATTGCTTTCAGGTGGTGATGGGGTGGCTGGTTGTTTACGGGAAGTTCTTCCGGGGTTTCGTACAGTAGTTCTAGATTTCGGGCGTATCGATGCATGTACATGTAAGCACTAATTGCCTGTTCCGGAGTTGGTCTGGTCGGAACGTTTTCTTCTCTCAGGAGATCCCGACCTTCATCCACTTCGCCCGCCCCCATAAAGGAAGTAACTATTGGTTTTTCAGTCTCCTTGGAGACTGATGCTACAGCTTCCGCGGCGTCCTTTGCGGAGGCTTCTCCCTGGGGAGCGTAGATTACTATTACTCCGTCGACGTTCTCGTCCGCCTGACATATCCTTATTGCTCCACTGTATCGAGATGACCCCGCGTCACCTAATACGTCGACGGGATTGTTCACGCTTGAGTGTTCGGGTAGAAGTTCGGTTAGTTCCTGTTTGGTTTCCCTGCTGAGGTCGGCTAGTTCACCACCGGAGTCCAGAATCGCGTCCGTCGTCATTATACCCGGCCCTCCGGCATTTGTTACCACTGCCATTCTCGGTCCATTCGGGAGATTTTGCTTGCTTAATGTTTCGGAACTACTGAACAGGTCGTCTACGTCGGAAACTCGAGTAACTCCAACTCTCTTGAAAGCGGCTTCGTATATTTGGTCCTCACCAGCTAACGAACCGGTGTGAGACGCTACCGCCTCGGCACTCTTGGAGTATTTGCCCGCTTTGACTACCAGGATTGGCTTGGTTCTGGCAAATCCCCTTGCAGCACTCATAAACTTTTCCGCGTGTTTGACCGCCTCCATATACATTATTATGCTTTTCGTTTTTGGATCCTGGCCAAAGTAATCTATAAGGTCACCAAAATCTATGTCCAGCATGTTTCCCACGGAGACAAATGCGCTAAACCCTACTTTTGCTTTAGTCGACCAGTCTAGAATTGCTGACCCCATGGCCCCGCTCTGAGATAGAAAAGCAACTTTACCCGGCGTCGGATCCTTGCGGAGAAACGTAAGGTTCAAGTTTTGTCCGGGCCTTATCGTTCCCAGGCAATTGGGTCCGAGTAGTCTCATCCCATGTTTTTCACGCTTGGCACCCAATTCTTCTTCCAGTTTTTTCCCTTTTTCTCCGGTTTCGCTAAACCCTGCGGAAATTATTATCCCTGCCTCTATTCCAGACTCTCCACACTCGTCCACTATATCGGGAACTGTCTTTGCCGGGGTTGCTATGACCGCTAAATCCACTGGTTTATCGATTTCCTTGACGCTTGAAAACGCCTCTATATCCATTACTGTGTCTCTATTTATATTTACGGGATATATCTCCCCTTCAAAACCTTTGACGATATTCTGCATCAAAGTAGCCCCGACGGAACCATCATTCTCGCTGGCCCCGATCACGGCTATAGATTTTGGATTAAAAATTTTATCCAATTTTTCAGCTGGCATATTACCCCCTCCCGGGCGTGTTATCGTACTTTTGCCCCTCGAATATAACTTTATGTGGTATAGATTTTTTTATCTTCAAAAAAGTGAATTCCCAGCGGTAATTTGGTTACCGGGTGAAAAACTAAAATCCTACTTATTTTAGTCACTCTTTTTTGTTTCTCAACTTTACGGTGAAAGAACTGAGTCCCCTGAAATAACTATCCCGGTTAACCCCTTCTTTTCACTGATGGTTGAAATTGCTTAATTAGGTTAAATATTTTCAGAACAATTATAAAGGTCCCGTGGTTTATTTGAAATGGTTAATTTTTAAAATGATTGACTTGCTCAAACTCGGTAAAAATCGAATCCTTGCGGCCCAGGCTAATAAATATTGATTGGCTCATTATTCCGGAAGCGTTCTTGTACTTTCTTTTAGGGTTTTCGAAGCCTATATTTTATAGAAGTGTAGGAGTGTAAGTACTGGGTTTGGTGTTGAAGTCCGGAGTTGTTTCCGGGATCGTAGCTAAAGGAGCTTTTATGAAATTTGAATTTTATCTGCTTGGTTTGCCCCTAATAGCCAGCGTAATTGGTTATTTGACCAACTGGATAGCGATTAGAATGCTGTTCAGGCCTCTAGAAGAAAAGAAATTGCTTGGCCACAGGATACCGTTTACTCCGGGGCTTATTCCAAAGCGGAAATCAGATATAGCTGAGAATATCGGTCGAGCGGTTGGGGAGCATCTCCTGACACCAAATGCCCTCGAGGCGCGACTCGGCTCTCCCGAAGTTAAAGAGGAGCTAGAGAAAGCACTTGAAAGGTGGATAGAGTCTTCGCTCAATAAGGAGCGAAGCTCTCTCGTTGAGATGGTTCCTGAAAAGACGGGATCGGAACTGGAGACTCTCACCGAAGGCCTGATAAGTGAGCTCCAGGAAGGCCTGGACAAACTTGTAGCTGGGGAAGACCTCGAAAGTATTATCAAAAGCCTGATAGAAGTAGGGGTAGAAAATCTCTCGGAGAAGGAGCTGGGAGAAGTAATGCCTCGATGGTCCCACGAGAAGTTAATTCTAAAGCTTGACCAAATTCTTTCCAAACTGGCGGATAGCGATAGGCTGGAACACGATATCAAAGGGTTCTGGGAGAGAAAGCTCACCGAGCTAAAGGACAGTGGAGGAAGCGTGGGCGATTATCTCGGCGAGGAGCTTACTGAGTTGATAGTCCGTCAGGTAGAGACTTACCTACCGACACTTCTTAAAAGAGGGGCTGAATTGCTTGATCGGCCGGAGTTGCGGGCCAGGTTAGAGGAACTGGTAGTGGACTTGCTTGACGAAAAAATTCAGGGTGAATTCGAAGACGAATCAGTTTGGGATCAAGTCAAGCTGGGATTCCTGGAAACCCTCGTGCTCCCCAGGGAGAAACTAAGGAATAAAGTAGCGGAAATGATAGAGGATGGAGTTCCGAAGCTAATAGATCTGCTGGAACAGGAAGAATTGAGGGAGGAGATGACGAGTTCCGCAGTTGAGTCGCTGAGGAAGACGCTTCGTAAGGATTTATCGAAGGTTAATTGGTCCGATAAAAGCACTGAAAATCTGGCGGAAGGGCTAACGGATATTTCCGTTACTCTGGTGAAGAACGATCGCGTACAATCGGTAGTTCTGGAGAGTTTTGTAGCTGTACTGAAAGACTCGGAGGACAGGAAAGTTGGGGACCTGTTGGAGTTCGGTCGAGAGAACGAAAAAGAAGCACTGGTAAGGGCGTTAACGGGATACGTTGTCGAGTCGTTGCAATCCGAAAGCGTTCAGAGTAAATTCGTCTCGGTGGTAGAAGAGAAGGTAAGGGACCTCAGGGAAAGGGAAATTGGAAAACTTTCCCGGTGGATTGATCCGGACCTCCTTACCCCCTTTGCCGGGCCCTTGGTAGATAAATTGACTGGGGTAGTAGCCAGACAGGGCTCTAATATTCTCAACGCGCTGGATGTAAAGGAGCTGGTGAAAGGGGAGGTAGAAGATTTTTCCACTGAAAGGGTAGAAAAGCTTATTCTGGATGTCACCGGGGACCAGTTTAGGGCGATTACCTGGTTTGGTGCCTTAATTGGTTTTTTGATAGGTCTTCTCCAAATTCTGATAATCACTTTCGGAGGTTGAACTTGGATCCCATTGCTTTTACTCTGGGTTCTTTGTCGGTTCGCTGGTATGGAATAGCTTACGCTATCGCTTTACTGACGGGCCTGGAGATTCTCAGGCGGGAAGTTAGGCGGAAAGGGTTACAGTTGGATTTCAACGATTTAGTTGATTTCGTTTTGATCTCCTTTCCTCTTGGGTTAATTGGAGCCCGGATCTACTACGCGTTGTTCTATCTGGATTATTTTTTGGAAAACCCTCTTTTGTTCTTCGGAGTGGAAAGGAACGGCGGTTTTGGCCTCTCAGGTTTGGCAATACACGGAGGGCTGATTGGCGGGTTGGTCGGGTTACTAATATTTGTGAAGTTGAAAAGAGTCCGGTTGATGGAGTTTGTGGATGCCCTGGCTCCCGCTTTAATTTTGGGCCAGGCCATAGGTCGGGTAGGTAACTTGTTGAACGGAGATGCTTACGGTTACCCCACGGACCTTCCCTGGGGACTAGTCTTTGACGCAAATACAGCTGCTGGAACCGAGTTTCCAAATCGGAGTCTTCACCCGACGATGGTTTATGAAATGATCCTCGATGTGTTGATTTTTGTTTTCCTCTGGAGATTTAGAAAGGGTGAATACAAACCGGGCTTTATCGGGATTTCTTACCTAATTGCCTATTCCGTAGGTCGGTCAATAGTGAGCTTTTTTAGGGCGGGGAGCCTTTGGGTCGGGCCGATCAGAGCGGCCCATTTAATAAGTATTATTATAGTCGCCTGGGCCGGATACTACATGATGGCTAGAAAGCTATACCGAAGCTAAAGATAGTTAAGGAATTAGAGAACTTCTTTAGTGGATAAACCGACGGGAATTTTGCGGTGGTAAAGCTTCGCTCCTTGTAGTAGGTGTTGGGGATAAGTTGGAAGTCCTTAAGGGGCTTTGTCGCAGGCTCGGAGAAAGCTGGTAAATAACGGATGTGGATCCTCGAGCCGCGATTTGAATTCGGGATGAAACTGGACCCCGATAAACCATGGATGGTCTCTAAGCTCAATAATTTCTACCAATTGACCGTCAAGAGAAGTAGCGGCTAAATCCATACCTGCATTTTCGAAATTCTGTCTGTAATCGTTGTTAAATTCATACCTGTGTCTATGCCTTTCTTTGATCGTTTTCTTTCCGTATATCTCTTCCGTCTTAGTCCCGCTTTTTATAGTGGTTTCATAGCTTCCGAGTCTCATCGTACCACCCTTTTTTTCTACTTCTATCTGATCAGGCATCAGGTCAATGACCAGGTCGGAAGCTTCGGGATCAAATTCAGTACTGTTGGCTTCGCCCATTCCTATGACGTTTCGTGCGAACTCTATAGTCGCAACTTGCATGCCGAGACAGATTCCGAATAGTGGTACGCCGTTTTCTCTGGCTATTTTTGCCGTGGCAATTTTGCCTTCTACGCCCCGTTCTCCGAATCCGGGAGGAATAACTACCCCGTCTACTTCTTCCATATGGTCCCCGAGTTCGTCCGTTTCCAGTTCTTCGGAGGAGAACCATGAGAACTCCGGCTTTATTCCAGTTTCTGCTGCTCCATGCTGAAATGCTTCAGTGATGCTTATGTAAGCGTCCTCTAGTTCTGTATATTTTCCGAACATCCCTATTATGACCTTTTTGTCAGGGTTCTTAATCCTCTTTACCTTGCCGGACCAGTTAGAAAGATCCTGATCGCGTTTAGGTAGGTTCAATTTCTCTAGAACTCTTTCGTCCAGTTCTTCGTCGGCCATCGCTAACGGAACTTCGTATATTATGTCAAGATTCCGACCCTCGATTACGTTTTGGGTAGGGACGTCGCAGAAGAGCCCGATTTTCTTTCGTACGGACTGAGGCAGGGGTCGGTCGCATCGAGCTACTATGATATCGGGAGTTATTCCTATTCCACGGAGTTCTTTTACGCTATGCTGGGTCGGCTTTGTTTTAAGCTCCTTGGAGGTTTTGAGGTAGGGCACCAGGGTTAAGTGAATAAAAGTCACGTTTTCCGATGGAATTTCGTCCTTCATCTGTCTCAGTGCTTCCAGGAAAGGTAAACTTTCTATGTCTCCAACTGTCCCGCCGATTTCAGTGATTATTAGGTCGGAGTCAGACCCCCGAAGCGGTTCGTTTATGTCCCGCTTAATTTCGTCCGTGATGTGAGGTATTATCTGAACTGTCTTTCCAAGGTACTCCCCTTTTCGTTCTTTTTCCATGACGGAAGAATACACTTTGCCTGTAGTTACGTTGTTTGCCCCTGATAGGTCTTCATTAATGAATCTCTCGTAGTGACCCAGGTCAAGGTCCGTTTCGGCCCCGTCATCTGTTACGAATACTTCTCCGTGCTGATAGGGGTTCATCGTTCCGGCATCCACGTTTAAGTACGGATCGACTTTTTGAAGCGTCGGTTTGTACCCCCGCGACTTCAAAAGGAGCCCCAGTGAAGCCGCTATTATCCCTTTACCAAGACCGGAGAGTACCCCCCCGGTAACAAAAATATATTTCTTGTCGGTTCTATCGAAGTTATCACTCATGATATCGATTTATTAACGTTGGTTCGTAAATAAATAGCAAACTCTCTACACCAGTAAATTTAATTCAGGAGTAGCCCCCAGGTTGATCTAGCCCGTTTTTTGAGCTTCGCAGTAACGCCTCGGAATAACTATTACCTAAGTCGCGCAATTCTCTCTCCTGAGACCAACTTATAATTCAGTCTAAAAGAAAAAATAGTCCCTATTTGAGAAACTTAGTTATCTTCACCTATTAGGTGATATC
>JBDGQU010000046.1:0-2317 GCA_042218715.1 Bipolaricaulia bacterium | reverse complement strand
GGATTTGCCTTAGTTAACCTCGGATTGTTTGAATATTAAATCCAGGATATGTTATTCTAACAGGGATGGCCTATAATGATGTGTGAGTGAATGGCCTAACTGAAATAACTTTCATTAGGCTTACCAGTCCAGGAGGTACCTTATGAAAAAACCGGTAAAATATTTTGCGTTAATTATTCTATTTTCAACGTTAATTTTAAGTTTAAATGGTTGTAATTCCAACAAAAGCCCCACTGCTTCTTTCTCGGTCGATCCGAGCACGGGTGGAGCCCCACTTCAAGTTACCCTTGACGCAAGTAATTCAGAGGATCAGGACGGAATAATCGATAGCTACAATTGGGAATTTGGTGACGGGAATTCAGGTGGCGGGAGAATAGTGGAGCACAGCTTTACCAATCCCGGTGACTATACAATTACACTAACAGTAACTGACAATAACGGCTCTACTGACAGTACGACGAAAACCATAACCGTCGAGCAAAGCGGCCCTTCAGCCGCCCTCAAGGCAAAACCAAAGGAAGGCGAAGCTCCGCTCAACGTAACATTCGACCTTTCTAATTCAGAAGATCCCGACGGCGTAATAGAGGAATACAACTTAAAATTTGGTGACGGTCAGTCCACTTCCGGAACCGATATACTAAACGTGGTTGAACACGAATACACAACAGCGGGAGAGTACTCGGCAACCCTTGAGGTTACGGACGACGACGGCCTGACGAGCTCAACATCAACTACCATAACAGTCACCAAACCTCCTCCGGAAAACCAGCTGCCGTCAGCCTCGATAAGTCTGGGCTCCGATACGGGAACGGCTCCGGTTACGATAGAATTCTCAGCGGAGGAATCGTCTGATCCGGACGGAAATATTGAGTCTTATAGATGGGAGTTCGGGGATGGTACTACCAGCAGGGGGTCCCAGGTAACTCACAGGTACGAACAGGCGGGAGACTACACAGTTCAATTGACCGTAACCGACGATAGAGGAGGAACTGCCACTACGGAGAGGTCCGTAACGATAAACCCGGCTACGTACTATGTAGGGGAATCGGCAAGTAATGGATCAGTAAGAATTACCCTGCAAAACGCTAATATGACGGAGGCGATTAACGGCTGGGAGGCTGGCGCGGGTAATCAATTCGTAGTTGTAGAAATAACAGTAAGGGCATTAAAAGACGACCAATACCCCTCGAAATCACTTAACTTCACTCTGGTAGAAAGTAACGGCAGGAAACAAACTGTTAGCCTCGCCACGTCTGCATTGGAAGGATACTTTAAGAGCAACATTCTGGCGAAAGGCCAGACCTCGAGTGGTAAGATCGCTTTCGAGGCTCGCAAGTCGTCGAACTATTACCGACTAATCTACAACGCGCCCGGCCAGGCACCGATTCAGTTCAGGATTTCGAACGAAAGCTAATCAGAGTTCTCAACTAAGAAAGAGGGCAGCGAGTTTTGGCTGCCCTCTTTCCAAGCCCTGACTAAACTGGACAAACCGTCTCTAACTATTACTCCACCCCAAGCTCTCCCAGCGCTTGCTCAAGTTGTTCGGGCGATAGTGCCCCGTGATGCCATCCGGGATCGTTCTCCATGAACGAAACTCCTTTTCCCAAAATATTATTAGAAACTATAACAGTGGGTTTCCCACTCGGCGAACTCTTTTCCCGAAAGGTGTTGAAGGCGGTTTCTATTTCATCGTAGTTGTGACCATCAATCTCTATAACTCTCCAGCCAAAGCTCTTCCACTTCTCTACCAGGGGAGCCACGTCCATTATTTCACTAACTTTTCCGTCAATCTGACTATCGTTGTAGTCCAAAAGAGCACATAGATTACCGAGTTTCTTATCCCTCGCCACAGCAGCCGCCTCCCAGGTTTGACCTTCCTGACACTCGGCATCGGATATCGAGACGTACGTCTTGTAACTTTGTCCATTCAACTTACCGGAAAGCGCCACCCCGGACCCGAACGATAGTCCGTGACCCAGTGAACCGGAAGAAAACTCAACTCCGGGAGTACCCTTTGCCGTGGAGGGGTGACCCTGAAGAAGGGCACCCAATTTCCGGAAGTTATCCAGCTCTTCTTTGGGGAAATATCCCTTGTCAGCAAGCACCGAGTAGAGCAGCGGACAGGTATGCCCATTCGAAAGTACGAACCTATCTCTACCCTCCCAATCTGGGTCCCCGGGCTTGTCGTTTAGAAACTCGTAATGGAGGACCGTCCAGGTATCAGCCATGCCCAGAGCTCCACCGGGATGACCCGAATTGGCGTTTGTTACCATCTTTAACACGTCAGCTCGCAGTTGATTCGCTTTTTCTTTTAACT
>JBDGQU010000045.1:0-4981 GCA_042218715.1 Bipolaricaulia bacterium | reverse complement strand
CACTGAGCTATGCTGGCACGTTGCTATCGATGGCACCGGAGGATTATTATAACGAGGATTGACTTGTAATTGGACTAAAAATTGACTGCTTTACAGTCTAGGCCCGAGTCAGAGCCTAGACTGTAGATTAGCTTATCTACTTAAAGAATCGGTTTACTTCTTTAGCATCATATTGGCTTTTAAAGGACACAAATCCTCGTATCATGTGCTCTGTTGCTGGCCTTAGTCCTTTGTCGGCCCGGTTGGTCAGAATCATCAACCATCGCTTTTGGTACCCAGTTAGAGAGGGGACAAAATTAACCAATTCTTGCACCAACGCCTCGCGATCGCTTTTCAGGTTGTTGATGGAATGGTCTATCCCGGATACCTTAGGCAGGTCTTCGCATATCCTTTCAATTTGCGTTTTTGATAGTCCTTCCAGCTTTCTTCGGAAGGTTCCTTCAGCTACCCAAACCTTTCTTTGATTGCTTTTTTACTGAAAGTTCGTCTTCTATTGAGGGAACTATCTTACGGGGATTTTTCTTTTCCGGGTCGAGTTGGTAAAAGAGATAGTTGGTGTTACTTGACATACCGGTTACCTCCATTGTCTACTGTTTTTAATCCTTTTCCAATCGTTCTTCTTGGACTTCATTCTCTTCCGGGTCCTCTCCTACTCCCTCGGGGTCGTAATGGAAGGTCTGACCGGTGCTGCTAATTGCCATACCGGTCACTAAGTACTCATTAAGGGCGCGACAAAGCGCCCCTTCCAACCCTAGTATCTGATCGGCGATTTGCACGATAAACGGTGAGGGTTGGCATTGCGGCCGTTGGGCGACCTGCCCGGCCACGGCCAGCGCCGTATCCCCGCCATAGAGATGGGCCCGGAGGCCAATGCCGAAGGCCGGCCCCCGTGCAATGCCGTGGGGCGAGAGAAGCAGTAAGGTCTCCTCGCCGGTTAACCCCCTCACCTCTTCTAAAAGGGCGTTGAATAGCTCAATATAGGCCGCAACGAGGCTTTGGGAACGCTCTTTGATGGCCGGGGCAATATAGGCACGATCGCCGGGGGCCGACTCCCGCTGGTCGATTGATTCGACTAGAGAAACAGTCAGGTCCGCCTCGGCATGTCGTCCTTCCTCGTGAGAGGCGCAGAGGATTAAGGGAATGTTGCCGGTTTGCAAGTTGGGCATAGTGAATTAAGCGAGTGTACAACCGGTACTGTCACAACCGGATGGGCCGGTTGTTTCGGCGAAGGCATCGCTATTTTTATCTAAGGCTTCTTTGAAAGAATCAACTTGGCATCGAGATGCGACCTCTTGCACCCGACGGCAGTACTCATCTTCATCGATCGGTTCAAACGGCAATCTTGGGAAGGAGGAAGTTCTCGGGTCGAATTTTTGGAGAATTGCTCCGGAAATATATCCGCCGTCGTGTTGGACAGTGTTGAAGATTAGGGTTGCCAAGTCGTCTATTTCCGACTCGTGAAGTTCTAAAGTAGCGGATGTATTATGGTCCGTCCAGTTCTGCTGAACAGTCATAAAAAAGTCGTACTGCGCTTTAACGGAGAAATCGTAAGGGTCTATCCCCTCCTCTTCGATGCCGGGTAGATCCGCCCAAGAAACTTTTGTGGGAATCTCAATTAGCCACTCGCTACAACGGGAGTCAAAAGGGTCTTTAAGGAGATTGCCATGCTCATCGATGTCGGATTGGGAAGGCACTACCAGATAGCCGGCATCTAAAGCTGCTAAACCGACTTGATCGTCTTTCCCAACAGTAATCCGGCGGATGTACCGAATTGCTTTAGGCGGGTGCCAACCCGGACTGGCATTGGTGAGAAGCGACTGAGTGCCACTGGGCTTAACGCATGTAATGCGGTAGGGTGTCTTGAGGCCGTTTCTCTGGCAGTATTTAGTTACTGCTTCTACCGCCGAATCTCTCCACTCCTTTAGAATCCGTTTTTCTTCCTGTCGAAAGGCGTCGCTTTCATGCCGGCTCTTTTGAACAAAATCCTTTACTGCTTCCTTTCCGCTCCGGCTCATCGTTTCCCAATCAATCGAACGAGGCGTCCAACCGTCTTTGCGATCGACAAGCCACCAACGGAGCCAATCAACGCCGAATTTATGGACGAAGAAGTCGAATAGACCGGTTATAGAAGGCCCGACGATTGGGTCTTTTTCTCGACTTCCCTGGTAACGGGAGTCAACAAACCCTCGTTCTAAAAGCGGTGCCGTCCAAAGACCATTTGCGTAGGCTGCTTCCTTTTGTTGCTCTTCGTCATCTGGATCTAGTCGATTTGCGTGCAACTCCCCTAGGTTACAGAAAAAATTGCTACCAATAATTTCCGAGCAAGGATTAAGACTATACCGCTCCATTCGGTGGTTTATTTCTCGGTCAACATCGGCTGTAATTTCGATGCCTTGCTCTCTAAGCAAATGCTCCAAGTATTGAGAACCGCTTTGGCTTGGGTGGTTATATTGATGAAGAAATTCTTTTTTCTTATCTTCCGTGTCTAATAGATCGGCATTGGCGCGGGCAACGGCTTCTGGAGCATATTGCACTGCCCCCTCCCCACATTGAACTTGAAGCGCGATCGCCTCTCTAAGTTCTTCGAATGTGGGTTTGCGGTGAAAGACCCTGGTATGGTTCGCCATTCTTAACGCCGACCGTTTGGGGTCTATAGAAAAGTTGCCTTGCCCGTCTTGTTGCCATAATCCCAATTTTAGCAACGGTTCATCTTCGTCAAATTGCCTAATCCCCGCGCTACGTCTGACATTGCCTGCCACAACAGCCGATGCTGCCTCGTCAATAAGCAAGCAACATTCTTCGGCGTTCATTTGGCGATCTAAAGATCCGTTGAGAATCTCAGCAACGCGGGGAAACAACTCTTTGAGTTTGAAAGGGTTAGATACACCTCCAAAGCCCTTTAATCTTTCTCCTTTGGGCCTAATATGGCTCAAGTCTACCGATATCTCCGTTTCTTTTTCGGGAGTTTCCGACGTTGCAAAATTAATTAAAAGCTGGTAAGCTTTTACCCACCCTTTTCGGGAGTCTCCTACTATAATGCGACAATCCTGCTTAGTTTCTTCAAATAACTCGCATTTAGTCTCTTCCAACCTTTTGGATTTGGGGATCGATCCAAACTCTCCGACAACATTTACCTTCAACTTAGTTTGGATAGTAGGGAGTTGGTCGATGTATTTCTTCTCAAGGTTTGCGCCAGTTCCACACCCTTGCATCGCCAGATCCATTAACTTACCGAATGTTTCGACGGCATCAATGTTAGTGCCGGTGCAGTTATAGGCGCCTGGCCAGTTTTCGGGTTCCTCTAGCCATTTAGTTCCGCCGACCCACATCCATCGGCCTGAGGGGAAAACGATCTCATTTTCTAGGTAACTCTTAAGAAGCGACTTCTCTTCTTTTGTTAGGTGACCGGTCCGGTAGATTCCGTTTAGACATCTGGGTACTGTGTCGTTCAGGAATGTTTCTCTAACTCCATTGTTGACTCGGGAGTAGGTTCGATAGTAAGTAACATCGGCGCAAGTTGCTTCTTTTGGGAAATCGCTATTGATGTTGGCCATAATTTTCAATCCTTGGGAATGTAACGGCAGGTTGTTGGTTTTGGTATTTACCGGCGCGATCGTTGTAGCTCTGCTGGCAGTCTTGCCCCTGCATTGATACCAATTGGCAGATTCCTTCTCCGGCAAAGACTTGGAGATAGTGAGGTGTTTGATTTTTTAACTCAAGTGTTAAGTATCCTTCCCACTCTGGCTCTAACACCGTAGTCGGGACCTCTAAACCGCATCGCCGGTAAGTGCTCTTGTTTAATGTAACTGTCAAAACATTTCGGGGTACTTGGATGTATTCTACGGTGACTCCTAGTGCGTGGGCGTAAGGCGGCAGTAAGAAGTATTGCCCGTTTTTATCTTCTTGTAAAGAGAGCGAAGTCATTACTTCCTCCGCTTCGATGCGGGAAAACCATTTGGGATTGATTGTTTTCGGATTTGAAGATGGTTCTGTTGCCAACAGCTCCTTACTGCTGATTCGAACGTCATACCCAAAAGAGCTGAGTCCATAGGACAGGATATTTTTCCCTTCCAAATGGGATTGGAAGGGAGAGACGAGGTCTAGTTCTTTTATTTGGTGGTCGTTAAGTAGCATTGCGGTTCCAGTATTTTGGAGTCACCTCCAACTCTTTTCTTTCGACTTGAATTGCCAGCCAGTAAAAAGTGGACAATCGATTGAGAAAGCCGGCGTATCTATCTATCTCTCTAATGCGGTTGTTCAGCAAGTTTTCTTCGCCTGTCAGATTGTCCGAACGAAGCAACAGTTTAGCTAACCAAGATGGGTAATTCGCTTTCAGATTCTTTATTCGGTTTAGACGCCGTCGTTGCCCAACAATTTCAGGAGACTTATTCCAAGCCTGATATTGCTTTTCCAACTCTCTCGATGCTACCCTCACTTTATTTAGGTAATGAAGATTGGGATGAGTCGAGAAGTGTTGGAACTCTAAAGACTTTCCATACCTGGGCTTCCAATCTCTTACAGTTGCTTCGACGTCTTCTTCCAAACCGGCATCCAAGGCAAAACAGTCACCATTCCAATAGAAGAAAGCCATAAGGTCGTTGGTCATCCCTTCTAAACGGTAGGCAACTGTTAGAGCCTTAGTCGCTTTCAGAGACATTTGGGTCTGATGGTATAGAATTAGTTCGCTCAAGGCGATCTGAAACTTCTCGCCTGTCAAGTAAAAAGCGGTTTCTAAAGAATCTTTCTTTCCGCTTTTCTGATGCCGGCTTTGAGTTTCTCCTTTGTCTCCTCTGCCCGGCTTGTATTGAGGAGATATTCTCGGCTTTTTCATCTTAAACTGTGTGAGTGGAGACTTTCTTCTAATTGCCCGGCGTTAGTTGCTTCCCGAGCCCAAGCGTCTCGAACCGTTCGACGACCTTTTTCTGGTTCTCGGCGGGGACGTATTCGAAGATGACATCTTGGACCGTCATGGCGATTTCTT
>JBDGQU010000044.1:0-2867 GCA_042218715.1 Bipolaricaulia bacterium | reverse complement strand
TCAATTTTTCGTTTTTCAAATCCAAAGTTATCTTTACAATTGTATTTTTATATGACCCGCCCTGTGGGCGGGGTTCTTGACCCTTAGTGAAAAATATGGCTAGGGTGGATCGTCCACCCTAGCCAATAATTAATTCAATTAGGTATTTAGTCTACCTGATCCCGCTAGGTTAGAACTATACTGGTCGATGCTTCTTCCGCCGAAGCTTGCTGTCCGGGTAACGATCCCACTAACTTCAGAGTGTAAGCACCGGCACTCAACGTCTGAGTCTCGTCCGCGGGTACAGTAGCTACAAACTTTCCGGGTTCTACAAGTTCAGCCTTACTACTGTAGACCACTTCTCCGTCCTTAATCAGTCTTAATTCCACGGTTCCTTCTTCAGCCGGACTGGATTTTTCCGTGGGATAGCTCTGAGTCCTTTCCGCGTTTATCGTTACTTCAAGGCTAGATCCACGTTCGGCCGTACTCGGAGCCTGAACGTTCCCCAGAGTCAGCCGTACTACTTTCAGGGTCTTGCTCCAGTGATCCCAGCTAAACGGATATTTCGGGTTTTCAACTACTTGATCGAACCTCTTGAAGTTCATGACCATGTTCTGGGCATCGTAGTTAGTTAATACGAACGGTCCCTGTGACGGATAGAAGTGACCGTACTTATCGTAGAACTCAATGACACTATCCACTTCGTCATTGAATTCTCCGGATTTAACCGGGAACGGAGAATTATTTTCCACTTTAAGATAGGGAGGAATATTAAAGTTCTCCTTCATACTCTGAAGCTTTGCCTTAAAGTCCTTCCCCTGGGATTTACTTATGAAGTGCACCCACTTGGCGCCTTCAGCTTCGCTCCATGAGTAGGATTCTCCCAGCACCGGTGAAGGTTTTTTAGAGGCAACTAGTTCCCCAACCGCGTAGTTGATTTCCCAGGGCTTGTATACATCTATATTATAGTACATCCCAATCTGAGAATCGGCGGGGAAAGTGTAGTCTCCATAGACCGTGAATTTTCCGTCTCCATGCCAGACAACACCCTCTACCTTCTCGTAGAACGGTTTCGACTGCCCCGAATAAGAACTATTGAATTTCGGATCTTTCTTTCCGTCCTTGTAGCTCCACTCTTTACTAAACGCCCAGGACGCCAAAAGATCGGTGTCGTCCATCATGTGACCGTCGTGGAATTTCGAGAACTTCCACTGATAAGTCGCACTGGTCGCCGCTGTTGCGTCTTTGGAGACTTTCTTCCACTTTTCGGCCTTCGTATCGTAGTAAACGGCATCGTCCGGAACTTCTATCTTGTCCTTTAACTTGCCGTCAACGTATTCGAAGTCCTTGTTGATGTCGGTCCACTCTCCTCTTATCGGGTAGTACTTGCCGGTTTGTGGGTGCGTCCAGTTTGAAGGATCGCGCATTAACCTAAGCAAGCGGGAAGAATAAACGTCCGTTGAACCGCCAATGAAGTTCCAGTTGTCCATGAAGAGCGAGCCCTGACTGGCAAATTCGGCCGTATCCAGGACACCGTCTTTTGTCTTTATCGTCCGACCCGTCCAGACACTTGACCACCCTATTTTGGCGTCCGGAACGAACGATGTAACCGAATTCTTGTTGTAGGAATAGAAGTCAAACGTTGTCGTCAGGAAGACTCTTACGCTTTCCTCTACACCCAGGTCGATACATTTCTTAAAAGTCTCCCAGTACTGTTCCTCCGTGCTTAATTTACCGTTGGCAATCATCTGACCGTATTTATTAAGCTCTGGGTGCTTGTATTTCCAGGCCGTCTCACCGGCAAAGCCTCCCGGCATGTACCCGTAGAAAGGAGCATACATCTGGAACGCACTAAACATATTGAAGTACGAGTTCCCCGAAGCCAGCCATCCACCCGTGTATACGTGCCATTTCAGGTTCTTTGGATCGGAATAGAAAGCGTTGTTAATGGCCTTACTTCTTTCCCAGAGCTTTCTCTGAGGATCGATGCCGACTTTCTCCAGCTGATCGCAGTAATATTGCCCGATCTGTTTCCTGGCGTCCTCAATTCTTATCATGACGATCGGTCTTACCTTGCTGAATTCTTTTTCGTTCGGACCTTTGTAGGCCCACCAGTAGCCAACCGGTGAATCACCGGCCTCCATTTTTTTAAGCTGCCCCTTAAGTTTCGGATCGTTCATCGCTGTTTCCAGGGCATCAGTTATCATTTTCTTTGCTTTTGGGAAGTCACCCGTAGGGGTAATACCATGTTTGTCCACCACGGGCTGCACGTATTCGTCGTAAGTAGGCACGCTCTTAGCTAGAGAAGTCGGGCGCACGGCCGCGTAGCCATTGAACATTTGTTCGACTATTTTCTGCCTGTTTACCAACCAATTCATCGCGTAGCGAAACTTTTCGATAGAGTACGGGTTGAACTCTCTTTTTCCGCCGACTTTTGCCGTATATTTGGCCGTAGCGGCAGGGTTAAAGTAAAGATTGTTGTACCCACCGGCACTCTTTATTCTCCCCAAATTTTTCTGCATGCTTTCGGATATTCCCTCAAATTTTTTACCCGGAGAAGCCTGCATATAGAAATCAAGAGTACCCTCTGCCGTATCGGCAATTCCCGTCGTTTCTTTAGTCCTAACTTCCAGGTTGATTTTCTTTACTAGTTCCCCTTCGTCTTCAGCCGCAAGAACCGGGGCTATCGCTAAGGAACTAATCAGGAAAACTGTTAGTAAAAGAAAAGCTGTTGTTTTTTTATAGTTCATTATTTTCCTCCTATTTTCTACCAATTTAACAACTAAGACGACCTAGAGTATTTAGCTTCAGGGAAAACTCCCTAATAAATGAAATAGAACTAGTTAGAGAGTTTATTGGATTTGTCTTTATAAAAAGCTACCACCCCC